>JAEYRK010000076.1 GCA_023435645.1 Bacillota bacterium
TAGGGATCGCTTATATGAATTTCATTTAAACATAATGGTAAACGCAGGTTAATAGGTTATGATATGGCCCGGCATTATGAATTCAACACATCCAGGATCTGCTTTTTATAAGCCATAAATTCCTTGCTGATCATGAAGTCCTTGCTACGGGGGCGGGGCTCCCTGATGTGGATTTCCTTGGTGATCTGTCCCGGCTTGCCTGACATAATATAAATACGGTCAGACAGATAAATGGCTTCATCTATGTCGTGAGTGATGAACAGGGTGGAGAGCTTGATTCGCTCCATGACCTCCAGATACCATTCGTGCATAGTTCCCTTGGTAATGGTATCCAGGGCACTGAAGGGCTCATCCAATAAGGCTACCTGATCGGAGAAGAGGTAGGTCCGTAGCAGGGCAGCCCGCTGCCTCATCCCTCCCGAGAGCTGATGTGGGTACTTCCTCACAGTTCCCTCCAGGCCAAATTCTTTAAAATGCTTTGCGGCTTCTGCTCTGGCGGTAGCTTTCTTCATCCCGCGGATAACCAGGGGGAGGGAGACATTATCTACGATGGTTTTAAAGGGGAGCAGAAGATCCTTTTGCAGCATATAGCTGACCCTACCCGCTTGTCCGGTGATCTCTTTGCCATCCAACACCACAGTGCCCTGATTGGGGACCAGTAGCCCCGATATCACATTGAATAGGGTGGTCTTGCCCGCACCACTGACTCCCAGCAGGCAGACCAATTCTCCCTGCATCAGCTCGATTGAGATGTCATCGATAATCTTTTCTGCTCCGAAGCTTACGGTGATATGGTTGGCAGTTAATTTCTCCATGGCTCCTCCTTAGATTGTTTACTTACTTAAGAATTCATTCGTAAAGCCGGTTCCGGCGGGAATTTCCTGTTCAATCAGCTGGTTTTCAGATAACCAGGCATAGAAGGCATCCCATCTTGTGGGATTGATATAACCCCATTGATCTACCTCTGCCTTATATTGGTCTGCCAACCAATTCTGGCTTGCCTTTACCAGTGCTTCGTCCAGCTCCGGAACTGCTTCCAGTAGGATATCCGCTGCCTCCTCCGGATGTTCTATGGCATATTCGTAGCCGAGGCGTGTAGCCTCCAGGAATTTTCGCACTGTCTCCGGCTGCTTGGTAAGGAAATCATTATTTGCTATGATCACAGGACTGTAATAATCCAGCTCAGTCCCATAGTCAGCAAAGTTCAGATAATTTGTTTCAAGACCTGCCACCTCAGTTGCGATACCGTCCCAGGCATAGAATACCCATACTGAATCGATATCAGTCTGAAGTGCGGTGACTACATCGATTACGGTATTCGGAATCAGCTTGATATCCTTATAAGCTCCACCGTCATCCTCAACGATTTTCTTGATGATTGCCAGCTCGATCGGTGAATCCCAGGTAGCGTAGCTATGACCGGCCATCTTACTCGGTGTATCAATTCCCTTATCCTTTAAGGATAGGATTCCTGAGGTGTTGTGCTGAAGGATGGCTGCCACAGCGGTAATCGGCATCGGACTGTCGGAGGCGAAGGCCGGGGCGATGGTATCCTGGAAGCTGATACCAAATTCGGCACCTCCTGCAGCAATCAGAGAGGTGGTGCTACCCTCCGGGGGCTGTAGGATTTCTACCTCGAGTCCGGCTTCCTTAAAATAACCCTTAGCCTGTGCTACATATAGCCCGGTATGGTTGGTGTTCGGAGTCCAATCCAATACGACACGGATTTTCTCCTTCTTCGTCTCGGCCTGCTCTGTCGGCCCTGGAGCATTGTCTCCGGTCTTCTCGGTATTCTGACTGCTTCTACCGGAGCAGGCACTTAGGATGGTCCCTATGATAAAAATAAGGAATAAAAATACTGATAATCTCTTTCTCATGGCTTCACCTCTCTATAAAATGCTCTTTCCTTAACCTCCGCTCGAGCATGTATCAACTGCATGTGTAAAGTATACATGGTTGAAGCTTCGTAATTACCCCAGCAATGATCTCTGGAAGGGGTCCTTAGTTATTTCTTTTACTATTTGATTCCCTTCTCTCCCAGGGCATGACAGCCTTCTGCAGTGCCGCTACACCCAGCATCAGTAGCAGGCTGATGATGGAGATAAAGAATATTACAGCGAACATTTTATCATAGGAATAGGATTTCCTTACTCTGGTCATATAAACTCCCAGTCCGCTGAAACCGCCTAACCACTCCGCTACTACGGCTCCGATGATAGAATAGGATACGGAGATTCTGAGTCCGGCGAAGAAATGACTTAAGGAGCTGGGCAGCTTAATATGATAGAACCTCTGCATCGTGGTAGCTCCCATGGCCTTCAACAATAGCAGAGCATCCTGGTCCGCTGATCGAAAGCCATCCAAAAGGCCGATGGTAACAGGGAAGAAGGAGGTGATGATGATCAGTGTGATTTTGGGAAGTATTCCATATCCCTGCCACAATACCAAAAGCGGAGCGATCGCTACTGTAGGGATGGTCTGTGTAATGACCAATACCGGATAGATGGCCCGGTAGGCAATTTCAAAACGATCCATAAGCACGGCAACCAGAAAGCCCAGTATCACGCCCAGGGAAAGACCTAAAAACGCTTCGGCCAGAGTTGTCCCGGCATGCCTCATCAGCAGAGGAAAATCCTCTATAAATGCCTCTACCACATCGAGGGGAGAGGGTAGCATGAACTTGGGAACGGCGCCTGTAGCGGACATAGTCTGCCATATCATCAGAATAACTGCTATGGCAAGGACCGGTGCTACCTTATTGGTGATGCTTTGTAACTTTTTGATCAATTGTAAGAACACCACCTTCCGGTGCAAAGCTGATCTTTACATAGGAAGCCACCTTGGGACAGCCTGCTTTGATTGCGATATACTGACAATTCTTTACGACCTCCATCAGTGCTTCATATTCTCCTTCAATGGCGGTCTCACAGGGACCTACATAATAATTCAAACCAGTGCCTTTGATATAGTCAATTACCTCGTCCACGATTCTTACGACTTCTTCGTCCGTATTGACATGGGGCAATACCTGAATAGCAACATTTGCGTTCATCTGCGTCCTCCTTTTCTTGGTTCTAATTTATTGACATTACCTGAACCGGGAGTTCCCTCCCTTATAGGGACCAAGGATAGCCAGTGAAGTGAAGCAGAACAGGCTTCCTTCGCCGAACAAAAAAAACTCTCCCTGGACCGGAGAGGTATGTATCCTGCTAGTATTGCAGCAATGGTATCTACATCCCTACGCCGGCATTATCCGGATCAGGTATGAAGCCAGTTCTCACAGCTTCAGGGTTTAAAACCTTTCTGGTTTCCTCTCAGCCTGACTCATCAGGCACCCCTTGTTCCAAGAAAGCATAGCATAACTGACATATACTGTCAAGCTGAATTTTGGATACCACAGGAATTTGAACAGGTGGATATTTCCAGAGAACTCTTTGCATAAGATAATAGAGACGGTTTGAAGGGGATTCATATGGATAAGTATAGGAATAAAATGATCATAACAATCATCTGTATGCTCTGCATTTATATAGCCGGCCAGGCAAGCTTACGGGATCGTCAGGAGAAGGAGGAGGCAGTTCCTGCATGGGATAATCTGCGAAGTATTGAAATGATGGCACTACTGGAAAACAGGATGGCCTCGGAACATGAGCATGTCAGCAAAGGCTCCGAAGGCTTGGGAGAGAGTAAGGATTATAAGGAACTGTTTCCAGATCTGTACACGGTATATGAGAAACCGGAGTCTGAGAAGAGTAAGAAAATAGCCTATCTTACCTTTGATGACGGACCCAGCCAAAACACCTTGAAAATACTGGATATCTTAAAGGAGAATCAGATTAAGGCAACCTTCTTCCTGGTGGGGAAGGAGATTACAAACGAAGGGGAGGCTGCGGTACTGCGCATGAAGGAGGAGGGCCATGTAATCGGAATTCATACCTATTCCCATGCCTGCAATGAGATTTATTGCTCGGTAGAGCGTTATTTAAAGGATTTTAATAAGGTATTTGTACAAATTCATGAGATAACAGGAGAATGGGTCAGTATCTATCGTTTTCCCTGGGGGAGCAAGAATAACTACAATCAGAAGATCAGCGAGGCGCTCATAGAGGAGATGGATCGGAGAGGCTTTCTTTGCTACGATTGGAATGTGGATGCCAATGATTCCGTCGGTAAGCCAACCGCCTATTCCATTCGCCGCAACATCGAAAAGGAACTGAAGGATCAGGATCATCCGATTATTCTACTGCATGATTCCTCCGGACGTAACCTGACCGTGAGAATGCTGCCCGGGATCATACGTATGCTTCAGGATAAGGGATATGAATTTGACACGCTGGAGCACAGGGAGCCTTACCGATTTGAATGGTAGTTAAATAAAAATTTCAAAAGAGATCCTCCCTGAAGCAGCCGGAGAAATAATATGCTAAGCTAAGGAGTTCCTGGGAGAGTGCATTGACTGCGCTACCCCGGGAGCCCCCTACTTAACATCATTCCTATTACCGACCTTCTTATTCTGCGATGCGTGCAATTGCCACATAGATACCTGAGATTCTGTACCAGGTGGAGAAATCCACTACTCCGGTGGCCGGTAAATCAAAGATTTGCTGGAAGGCTTTGACGGCATCCGCGGTTTTCTCATCATATTGGCCGGTGACTGCTAATTTTGGAATGGCCGTATAGGTTTCTGAGATACGGTTCAGCTGCTCCTGAATTGTTCTTACATTATTCCCTGAGGCACCTATATTCAGGTTCTGACCGGGCCAGGAAACAGGTACACCGGCGACCTGCGGGGCTGTATTGATAAAGATGGAGCTTCCGTAATAATTACGGAGGATACTGAGTGCATCCTTGCCCTGATCACCCAGATCCTTCGAACCCCATTGGGACAGCCAGTTGGGACATTGTACCCTTTTCCCGTCGCAGTACTGGGTCAGAATGGGCTGCTTCACATTCGGTCTGGAGAGGTAATTCGTGAACAGCTGATCAACCGTTAAGCCGATATTATCAAAAATATTTCGGCCCGGAATCCATTTATGATCAAATGCAGTGGAGGAGGTAACTGTAAATGGATAGCCCTGATTGCGATACCATTCTGTATAGACCCTATTCAAGGTAAAGGATAGAATGGCTAATATATTGGCTTGGATGGTAGCCTCCGGCCAGGTGGCATAGATCTCACTGGAGGCTACATTCTTGATGTAATCCCGGAATCTTTCATAGTGGTTTTGGGCGGAGCTATCTGTGGGTGGACCGTCATGGACGACTATATATTCAGGAATTACGACCTGACTTAAAACAATTTCGCCGGTCTCCCCGGTAGGCTTAATCTCTGACTCCGCAATCTTCGGGGGATAATCACCGAATAGGGTATGAGGAGAAACAACAAATAGCTGCGTGGCCCCCTCTATTGCCCCCTGCTCCAGGATTGCATTCTGAAGTGCAGTTACCTGTGAAAACACCTCCATATTTGATACAGTAACCGGGACATACCCCTCCTGTCTGATCTGGATCGTATATTCTGCATAGGGCTGTTCTGTAGAAGCGGGGTCCAGACTGTAGTCAATAGCAGGGGCAGACAGCTCGATCTCAGGGGTCAGTCCGGAAGCATCCGTGGTGAGCTGCTCCAGAACGGTTGTGGGCTGTGTTGCGGACAAGATGTTGACAGTAGCTCCAGCAACAGGAGCATAAGCGCGGGTAGTACAACGAACTCTTAGCCTGCCTGTTTGCTGTGTGGCCAGCTCTGTAGGAAAGACTCTGAAGCTTCCAGCTTCAGGGTTATGATTTATGGAATTCATATCATGCCTCCATACTGCTGACACCCGAAGTTAGAGTATCAGCACGAAAAATAAACTAGCTAAAATCATGGTTCACTCAAATCTCCTAATGCTATTACATGAAGTAGATTGAAGGAGATTTGAATTATTGCGCGATTCTAGTGACTGCTACGTAGATAAATGAGATTCTATACCAGGTCGCCAGATCCACAATACCGGTCTGAGGCAGGTCAAAGATGCTCTGAAAGATCCGTACTGCCTCTGCGGTCTCCGGTCCATAGACTCCATCGGCTGCTACGATAGGAATGGCAGGATATTTTTCAGCGATGCTGTTCAATTGGGACTGAATAATGCGGACATTATTACCTGATGAACCGATATCCAAATTATTACCCGGCCAGGAGGCAGGAACTCCGGATACTCCGGGTGCAGTATTAATATAGATGGTAGGACCATAGAAATTCCGTAATATTTCAATGGCTGTTAGGCCCTGGTCTCCAAGTGTTTTTGAACCCCATTGTGTCATCCAGCCCGGGCATTGTACCCGGTTGCCATCACAATACTGCGTTAGAATAGGCTGTGTGACATTCGGTCTGGATAAATAATTGACAAAGACGGAATCCACAATCAAACCGATGTTAGTAAAGATGTTCCTACCCGGAACCCATTTGTGGTCATAGGCTGTGGAGGAGGTAATGGTGAAATCAAAGCCCTGACTACGGTACCACTCCGTATAGACTCGGTTCAGGGTAAAGGATAGGATAGCCAGAACATTGGCGTAGATTGTCTGTTCCGGCCAGGTGGCATAGATCTCACTGGAGGCTACATTTTTAATATAGTCCTGGAATCTGACATAATGGTTCCTTGCACCAGGATCCGTTGGAGGACCATCATGAACAATCACAAATTCCGGGATTACGACACGGCTAAGGACAATCTCTCCGGTTTCCGGAAGTGGCTTGATCTCTGCCTCCGGAATCTTCGGGGGAAAATCCCCATAAAGGGTGTGGGGAGGAATTACGAATAATTCTCCCTCAGTAGGGGTAATGGGCTGTGGTATTAGGGCGGCCTCCTGCTCGGACAGAACCTCCGGTAGAATCTGTATATTGGAGACGGTTATGTTATCAAATCCCGGAGCAGAGATCTCGAGGGTATATTCCGAATAAGGTTGCGTGGAATTGGGCTCCAAGCTGTATTCGATCGGAGGAGCAGGGAGCTCAATCGCCTCTGTAAGTCCATTGGCATCGGTAACCAACTGATCATAAACCTGTTCCGGATTATTCGGGGAGACTATGTTGATCGTTGCTTGATCCACCGGTATAGCTCCTGAGGAATTACAACGTATTCTCAGACGGCCAAAGGATTGCGTTCCCATTTGTGCCGGGTAAATCCGATTCGGAGAGGTATTCGTAATAGGATGATCAGAGAATTTCATGATTTGACCTCAACATTCTCATTTTATTACTAGCTTATGACTCCTCATGAAAAATGTGATTGAAATAAGTGCTACCTGTGGATATATCTGTTCGTATTCTCATTACAGATAAGGACAGGGACACTGATGGATTGAAATAGGGTGCCAAAGCAGAATGTCTGGAATATTTTTCAGAAACCACTTGATATTTTAAATCAGATATGATAGGATAATAAAAATTAGGCAATTGTGCATAAATATGCAATAGAATTTATAATTACTAACTTAATACATGAATGGAACCGGAAGGTATGCAATGGAGTATATCCCCTGTTAAGGGCGTATACTCTTTTTTTATACCTGGGCCTGTATTGAAAGGAAGGGGACATAAAATTCAAGGAAAGGAAATGGTGAAGCAATGAAAGCGTTCTTAATTCTGGAGGATGGCAATGTTTTTACTGGTGAAAGCATTGGAGCACAGAAGGAAATCGTCAGCGAAATCGTATTCAATACCGGAATGACAGGATATCTGGAGGTACTGACGGATCCCTCCTATGCCGGACAGAGTGTAGTAATGACCTATCCCTTAATCGGAAATTATGGAATCTGCTATGAGGATATGGAATCGGTGAAGCCCTGGCCGGATGCCTTCATCGTAAGAGAGCTTTCAAGGACACCCAGTAATTTTCGTAATCAGGAGGATCTAAACAGCTTTCTCATTCGTAATCAAATACCGGGAATTGCGGGAATTGATACAAGAGCCTTAGTGAAGCTTCTGAGGAATAAGGGGACCATGAACGGGATGATTACCACAAACCAGGAGTTTCGTCTGGAGGATGCACTGGCAAGAATTCATGAATATTCAGTGACAGGTGTGATTGCCGCCACCACCTGCCGACAGAAATATGTGATACCTTCAGAAGGGGAAGCAAAATATAAAGTGGCTTTAATGGATTATGGATTGAAGCGTAACATAGTGAAATCCCTTGCAAAGAGAGGCTGTGAGGTGACTGTGTATCCTGCCTTTACAAAGGCAGAGGAGGTGCTTGGCAGTAAGCCGGACGGAGTAATGCTATCGAACGGACCCGGAGATCCGAAGGAATGTCGGGATATCATCGAAGAGGTGAGGCAGCTGTTTGACAGTAATACGCCGATTTTTGCAATCTGTCTCGGCCATCAGCTGCTGGCCCTGGCCAACGGTGGGGATACCAGAAAAATGAAGTACGGTCACCGGGGAGCAAACCATCCGGTGAAGGATCATAAAACTGGCAGGGTATATATCTCAACTCAGAACCACGGCTATATGGTGCTTGATGAGAGCCTGAATCCGGATATTGCAGAAATCAGCTTCACCAATGTCAATGACAGTACAGTAGAAGGCGTTCATTATCTAGGAAAAAATGTTTTTTCTGTTCAGTTTCATCCTGAGGCCTGCGCCGGGCCGATGGACAGCGAGTTTTTATTTGACCGTTTTCTTCATATGATGGAGGTGCAAGCATAATGCCGAAAAATGAGGGTATCAAAAAGGTATTAGTCATCGGCTCCGGTCCGATTATCATAGGGCAGGCGGCAGAGTTTGATTATGCCGGTACTCAGGCCTGCCGTTCCTTAAAGGAGGAGGGAGTTACGGTAGTACTGGTTAACTCCAATCCTGCCACGATTATGACGGATAAGGAGATTGCCGATTATGTATATATCGAACCCCTGACACCGGAATTTGTGAAGAGAATTATATGTAAGGAGAAGCCAGACAGCGTACTTCCGACGCTGGGAGGTCAGGCAGCCTTAAATATCGCCATGGAGCTGGAGGAGTCCGGCTTTTTGCTAGAGAACGAAGTGAGGCTGATTGGTACGACCGCCGATACCATCAAGAAGGCAGAGGACCGACTGGAATTTAAGAGGACGATGGAGAAGATCGGAGAGCCCTGTGCAGCCAGCGAGGTGGTAACCACAGTGGAGGCGGCATTATCCTTTGCTGACACCATCGGTTATCCCGTGGTGGTCCGTCCTGCCTATACCCTCGGTGGAAGCGGTGGCGGTATCGCAGGGAATCAGGAGGAGCTGATTGGAATATGCACCAACGGGCTCAGGCTGAGCCGGGTTGGGCAATGCCTGATTGAGCGCTGCATCTCCGGCTGGAAGGAGATTGAATATGAGGTGATGCGGGACAGCAGGGGAAACTGTATCACCGTGTGTAATATGGAGAATATCGATCCGGTGGGAGTACATACCGGAGATAGTATTGTCGTTGCTCCCTCTCAGACCCTAGGGGATAAGGAATACCAGATGCTTCGTAGTGCATCTTTGAATATCATCACGGAGCTGGGAATCACAGGGGGCTGCAATGTGCAGTTTGCACTCCATCCCGAGACCTTTGAATATTGTGTCATTGAGGTCAATCCCAGAGTAAGCCGTTCCTCCGCCCTGGCTTCCAAGGCGACCGGATATCCGATTGCAAAGGTGGCGGCGAAGATTGCACTGGGATATCATCTGGATGAAATTAAGAATGCTGTGACTGGGAAAACCTATGCCAGCTTTGAACCGACTCTGGACTATGTCGTTGTAAAGATACCAAAATGGCCCTTTGATAAATTCATTACCGCCAAGAGATCCCTGACCACCCAGATGAAGGCAACGGGTGAGGTGATGGCGATCAGTACAAATTTTGAAGCAGCACTGATGAAGGCTCTGCGATCTCTGGAGCAAAATATCTACAGTCTTCGGTATGGTAATTATTCATCCTTGACAACGGAGGAAATCCATTCCGAGCTAAAGCAGGTGGATGACAGGCGCTTATTTGTCATCGCTGAAGCCATCCGTAGAGGCATATCCTACGAGGAGATCCATCAGATTACAAAGATAGACCTTTGGTTCATTGATAAGCTGGCGATCCTAGTGGAACAGGAGAGGGAGCTGGAGGAAGGAGTCTTGACCCCGGAGCTCTTGGGGGAGGCCAAGCGCCTTGGTTTTCCGGATCGTGTCATAGCACAGCTTACCGGAACACCGGAGGAGGAAATTAAGGCCCTCCGTAAGCAAAATGGGATCATCGCTGCCTATAAGATGGTGGATACCTGTGCTGCTGAGTTTGATGCTGAGACTCCCTATTATTACTCCTGCTTCGGAAGTGTGAATGAGGTAGAGAAAACCAGCGGAAGGCGTAAAATCATGGTGCTGGGCTCCGGGCCAATCCGAATCGGACAGGGGATAGAGTTTGATTACTGCTCGGTGCACAGCGTATGGGCCTTGTCGAAGAGCGGCTGTGAAACGATTATTGTTAATAATAACCCTGAAACGGTCAGTACCGATTTTGATATCGCAGATAAGCTATACTTTGAGCCACTTACCCCAGAGGATGTGGAAAACATTGTGGAGCTGGAAAAGCCGGACGGTGCTGTGGTTCAATTTGGTGGTCAGACGGCAATCAAGCTGACCCAGGCACTGCTTCAGATGGGGGTACCCATTCTGGGGACCTCAGCTGCAGATGTGGATGCCGCAGAGGATCGTAAGCTGTTCGACCAAATCCTTGAGGACTGTAGCATACCCAGACCGGAGGGCAGGACGGTATATACCACAGAGGAGGCCCTGGCAGCGGCGAATACATTAGGTTATCCGGTCCTGGTACGTCCCTCCTATGTCCTGGGTGGACAGGGGATGCAGATTGCGATATCCGATGAGGATATCATAGAATTTATGCGTATTATCAATTTAAACGTACAGGAGCATCCAATTCTGGTAGATAAGTACCTGATGGGCAAAGAGGTGGAAGTGGATGCCGTCTGTGATGGAGAGGATATCCTGATCCCGGGCATTATGGAGCATATCGAACGGGCCGGAATACATTCCGGTGACAGCATATCGGTCTACCCCTCCCGCTCCATCAGCCAGCGGATGAAGGTAAGTATTGTGAATTACACGAGACTATTGGCGAATTCACTTCATGTCATCGGATTAATTAACATACAATTCATCGTTCATAAGGAGCAGGTTTATGTCATTGAGGTAAATCCCAGATCCAGCCGTACGGTTCCTTATATCAGCAAAGTGACAAATTTACCGATCGTGGATATCGCAACCAGGGTTATTCTTGGAGAGAAGATTAAGGGGATGGGGCTGACACCGGGATTATGGCCGGAATCTGAATATATTGCTATCAAAATGCCCGTATTTTCCTTTGAGAAGCTCCGTGGAGCAGAGATCAGTCTGGGGCCTGAAATGAAGTCCACCGGGGAATGCTTAGGGATCGCTAAGGAATTCCATGAGGCATTATATAAGGCCTTCCTGGGAGCCGGCATCAGTCTGCCAAGGCATAAGAAAATGATCATGACGGTGAAAAACTCAGATAAGGAGGAGGCAGTGGAGATCGGAAGACGCTTTGCTGCTCTGGGTTATGAAATCTATGCCACGGACGGTACAGCAAATGCCTTACGAGAAGGTGGAGTTCCAGCCATTGTCATTCAAAAGATTGAAGAAGGCAGCCCCAATATTCTGGATCTAATCCTGGAGCATCACATTGATCTGGTGATTAATACCCCGACACAGGGCAGGGATAAGACCAGAGATGGCTTTCTGATCCGCCGTGTCTCCATAGAAACCGGAGTTACCTGCTTTACCTCTCTGGACACCGCCTCTGCCTTGCTAACCAGTATGGAGAATGAGGATCCCCAGAATCTGACCTTAGTGGATATCGCAAGTATTTAAGTATTACTGAACTTCTCATGAAAAGAGGAAGCTTTGGATCCATTCGTATGGAGAACCAAAGCTTCCTCTTTTCAATTGGAATACATAATAATTATGAAAGGAACTATTTTTCATATCAGTGCACGTGGCAGATAAACAAACCTTATATTTAGATATGAAGTGCTACAAGGTTAGTCCTTTAAGGAGAAATTCAGTTTGAGATTATTTCGCAGGAATGATCTCCAACCAATAGCCATCCGGGTCACTGATAAAGTAGATTCCCATGCCGGGATTCTCATAGCAGATACAGCCCATTTCTTTGTGCTTTTCATAAGCAGCCTGATAGTCCTCCGTGAGGAAAGCCAGATGGATCTCATTATCCCCAAGGTTATAAGGACGATCCCAATCCCTGAGCCAGGTCAGCTCCAGTTGGTGTCCGGTGGAACCGTCACTCAGATAGACAATGATGAACTCCCCGGACTGCGGTGTATGACGCTTTACTTCCTTTAGACCAAGGGCCTTCTCATAAAATTCCAGAGACCTGTTAAGGTCAAATACATTTAAGTTATTATGGACAAATCTAAAATTCATAATCGAACCTCCGATATTTTAATGTTCCTATTGATAGGGGCTTCTGATAGCAGTACAGGGTGATTACTACCTGCTTCCTTCCTATTATATCATGATTGCTTAGGGAGCAATAGAGGTAACATCATTTTTTTTATCCTGGTCGGAACCTATGAGTATTCCTGAGTGATATCGTCTCAACTTCTGTAATGATTTACTACTTTCAGCAATTATACCTGATTAAGGGAGGCAAATCTACTAAATATTATCTGAACACCAAGAAATTACCCGGAATAAAATACGAGACAGGTATTTACCTGCCTCGCTAGAATATGCTATATTAGTATACGTTGATTGTTACGTCAGTGAAATTACTTCTGTAAATTAATTTACGGTGGTTTTTGCTGCAAGCTCCTTACGAAGCTCAGACAATTTAAACCTGCTCTCTAGAAATTTATCCAGTGACTCTACCAGGGTCTCGGTGGTTTTAGCAGTTGGTGTTGGTGTCGCAGTGACATCCAAGGCCTCTGAGCTACCATTAAAGAACTCTGAAAGAGCGGAATTTAATGCATCCTCTGATATCATATTCAGCTCGGAGTGCTCATAAAAATAAGTATCCAAGGGAAGAACATCTTCCGGATTTACTACAATTGTACTGCAATAAGCAAATTTATTTTTACCTTCCGCGTTCAGGGCATCGATTTTAGCAAATAAATAGGTAAAGCCATATTTTTTGCCGGTTGCCCGCCCACCGGGGCTGATGTAAGCAATTGTAGCATCATGGCTTGAGAAGATTGCATTTTCGGCCGTATTACTTGGCTTCAAAATTACACTTAAGGAATCGCTCTTCTCTATGCCAAGGATAATTCTTGATCTTGTCATCTTGACACTGAAGGCCGGAGGGCCTACGGTGACGTCGCAGGTTAAGTTGGTTGAATTCAGGCCATCCTTTATGGTTGCTGTGATGGTAGTGGTACCTACCATCTTAGCAAAAATGATACCGTCTTCGCTGACAGTAGCAATTTCCACATCGGCTGACCGATAACTGACCTTTGCAGTTTCGCTTAAATTATATACTTTAAGGGGTAAGGGAAATGCTTTGCCCTTTACCCAAATAATATTGTATAAGTTCAACCGATAGCCATCGCTTTTTTCTCTTTCAACCGTGTTAGCATATGCCGTAGCAACCCTGTTCGGATTGAGCTCCGGCAATATAACCGTAAGTAATAGAAATAAGCCCAAGGAGATAAAGCATTTAATAAGGTTCTTTTTCATTGTACTTCCTCCAGGTAATGGAAACTCCTTATGTCACATCCTATCTATTCTATTAAGAAGATAACATTTGTTTTTGTCAGAAAAGTGTCATTTTGTAAAAATTTTTATAATTTATTTGCTTGGGATAAAAGGGAAGAACTGGTAATGTTACTATCATAAGTTTTTCTACTTGTTTTATTCGTATGATTTAATATAATATAGTTATAGTGTAACTTAAGAGGATAACAAGGAACAATAGGAACGGTTGGATGCTTGTAGGAAAGTCATCCGATCTGCATTTACACGAGAAAAGGATATTCAGAGGAGGATATGAAGATGCAGCACATTCTTATTGCTGATGATAACCGAGACATTACGGACATCTTATCAACTTACTCGAAAATGGAAGGCTTTGAACCTGTAGTTGCAGGAGACGGTGAAGAAGCAATCAGACTGTTTACGGAATATAATCCGGAGGTAGTACTTCTGGATGTGATGATGCCTAAGGAAGATGGCTATGAGGTATGCAGGAAGATCAGAAGTAAATCCAATGTGCCGGTGATATTAATTACTGCACGAGGTGAGGATTTTGATAAGATTATGGGTCTGGATATCGGTGCAGACGACTACATAGTAAAACCCTTTAGCCCTCGAGAGGTGATGGCCAGGGTAAGGGCAGTTATGAGGAGAATGGCCAAGTCCACTATGGAGACTAGCTCGGGAAATACGCTTAGTATTGGGAATCTTGAGATAAATTTAGAGGAGTATACTTTACATATCGGAGGTAAGAAGATCGCCCTGACCAAGAAAGAAATTGAGACCATGTGGACCCTGGCAACCAACCCGAATAAGGTATTTACCAGGGATAATCTGCTGGATAGCTTATGGGGCTTTGATTATTTCGGGGATAGCCGGACGGTTGATTCCCATATTAAACGCTTAAGAGCAAAGCTTGATGTGGAAGATCATCCTGCATGGACAATCAAAACCATCTGGGGTGTCGGATATAAATTTGAAATTGCAGAAAAATAAAGGTACGCCTAGCAGCCAACTTAAAAAAGTATGAGGCCAGCCGCTTCATACTTTTGAGCTTTTGTCCTGATATCAGGACAAGTACTCAGTCCGTCAATCGGAGGCATATATGTCTAAAGAAAAGAAGATACCTACCTATAACCGATTATTTTTTAAGCTATACCTAAATTATGCTTTGATGCTATTGGTAACAGCTGTCCTGATTTGCTTCATCTTCATCAGACTTTATGAAAGTACCACGATGACAAATAACAGAGAACAGGTGCAGGAACAGGCGAAGAATTTTGCTTCCATGATTACAGATGAATTCATCAGCAACGAAAAATACCATGAATATCTGGATAGCTATAAAAAGCTGACTAAAATTACTGGCTTGGATATCTGGACCATAGCAAATCCTAAGGCTAAGCATCCAATGGATGAGAGGCTGACAACAAATTCCTATGAAGAATTGGCAGAGTCTGAGGATTATAGGGACTATATTCATCTGGTGGACAAAGCCTTCAATAATGAGCAGGAATACAGCTTTAATTATGACGAGATCTACCAGGTGCAAACGATTACGATGGCTGTTCCGATCTATGGAATAAACAGGGATGAGGTAGTAGGGGCTGTACTTCTAAAAAACCCGGTAACAGAGCTGAAGGACATCCTAAACGGAAGCTTAAGAATTATTATTTACAGCAGCGTGGCAGCCTTGGCAATTTCCTTCATTATTATTATATTATTTGCTACAGAGCTGGCGCTCCCCATATCCCGGATGAGAATAACCGCATTGGAGCTGGCGGCTGGAAACTATAGCAGTAAGACTGGAATCAACCGGAAGGATGAGATCGGTGATCTGGCAAAAACCGTGGATATTCTGTCCGATAAGCTGATGGAGAATGACATCCAACGAAAGAATTTGGACCAGATGAGGTTGGATTTCTTCGCAAATGTCTCTCATGAGCTAAGAACACCGATTACGGTATTACGGGCATATACAGAAACTCTGGTGGACGGAGTTGTTCAGGAGCAGGATAAGGTGGAGCAGTATTATGACCGAATGCTTTCAGAGTGCAAAACCATGGAGAGATTAGTGGGCGATCTGCTGCTGCTTTCAAAAATGCAGAATCCTGACTTTGTCATCGAAAAGGAACCGGTTAATTTAGTTCAGGTATTTGAGGATATTATCCGAAGTGCCGGTGCAATGGCTGAGAGGAAAAATATCAATATTGAAGTGGTAAAGGATAGCCCCATCCTGATGATGCATGGGGATTATGATCGCCTGAGACAAATGTTTATGGTAATCCTTGACAATGCCATAAAGTTCTCAAACGAAAATAAAACTGTTCACATAAATATATCAAAGAAGGACAAAATAATGATATCCATCAGAGATGAAGGCATTGGAATTGATTCTTCCGATATTGCCAACATTTTTGAGAAGTTTTACAAGACGAATCTTCGGCAGAATGCCAGTGGAACAGGGCTGGGATTGGCGATTGCGAAGCAGATCGCGATAAAGCACGAGGGCAGTATTGAGGTATCCTCAACCCCCGGAGTAGGAAGCACCTTCTTATTTACATTCCCTATAAATGAACTGAGCTTCTAAGAAATACCTATCAAAAAAAAGATAAAAAACTTGAATCACGGAGGAAGATACGGTATAATTAGTGTATCAGAAATCCTGAGATGTGCGATACTCCTGTAATTTTGAACCTACATGATATAATAAGGGATTCCTACATTTGTAAGTGGATGTCAGGCCGCCGTTTGTAGCGGAAGGCAGAAGCTTATATGCGGTTACCCACCTAGCTTGGCTAGGAGTCAAAATGCAGGAAACGGCATTTTGGGTATAATACCAAAGAGAAAGGCGGCTACGGCCGCTTTCTTTTATCATATCTTTTCTGCTTGTCGAGTGAGACTACAATGAATTTCATAGAACCGGTTAAGGCTCAAGCTTCCCGGTAGATTACAGAACACCGCCCATGCAAGCGAGGCTTGTAATGAGCGGTGTTCTGTAATCAGATGGAACAGCGAAGCATTCATCAGTTCTAAATTATACTTGTTTTTTCTTATTTGGAAATTTATAATAAACATAAGTGCTTTTACCGTTAATTTACGATAAAGCGATATTTTATGCCGCCAGGGAGCAGATGGGAGTAAACAATGAACCAGGGATTTCTTCGAGTTGCCGCAGCGACCCCGAAAATTAAAGTTGCAGACTGCATCTACAACGCAGGAAATATAATAGACATGATTGAGACAGCGGAACGAAAGGCTGTGAAGCTGATAGTTTTTCCTGAGCTTTCCATAACCGGATATACCTGCGGGGACCTGTTCCTTCAGGAAACCCTGCTCCGTAACGCAAATGAGCAGGTCATTCGGATTGCCGAGGCAACGAAGGGGAAGGAGCTGGTTGCTGTCGTAGGCTTCCCATATCAAAGGCAGGGAAAGCTCTATAATACGGCAGCGGTCCTTCAGAATGGGAAGGTTCTTGCTTTGATTCCAAAGCTGAATATCCCGAATTATTCTGAGTTTTATGAAGCCAGACATTTTACCCCCGGCGTTCAGGAAGCGGTGAAGGTTAATTTTATGGGTCAGGAGATTGATTTTGGCACTAGAATCCTGTTACAATGCAGCAATCTGCCGGATTTTATCCTGGGAGTTGAGATCTGCGAGGATCTCTGGATTCCCTTATCACCGGCAATATTCCACTGCTTTGCCGGAGCTACTGTGATTGCTAACCTTTCAGCCAGTGATGAGCTGACTGGTAAGGGTGAATACCGGAGAGAATTGGTGAAGAGTCAGTCAGCTAGACTGGTATGCGGATATATTTATTCTGATGCAGGGGAAGGAGAGTCCACAACAGACCTGGTATTTGCCGGACATAACCTGATTGCTGAGAACGGCTCTGTTTTGGCAGAGGCAATCCCCTTTGAGAACGGCATGATCATATCGGAGCTGGATCTGGGCAGGCTACGTAGTGAACGCAGGAGGATGAATACCTATCTGAAGCCGAATGCGGATTCCTATGCAGTCATACCCTTTTCCTTCAGGGAAGGAAATTATATATTAGAAGAAATTGAACTGACCAGAGTAATCGATCCCACTCCGTTCGTACCTTCGGAAAAAACCAACAGGAACATTCGGTGCAGGGAGATCATCAATATACAGGCTATGGGCTTAAAGACCAGGCTGGAGCATACGGGAATTACATCAGCTGTAGTCGGTATCTCCGGTGGTTTGGATTCCACACTGGCCCTACTGGTGACGGTCAAGGCCTTTGAGCTTTTGGAGCTGGATAAGAAGGGGATCATTGCTGTGACAATGCCCTGCTTCGGAACCACGGATAGAACCTATCGGAACGCATTGAAGCTGATGGAATGTCTGGGAGTAACGAAGCTGGAGATCCCGATTGGGGAAGCGGTCAAGCTTCATTTCAGGGATATCGGACATGAGATAGAGCAGCAGGATATTACCTATGAGAACAGTCAGGCCAGAGAACGGACTCAGGTACTGATGGATCTGGCAAACAGGTATGAGGGTCTTGTTGTTGGAACCGGCGATATGTCGGAGCTGGCCCTCGGCTGGGCGACCTATAATGGAGACCATATGTCCATGTACGGGGTGAACTCCTCAGTTCCCAAGACTTTGGTACGGTTCCTGGTGGCTTATTTTGCAGAGCTTGCTTCTGATCCGAGGCTAACCGAGGTCTTGACGGATATACTTGATACCCCCGTCAGCCCCGAGCTGCTTCCTCCGAAGGAAGGTGAAATCTCTCAGAGGACAGAGGATTTTGTCGGACCCTATGAGCTGCATGATTTCTTCTTATATTATATCCTGAGATTTGGGTATGAACCAGCCAAGGTTTACCGGATGGCAAAGCATGCCTTCCGAGATCGTTACGCTGAGGAGGAAATATTAAAATGGCTGAAGGTATTTTATCGAAGATTCTTCTCACAACAGTTCAAACGTTCCTGCCTTCCGGACGGACCTAAGGTAGGAAGTGTCTCGGTATCCCCGAGAGGTGATCTGAGAATGCCCAGTGATGCTTCAGCAGCCTTATGGCTGAAGGAGCTTGATAAGCTGTAAGAAAGCCTGTCCCTGTAAAGAAGGCTTGACCTACAAGGGATGGCCTTGTACTTAAGAGCATAAGGATTTACTGACATAAAGGAATTGGAGGATAAATCATAGGAGGATGAGCTATGGCACTAAAGATAATCACGGATTCTGCGTCGGATACTCCAAAATGGGTGATAGAGGAGTTTGATTTACATGTAATTCCGACCCCGGTGGTCATTGATGAGAAGGATTATTTTGATGGACAGACAATTGTACCGGAGGAATTTTATGAGATTTTAAGAAGTGGTAAGGATGTGAAAACCTATCACATCAATTCCCAGATGTTCTATGATCATTTTTTACCCTACGCCGAGCATAAGGATGAGGTGATCTATCTATGCTTCTCGACCGGAATTGCAGGAACCTTCAATGCAGCAAATCTTGCCAGGACAGAATTACTGGAGCAATTCCCAGATTTTGATCTTACCATCATAGATACGAAATGCGCCTCCCTGGGCTTCGGGATGGTTACCTATTATGCATTGTTGATGATGAAACATGGTGCCTCAAAGCAGGAAATTATTGACGGGATAGAATGGCACTGCAGTCATATGGAGCATATCTTCACGGTAAGTACGCTGGAATACCTGCTGAAGGGTGGCCGCCTAAGCAAAACCTCTGCAATCGCAGGAAGTATTCTGGATATTAAACCGATTATTCAGGTGAATGACCTGGGAGCATTAGAATCCATTGAGAAGATCAGAGGCAGACAAAAATCACTGAAGCGTCTGATTGAGATAGTCGGTGAGCGGGGGAAGGACCTGGAGAACCAAAGGATTGGTATTGTTCATGGGGATGATGCTATGACCATGGAAATGGTGAAGGAGCAGCTTCGTATCACCTATGGCTGTAAGAGCTTTATGGATAATTATGTGGGCTGTGCCATAGGTGCCCATACAGGGCCAGGAATCATAGGAATTATCTTTTTGAATGAGCCCTCGCCATACAAGAAATATTTTGAAATGAATTAAAATCCTGATAGCAGAACGGGAGAAACTCGAATCTCGAGCTTCTCCCGTTCGCAGGCGTGTTCGAACAGTACAGCGTCCTGAAGCAACTGCCGAAAGGTGTGGGACAGGAAATTGCTGCAGAACGCTGTGCTAAGAAGGCGCTATGTAAGAATAGTCAGGGTGAAACCTTGGCTTTGTCAAGTGCTACCTTAATGGCTTCGATCAGGAGGGTTTGAGTATATCTGCTGTCCTCTGACAGCTCTACCTGATCAATCGGGACATCCTCGTATAGCTGAAGAGCTATCTCTTCTAAGGAAGGCTCAACGAGAGGAAACATCGTAGTAATGGTATCATCGATATTAACGATGCGTACTGAGTTGATGTGGTTCTCATCAAGAATTACTTCCAGGTTGATCGCTGTGTCGTTCAGTGCAATGGAGGAGGTCCACACCCCTGCTTTGTAGAGACTGGTCTCAGTGGATTCATCCTTATCATCTTTTCCATTGAACATGAAGATCAATAAAAGGATCAGAAGGATACCCAACGCGGCAAAGATAACCGTATATATAATTTCTTTTAATTGGATAACGACTATTTTCGTTTTCGCCATTTCTATCCTCCGGAGCATATTTGCTTCATTGTCTTAATCTTATTATATAGTATTATACACAAGTTTAATTTATGCAGATAAATTACATAGCTTGATAGCTATTTTATGGAGGAAGATCTATGTCCCTGCAATTGTTTCTCGGAGGTGCCGGCTCCGGTAAATCCTATCAGCTATACCGTGAGGTGATTGAACAATCCCGCTTGCAGCCTGATTTGAATTATCTGGTGATTGTCCCGGAACAGTTCACGCTTCAGACACAGAAGGATATGGTATCCATGCATCCCAATCATGGGATTATGAATATTGATATCCTAAGCTTTCTACGCTTTGCATACAGGATATTTGATGAGGTGGGCGGAAATGACCGTCCAATCCTGGAGGACACCGGGAAAAGCATGGTACTCCGCCGGGTAGTGGCAGAGAAGAGGAAGGAGCTTATTCTGTTTGGAGCCAGTGTTAGAAAAACAGGCTTTATCAATGAACTGAAATCTCTCCTGTCAGAGCTTTACCAGTATAATGTGAAGCCGGAGGACTTTGAAAAAATGTTTCATATTTCAGAGAAGAAGCCGGTCCTTCGTGCGAAGCTTAAGGATATCCGGACCATTTATGAGGGTTTTTCAGACTTTATGAAGGAACGGTATATCACTGCTGAGGAGATCTTAATATCACTCAGTGAGGTTTTGGACCAATCCGAGTGGCTTAGGAACAGTGTCATCTGCCTTGACGGCTTCACAGGCTTTACGCCCTGTCAGAATGAGTTATTGGCCAAGATGATGAGATATGCAAAGAAGGTCATGGTAACAGTTACCATAGATCCACGGGAGGAGCTAACCGGAGAATTATCGGAGCATCAGCTGTTTGGCCTTAGCAAGAAGACAATAAGGAAGCTTTATTCCATAGCGGAAGAGACCGGTACAGAGATTTTGCCCCCTGTCTGTGCCATGTCAAGGAGTGGTTTTTCTATTCCCTACCGTTTTCGAAGTTCGCCGGCTCTTGCTGCCCTGGAGCATAATCTGTTCCGCTATCCCTTTGAGTGCTATGAGAAGGAGCAGCAGGAAATCTCCATCCATTCTGCCAGGGATGCGGAGTCAGAGGTCACCTTTGCTGTAAGGGAGATTAAGCGTCTGGTCAGGGAAGAGGGCTATCGCTACCAGGAGATTGCCATAATCACCGGAGATGTCGAGCTTTATGGCAGATTAGTAAAGAGAAGATTTATGATAGCAGGAATTCCCTGCTTTATCGACTATAAGAAAGAAATTCTTGGCAATCCCTTCGCAGAGCTGCTGCGCTCTGCCATAGCGGTTATCGCTGAGGATTTTAGCTATGAGAGCGTATTCCGCTACCTGAGGACAGGATTAACCGGTACGAAGATAGAAGAAATTGATTCTTTTGAAAACTATATTCTGGCTACGGGCATTCGGGGCTTTAAGCGATATTCGGAGCCCTTTCAAAGGCTCTACCGGAAGAAGGAAACCATCGATCTGGAGCGGATCAACCGGACCAGGCTCCGACTACTGGAGGAGCTTATGCCCCTGGCCCTGATCCTTAAGGATAAGGATATGACGGTGAAGGATTACACAACAGCACTCTATGAGCTGGGGGTCCGCCTTGAGGTGGAAGGAAAGCTTCGTTTCCTGTGTGAGGAATTCAACCGACAGGGACTGTCCCTGGTGGTAAAGGAATATGAACAGATCTACCGCATCGTCATGGAGCTTTATGACCAGATCGTCCTCTTGCTAGGCTCGGAGAAGCTGAGTCTGAAGGAGTTTGGAGAGGTTCTGGAGACCGGACTGATGGAGATCAAGGTAGGCTTGATCCCTCCGGGAGTAGATGAGGTGGTCATCGGTGATACGGAACGTACCAGGCTGAAGGATATCCGTGCACTGTTTTTGATTGGTGCGAATGAAGGGATCCTGCCGAAGACGATTGGTAGCGGAGGCATATTATCCGACATAGAGAGGGAGCTTCTCATCAATCATGAAATTGAGCTGGCACCCACCAAACGACAGATGGCCTTTACCGGGCAGTTTTATCTCTACCTGAATATGACTAAGCCGAAGGACAGGCTCTACATCACCTATCATAGGGTAAATGAGGAGGGTAAGGCTGTGAATCCCTCCTTCCTGATCGGAAAGCTGAAGCAGCTATTTCCTCAGCTGGGGATCCTTCATGAGGAGGATGGGAGGAAGGATCTGGAGTATATTCTGAGGGATGACGGTGTGACCTATTTGGCAGAGGGACTCAGAGGGGATCAGGATAGGGAAGCAACTGCATTGTGGCGGGAGCTGTTCCTCTACTATAAATCAGAGCCTAAAGCTTCTGAAATACTGGAGCTGTTAATGCAGGGAGCCTTTTATATCAATCAGGAGAAGGGCATTTCAAGGGAGGCAGCAAGGCTTCTCTATGGGATGGAGCTTTCCGGCAGTGTAACCAGACTGGAGCGTTACGCAGGCTGTGCCTTTGCCCACTTTATGTCCTATGGCTTGTCCTTAGAGGAACGGCAGGAATATAAGCTGGCAGTTCCCGATATCGGCAATATTTTTCATAATGCCATAGATGAATTCTCGAAGCGCTTGGATCGCAGTGAATACAGCTGGCATACGATTCCGGATGAGATCAGAGAGGAATGGGCAATCCAGAGCGTCGCCCGGGCTGTGGAAACCTACGAGAGCAGTTATCTGACAAGCACCAGGAGAAGTGAATATCTGATTACCCGCATGGAACGGATCACGGTCCGTACCCTGTGGGCACTCTGTAACCAGATCAGGCAGGGAGCCTTTGAGCCGGCTGGCTATGAGACGGTATTCAATCACATTCCCGCTGATCACTTGAGCTTGAGAGGAAGAATAGACCGATTGGATCTCTTTGAGACAGAGGATAAGGTATATGTCCGAGTAGTGGATTATAAATCCGGTAGTACGGTATTTGATATCGCTAGTATTTATCATGGTCTTCAGCAGCAACTGGCCGTTTACCTAAGCGCTGCCCTGGACTTTCTTAAGGAGAGATATCGGGGGAAGGAGCTTGTTCCGGCGGGTATCTTCTACTATCATATTGATGACCCGATTGTGGCCAAGTCCGAGCAGGCAGAGGATGAAATCTTCAAGGCTTTGCGGATGAACGGATTGGTGAATGATGATAAGCGGGTGATTCAAAGCATGGATCAGAAGCTGGCCGGTGAGGAGGGACAGCTTCGGGCCTCTGTTAAGTCAGATATCATTCCGGTGGAGACGAATAAGGAGGGGGAGCTGTCGAAGCGCTCCTCTGCAGCGAAAAATACGCAACTGAAGTCCTTGCTCGGTTATGTGAACCGGAAGCTTGCTGAGGATGGGAATAGGATCCTGGAGGGTGATACGAGACTGAATCCCTACCGATCCGGTGAGAGAAAGGCCTGTGATTACTGTGAGTTTCGCAGTGCCTGCGGCTTCGATTTAAGGCTTCCGGGATATTCCTACCGGAATCTGGCGAAGAAATCCACAGAGGAGATGAAGGAAGAAATCTGGGGCAATTCGGATTCGGAAGAATAGAAATCTACGGTATTAAGGGACATGAATAGCGAAATCACCCGGATAGATCGGCGTAATAGAGAAGTAGGGAATATAAGTAGTGAGATTAATTGGATAGATCGGCATAACAGAGTAGGTAGGGTCATTCATAGACACAGCGATGCTGAAAGATCTGAAAATGTGAGTGAAGCAATTGATTGTCCTATGGCGGCTTCAGCTTCAAGAAGGAACCATAAAAGAGATTTCACATGACAGATTTTCCGATTGTTCAAATGCTTTGAACCGTGAGGGAGCTGTAGGCTTGATAGGCGAGAATGCTCTAGACATGACGGAGCGTCAATAGAAAGGGATGAAAGACAGAACCATGAATAGAAGGAAGGTGAAGGGATGGCCAAATGGACGGAGGCACAACAGAAGGTAATTGATACAAGGCATAAGAATTTACTGGTTTCGGCAGCGGCAGGCTCGGGCAAGACTGCTGTATTAGTCGAGCGCATTATCTCCATGATTTCTGAGGGAGAGCATCCGATGGATATCGATCATTTGCTGGTGGTGACCTTCACCAATGCGGCAGCAGCCCAGATGCGGGAGAGAATCGGGAAGGCCTTGGATAAGAAGCTGCTGGACCAGCCGGGGAATGCGCATCTACAGAAGCAGCTTTCCCTGCTCCAAAGTGCGCAGATCACCACGATACACAGCTTCTGTCTCAATGTAATCCGTAATTACTTTCACCGGATTGAGCTGGATCCTTCCTTTAAGCTGGCAGAGGAATCCGAAATCACCCTACTGCAATCCGATGTCATGTCCGAGGTATTGGAGCGCTGGTATGAAGAGGGGGCAGAGGACTTCCATGAATTGATTGAGTGCTACTCTTATTCCAAATCCGATCAACCGATTGAGGAGCTGGTACTCCAGCTGTTCCGTTTCTCCATGAGTAATCCCTGGCCCAAGGAGTGGATGGAGCACATCAGTGGAAGCTTTGCAATAGGTTCCCTGGAGGAACTGGAGAAGTCAGACTGGATGCAGGAGCTCCTAAAGTATGTGAAGGTAGTATTATCGGATCTTTTGAGAAAGAATGAGGCGGCGATTGCAGTCTGCAATGAAACGGACGGACCATCCGCCTATCTGCCTGCCCTACTCTCGGATAGGGAGATGCTTCGAAGCTTCGCTGGGAAGGATAGCTACCAGGAATATGCCGGTTGCTTTGCGGGGCTCTCCTATGACAGATTATCCTCCAAACGGGAGGAAGGGGTATCCCCGGAGCAAAAGGAGCGGGTAAAGGCCTTAAGGGAAGAGGTCAAGAAGGGAATGAAGGACCTGGCAGCGCAATTCTTCTTCCAGACACCGGAGGAGATGCTCCAGGATATGATGGCAGTAAACAAGGTCATGAAGGTGCTGTTCCGGCTGACACTGGATTTCATGGAGGAGTTTGCAAGAAAGAAGGAAGAGAAAAACCTCATTGATTTCAATGATCTGGAGCATTATGCCCTGAATATTCTGGTGGAGAATAGGGAGGGTCAGAAGATACCGACGAAAGCCGCTGAGGAGCTTGGCGAATTATTTGAGGAAATATTAATTGATGAATATCAGGACAGTAATCTGGTGCAGGAAACCATACTAAGGAGTATTTCCAGAGAAGCGGCGGGAGAATATAACAGATTTATGGTCGGTGATGTAAAGCAAAGCATCTATAAATTCCGCCTGGCGATGCCGGAGCTGTTCATGGAGAAATATAGAACCTATTCCACAGAGGATCTCCTTGCCGGAGGGGAAGAAAACCATAACTTACGTATCGACCTGGATAAGAATTTTAGAAGTCGCAAGATCGTCCTGGATTATGTGAACTGCATCTTCGAACAGATCATGACGGAAGCAGTAGGTGGTATCATCTATGATGAGGCTGCCTCCCTAAAGTATGGTGAGCTGTTTGAGGAGCTTTTTAAAAAGAGCAGCCAGGACGAGGATACTGTCCTGCCCTCCCAACAAATTTCTGAGGATGTGGAGCTCTTGTTGATAACGGACGAGGAATTACCTGACAAGGTTGAGGGACAGGTAGGGAGTCAGAGCGGAGCACTTCCTGAGAACCAAGCGACGGAAGGGAGTGGAGGCTCAAGCAGCGGAGGAGCATCCACTGGCGTAGAGGCTTATACAGGCGGCGCTGAGGAGGAGGCTGAGGAAGCGGTCTATAGCAGACGGGAGCTGGAGGCAAGAGCGATTGCAGCCAGAATCAAGGAGCTGACAGACCCGGAGAAGGGACTGAAGCTATTTGATCAATCAAGCTTAACCTACCGACCGGCCACATATAAGGATATCGTAATTCTGCTCAGAAGTATATCCGGTTGGTCCGAGGTATTTGTAAATACCCTAATGCAGGAGGGGATTCCTGCTTATGCCGATACAGGATCGGGATACTTCCAGACCGTAGAAATCATGACACTGCTTAATATGCTTCGTATTATAGATAACCCCAGGCAGGACATTCCCTTTGTCGGAGTATTGTATTCTCCGATGGTAGGACTGACCACCACAGAGCTGGCACAGATCAGAGTTCACTCCAGAACGAAGGAAATGTATCAGGCAGCCCTTGGTTATGTCGAGGAGTGCAGTACAGAGCTAAAGGATAAGCTGGAACGCTTCCTGAAGCTTTTGGACAGCTTTCGAGCCATGGTAAAATATACTCCAATTCACGAGCTGATTGAGGAGATATTGGAACAGACAGGCTACGGCTATTATGTCCTTGCCTTACCCGGAGGGGACAGACGGAAGGCTAACATCGATATGCTGGTAAATCAGGCGGTACGCTTTGAGAAGGGCAGCTACAGAGGACTGTTCCATTTCATCCGATATATGGAGAAGCTGAATAAGTACGAGATTGATTTTGGCGAAGCCGCAACCATGGGAGAGCAGGATGATACGGTCAGGATCATGAGTATCCATAAGAGTAAGGGTCTTGAATTTCCCATCGTGTTTGCAGCAGGCTTAAATAAGCAGTTTAATACTCAGGACATAAGAAACAGTATCGTAATCCATTCGGAGTATGGAGTTGGTCCGGAGTACATAGACAGTGTTAGGAGAACAAAGGCACCGACCTTAATAAAGAAGGTGATTCAGAAGAAGATCCTGATGGAGAATCTCGGTGAGGAGCTTAGGGTTCTCTATGTAGCCATGACCAGAGCGAAGGAGAAGTTGATTCTGAGTGGCTATATGAAATCCAGGGAGGAAATTCGGAGAAAGCACTTTTCCTTTTATGAGCTGATGTCATCTAGGAGCTATCTGGAGCTGGTTTTACCTGCCATGATGAATCGAACGGGCATAGGAGAGCTGCCCGAAGGATATCCCTGCTCCGTGGAGAATCATGGGATGAGGATCAGGCTACTCCATAGCTCCGACCTCATAGAGCAGGAGATTACAAAGCAGGTTATCCTCAAGCTGGAGGAAGCGGAGCTGAGGTCCTTAAGCTCGGATCAGGATGGTAATCCCGAGATTAGAGAAGAAATTAAATCCAGATTAAACTATAGATATCCCTATATGCAGTCCTCCTCACTGAAGGCTAAGCTGTCCGTCTCTGAGCTAAAGAAGCTTGGGCAATTCATTGATGAGGAGCATAGCGAGCTTTTGTATCCTACATCTCCCACAGAGGATCAATCGGAGCCTATACCTCTCCTTTCGCTACCGGAAGACGGAGGCGAGGCTACAGTACCGGACTTCATTCGAGGGGGAAGCAGGGAGGCCTTAGGTACGGATCGGGGAACTCTATATCATAAGGTTCTGGAGCTTCTGCGCTTATCCGAGGTGCTGACGAAGGAGGATGTGGCAGCCGAACTTACCCGGATGGTTCGGGAAAACAGGATATCCAACGAGGATTCAAAAAAGTTAAAACAGGATTATATTTATAAATTTGTGCAGAGTCCGATTGCGAAGAGGATGAGAGAGGCCCAGGCAAGGGGAAGATTATATAAGGAGCAGCAGTTTGTCATGGGAATTCCTGCTGGCGAAATCTATCCGGATCAGAACAGCCAGGAACTTGTGCTAATCCAGGGTATTATCGATGCTTTCTTTGAAGAGGACGGGGAGCTGGTTCTGCTGGACTACAAGTCCGACCTCGTAGAGAAGGAGGAGCAGCTGGTGAACCGTTACCGGGTTCAGCTGGAATATTATAAGCGGGCGCTGGAACAGATTTTGAAGAAGAGGGTGAAGGAGATGGTAATCTACTCTCTTTCCCTTGGTAAGGAAATTATATTAGATTAGGAAAGGTTCTGTAAGAAAGAACCCACTTGTTGTCGTACTGCGAATATTAGAAGTTAAGTTGGGTAAACTCTAGGAAAGATCACTGAGAGGGAGTGCGACATGAGTGCAAAGAGAAGCAATAAGGAGATAGACCTAAAGCATTTGAAGCCTGAGGAAATGTTAAAATATGAAATTGCCACGGAGCTGGGCTTATTGGATAAAGTGATGAGTACGGGCTGGAAATCACTGACTGCCAAAGAGTCCGGCCGAATCGGAGGACTGATGACCAGAAGGAGAAGGGAACAGCAGAAAAAAGAAAAGGAGGCAGTCGCCGATCAGGAGGAGCAGCTTCCTTATTAAGCATTGTGGATGCATCGTACTGCTGATCCATATCACTGTGGATACATGTTACAAGGGAATCTCCTATATAAGAAACACCGCCGGTTCTATATTGGCGGTGTTTCTATATAGGAGATTCACAGTTCTACATAATAGATGGAATCTTATGCTTAGGAACGATACTCCATATGGTTTAGCTTGAGATTTTCAATTCCTAAGAAGCCCTTAATTGCAACACAGATACCACCCAGAAGAATGGAGGTGTCCTGCAGCACGGAGGGCACAATGCTGATGTAGCTGTTCATTCTGCTTTTCAGACCCTCTACAATCTGTTCTATCACATCGGGAAAGAAGATGGTAAAGGAGCTGTTGATGACCACTATATCCGGGTTATAGGCATTCAGGATGTTATTAATTCCAACGGACATATACTTAATGAACTGATCCATAATCCGAACAGCATCAGGGTCATGCTCCTCATAGTCCTTCCTGTATTGCTCAAAGGAGACCTCCTCCAGAGCTTTCCGCTTAGCATATTCCTTAAGGAGTACCCGCTCCGATACATATTGCTCGAGACAGCCCTTGTTACCGCAGGGACACTGCCTTCCGTCAATCTCGACAATGGTATGACCGAATTCCCCTGCTCTGCCGTTATAGCCGGTATAGAGCTGATGGTTTACGATGATACCCAGTCCGATACCGGAGTGCACGCTGATATTTGCGATATTGGCATAATCATATTGAAAGGTCTTCTCTCCTATGACAGATAGATTTGCTTCATTCTCCAGATAGACCGGTGTTCCAAAATGCTGCTCCAGGCCCTCGGCAAGCCGAAGTCCGGAAAGATTATAATAGGGTGTGAAGGATACCTGATTATTCATCGTCACCCCATGGATGCCCAGTGTGATTCCTACGAGACCGTAAGGAGTTTCACCAGGAAGCTTCATGGATTCAATTAATTGAATGAGCACGGTCAGAAGCTGACCTGAGTTCTTCGGGGTTTTAATCTGCTTCAGCTTAAGATCTTCACCGGTAAGATCGGAAACCATCGCTGAGAGGGTATCCACACCAATGTCAATACAGAGCACATAGCCTGCTTTCTTATTCAGGCTTAGGAGAATGGGCTTACGTCCGAGGCTTGTGTCATCACTTCCGATCTCTATGACCAGCTTCTTATTAATGAGGTCCTGAACAATGGCTGAGATGGTTGCCTTTGTAAGACCCAAATGCTTGGCGATAGCTGCCCTGGAGATTACCGCATGATTTATGATGGTTTCCAATACAAGATTGGTGTTAATATCCCTAATCAGTTCTTTACTGCCTGTTACCATAACTGTCACCCTTCATATCCGAATTTGATTTCTTATGAATCTATAATTATGAATCATGTTAACATAGAAAGATATTTTTGGAAAGGGGTTGTTCTTATACTTTTTCACCTACTTCTTCCATCAGGGATAGGATGCAGCTTTTACGCCGGAACTTACTTGACATAACTTGGTCAAATTGATATATTTATTTTATATAGTTTAACCATTAAACAAGATGTAAAGAACTGGGTATGGAGTATTTCAGGATTGAAAGGAGATTACACAGATGTTGTATATTGGTGTAGATTTAGGAACATCCTCCGTTAAGCTTCTTCTGATGGATGAGGCAGGAGATATTAAAAGTATCGTAACAAGGGAATATCCTTTGTTTTTCCCTAAGCCCGGCTGGTCCGAGCAGAATCCGGAGGACTGGTATTTGGCCCTTGTGGATGGCATCAAGGAGCTCACGAAGGACTGCAATAAGCAGGACATTGAAGGAATCAGCTTCAGCGGACAGATGCACGGAATGGTAATCCTGGATGAGAATGATAAGGTAATCCGCCCTGCCATCCTCTGGAATGACGGACGTACCCAGGCAGAATGTGATTATCTAAATCATGAGATCGGCAGAGAGAAGATCTCCAGCTATACTGCAAATATGGCTCTGACCGGCTTTACGGCACCCAAACTACTCTGGGTAAGAAAGCATGAGCCTGAGAATTTTGCTAAGATTAAGAAGGTTATGCTGCCAAAGGATTATATCGCCTATATGCTATCCGGAGTTCATTGCACGGATGTATCCGATGCTTCCGGAATGCTGCTGTTAGATGTAAAGAATAAGCGCTGGTCCAAGGAGATGCTTGAGCTTTGTGGCCTGAAGGAAGAGCAGATGGCTAAGGTCCATGAGTCCTTTGAGGTAGTAGGCACCTTAAATGAGAAAGCGGCAAAGGAGCTGGGTCTGCCTGAATCAGTCAAGGTTATCGCAGGTGGTGGTGACCAGGCAGTGGCTGCTGTCGGAACCGGTACCGTAGGTGTAGGCAAATGTAATGTTTCCCTCGGAACCTCCGGTGTTGTATTCATTTCCTCAGAGAAATTTGCAGTGGATGATCAGAATGCACTCCATGCTTTCTGCCATGCGGATGGCAAATACCACTTTATGGGTGTTATGCTCTCTGCTGCAGCCTCCAATAAGTGGTGGATGGATGAAATCATCGGAACGAAGGAATATGCGAAGGAGCAGATGGGCATTGAGAAGCTCGGTGAGAACAGTGTATTCTTCCTGCCTTATCTGATGGGAGAGAGAACTCCTCATAACAATCCCAATGCAAGGGGAACCTTCATCGGTATGACGATGGATACCACCCGTGCCGATATGACCCAGGCAGTACTTGAGGGTGTTGCCTTTGCCTTAAGGGATTCCTTTGAAATCACGAAGAAGCTCGGTGTCAATCTGGAGAGAATTCGTATTAACGGCGGTGGTGCAAAGAGCCCGCTGTGGTGCAGAATTATCGCCAATGTCCTGAATGTTAAGGTAGATAAGATCAACTCCGAAGAAGGCCCTGCCTTTGGAGCAGCTATATTGGCCGCAGTGGGCTGCGGCAAGTATGCATCTGTGGAAGAGGCTGCAGGGAAGCTGATCAAGGTAATCGATACTACCGAACAGGATCCTGAGCTTGTGAAGCTATATGATCAGAAGTATGAAGTATTTCAGCGGCTTTATCCGTCCCTCAAGGAAATATTTGATCAGATGGTATAGCGCTTAGTCTATCGTTTTAAATGATCACCTGCCGGTGACCTCTGTAGGAGAAATCGGCAGGTGTTTTTTACTCCCCTCCGTTATTCAAAAGCAATCTGTAGTTAAAACAGATATGGGTAAGCTTATCCGCTTCAAAGTAGCTGGCCCATACCCTCGCGAAACTACGGTTGATTACCATATTTATGTATGCTAATATCAAGGTAATGAAACAATCAGGGAAAGATCACATAATCATGAACTATACTGTCACCAAATCAGAGAAAAGGTCTATGATAATGAGCCTTATAACCTGCTTTATACCATCAATAGGATAAGAACAGAAATACCACTCTTATAGAGGATTGCACTAGAATTATTTACCGGAATGGAAAGGAGCACCCGTTATGCAGCCTTATACAACTGATTTTGCCAAGGTTTACGATATTCTGATGGATCATATCTCCTATGAGGATTGGGCGGACTATATCACGGCGCTGTTAAGGAGCCACAAGATTTCTCAGGGATTGGTTCTGGAGCTGGGCTGTGGGACGGGGAAAATGACCCGGAGTATGGCACGAAGGGGTTATGATATGATCGGAATCGACAGCTCTGAGGAGATGCTGTCCATTGCCAGGGAATTTAGTAGTGCTAAGGAGGATGGAATCCTGTATCTGTGCCAGGATATGAGAGAGTTTGAGCTTTACGGTACAGTGGCTGCGGTCATCTGTGTCTGTGACAGCATGAACTATTTGCTGGAGGAGGAGGATCTGATGAAGGTGTTTCGTCTGGTGAACAATTACCTGGATCCCGGCGGTCTATTCATCTTCGATCTGGATACTCCTTATGCCTATGAGGAGGTGCTGGGGGACTCCACCTTTGCGATGAACCGTGATGAAGGGAGCTTTCTCTGGGAGAATAATTTCTACCCAGAGGAAAAGATAAATGAGGTGAATCTGACACTCTTTATCCCGGAGACGGTTGAGAGTGGCAGGGTACTATATGATAAGCGGGAGGAAACCCATGTAAGACGGGCATATTCTGTGGAAACGATACGCAGATTACTTACGGAGGCCGGCATGGAATGGGTGGCTGCCTACCACGAGCTTTCAGAGGATCAGCCAAGAAAGGACAGTGAGAGGGTCTATATTCTGGCAAGGGAGAGCTATCATCCGGATAAGCTATACCTGCAGAAACCGGATAAGGAGATGTAGTATAATTATGATACAAACGCAAATAATGAGGAAAAAGAGCTGACGGAGACAGGATATGCTCCGGAGGGACTATAACAGAGTAAAAGGAGTTACTATGACAGATTATATCATCAGAGCGAGTGCAGCGGACAATCAGATCAGGGCATTTGCCGCAACAACAAGGGAGCTTGTAGAGTATGCAAGACAGACCCATGGTACAAGTCCGGTAGCAACGGCAGCGTTAGGAAGATTACTGACAGCGGGGGCCATGATGGGCAGCATGATGAAGGGAGAAGCAGATATCCTGACACTTCAGATTAAGGGAAACGGACCCATCGGAGGACTTACGGTCACAGCGGATTCTAAGGGACATGTAAAGGGCTATCCCTATCATCCGGAGGTTATACTACCTGCGAATGCGAAGGGGAAGCTGGATGTCGGAGGAGCCCTGGGCGCCGGAATGCTGACTGTGATTCGGGATTTGGGACTGAAGGAGCCCTATGTGGGACAGACCCATCTGGTTTCCGGTGAAATAGCAGAGGACCTGACCTATTATTATGCGACCAGTGAGCAGGTCCCCTCCAGTGTTGCTCTTGGAGTATTGATGAATAAGGACAATACAGTAAGACGGGCGGGAGGCTTTATCCTTCAGCTGATGCCCTTTGCCGAGGAGGAGGTAATCTCAAAGCTGGAGAGCAGAATCGGAGCGTTGGAGGGCATCACCGGTTTACTGGACCAGGAGATGACACCGGAGATGATCCTCACCCATATCCTGGGGGATCTCGGTCTGGAGATCCTGGATCAGCTCCCGACTGCCTTTGTATGTAACTGTAGCAAGTCAAGGGTGGAGAAGGCGGTGATTTCCATAGGAAAGAAGGAGCTTAGTGATATGATTGAGGAGAATGAACCGATCGAGGTAAATTGTCATTTCTGTAACCGCCATTATCAGTTTACTGTGGAGGACCTAAAGAGCTTTCTTACAAAGGCGTCCCGATAGGAGTACTCAGGAGAATAACAGATACCACAAAAAGTAGATAAGGAATCACATTGTAACGGAGTACTTGTCATATTAAACTATAAGGGATATGGTTGCAAAAATATGGAGAAGGAACGTAGAAAAGGCAAAAAGAAAGAGAAGTTCAGTGCGGAAGCCGAAAGCTTAGATAGGGAAGTGAAGGATAAGCAAGTAAGCAGTGATATAGATAAGAAACGAAGCAAGGGCTGATAGAAAGAGAAGATTTCGCTAAGGAAGCAAGGGCTGATAAAAGAGAAGAATTAGCGAAGGAAGCAAGGGCTAATAGAAAGTGAAGATTTCGCTAAGGAAGGAACGGAAGGAGAGAGGACTATGAAGGGAGCTTTTTACACAGGGGAATACCGGAATTTATTTCAGGAAATGGGCTATGATGAGCAGGAAATCGAGGAGAGGCTGGAGGCTGCTTATCAGACCATCTTCTATGGACCGGAGGAGGAGCGGTTTTACCATGAGCTTGGAAATGATATGGCTTATTTTGAAGATACCGGTAACCTTGATGCCAGATCAGAGGGTATGTCCTATGGCATGATGATGTGTGTACAGAGGAATTGGAAGAAGGAATTTGATAAGCTGTGGAAATTCTCAAAAACCTACATGTGGATGGAAGAGGGATGGAACAGTGGTTATTTTGCCTGGTCCGTACAGCCCAATGGAAAGAAGAATTCCTATGGCCCGGCACCTGATGGAGAAGAGTATTTTGCTATGGCATTATTCTTTGCCTCCAACCGTTGGGGGGACGGGGAAGGAATCTATAATTATTCCAAGGAGGCCAGGGCGATCCTTCATGAATGTGTGCACAAGGGAGAGAACGGAACACCCGGGGATCCGATGTGGGAGCCAAGGAATCAGCTGATTAAGTTCATACCGAACTGTGATTTTACGGATCCCTCCTATCATTTACCTCATTTCTATGAGCTGTTTGCACTTTGGGCCAACGAAGAGGATAGGGAGTTCTGGAAGCAGGCAGCGAAGGCAAGCAGGGAGTATCTGAAAACAACCTGCCATCCGGTCACGGGATTAGCACCGGAATATTCCCATTATGACGGCAGTCCTTTTATGAAGGACCATCGGGAGAGATATTACAGTGATGCTTACCGGGTACCTGCTAACTTGGGTCTTGATTATGCCTGGTTTGCAGCGGATGAGTGGGAGAGGGAGAATGCGGATAAGATCCAGAGATTTTTCTGCGAGACGGTAAAGGGTAAGATCGATATGGTCTATGAAATCGACGGTACCATCATCGAGGAGAAAGCCCTTCATCCGGTAGCAATCATCGCAACGAATGCGGAAGCCTCCCTGGCAGCCAATGCAACACCCTACAATAAGGAATGTGTGGAGCTGTTCTGGAATACACCCCTTAGAAAGGGCGACCGGAGATATTATGATAACTGTCTCTATCTATTTGCATTACTGGCATTAAGCGGTAACTATAGAATTTGGAGATAGAAGAAAGGATGGACTTTCATTTGGGGAGTAGTCACACCTTAAGAATAACTAAAAAGGAGAGGTTATATGAATTACGGTTATTTTGATGAGAAGAATAAGGAATATGTCGTTACCAGACCGGACACACCGGCACCCTGGGCGAACTATCTGGGTTCACCGGAGTATGGGGCAATCATTTCGAACAATGCCGGAGGCTACAGCTTCGTTAAGAGCGGAGCGAATGGCAGAATTACCCGTTATATTTTCAACCAGGAGGACAAGCCCGGACGATATGTTTATCTGAGGGACGATGATGAGAAGGATTACTGGTCAGCTTCCTGGCAGCCGGTTGGAAAGCCCCTGGGAGAAGGGAAGGATGATTACCAGTGTGCCTGTCATCATGGCACCGCTTATACGAAGCTGAAGGCCCAGTACAAGGATATCTCCTCCGAGGTGCTATATTACGTACCCCTTCATAAGACCCATGAGGTATGGAAGGTTACGGTTAAGAATACCAGTGATCGTGTGAGAAATATCTCTGCCTTTGGTTTTGTAGAATTTACAAACGAGAGTAATTATGAGAATGATCAGGTCAATCTTCAATACACCCTTTTTATTACCAAGACGTACTTTCTTGAGAATAAAATTCTTCAGACCATCAATGAAAATGAAGGAAGACATGCCGATGGAAGCAACCACAGAGAACGCTTCTTCGGTATGACCGGAGCAGAGATAACCTCCTATAACGGAAGTAAATCAGCCTTTATCGGCAGCTATAGAAGCTATGGGAATCCCATCGCCGTAGAGCGCGGTAGTTGCGATAATGTCCTTAACTATAACCAGAACGCCTGCGGAGCACTGCATACCAAGCTGACACTGCAGCCGGGAGAGAGCAGGGAGTTTGTATTCCTGCTGGGACAGAAGACGGATAAGGAATCGGCAGAGCTTCTACAGCACTATTCTGATTTGAAGGTGATAGACCGGGAGATGAACGAGCTGATCAATTACTGGCATGGTAAGCTGAGTAATTTCCAGGTGAAGACCCCGAGCGAGACCTTCAATGCAATGTTAAATACCTGGAATGCCTACCAGTGCTTCATTACCTTTATCTGGTCCAGGGCAGCCTCCTTCATGTACGCGGGACTGCGTAACGGTTACGGCTACCGTGATACGGTTCAGGATATTCAGGGTATCATCCATCTGGATCCTGCCATGGCCAAGGAGAAAATCCGATTCATGCTGTCTGCGCAGGTGGATCATGGTGGCGGACTTCCCTTGGTTAAGTTCGACCATAATGCCGGTCATGAGGATACTCCGGAGGATGCTTCCTATGTTCAGGCAACCGGACATCCGGCATACCGTGCGGATGATGCTTTATGGTTATTCCCGACTGTTTATAAATATATGGCTGAAACAGGAGAGAAGGAGTTCCTGGATGAGGTCATCCCCTATGCGAATAAGGATGAGGGTACGGTATACGACCATCTAAAGAGAGCGATCAATTTCTCCATGGAGCGCAGAAGCACACATGGAATGCCTGCCGGACTTCATGCGGACTGGAACGACTGCTTAAGACTCGGTAAGAAGGGGGAATCCACCTTTGTTGCCCTGCAGCTGTATTATGCCATGTCTGTCATTCGTGCGATAGCAGAGGATAAGCAGGATACGAAGTACTTAGAATACCTGGATCAGGTACAAACGGAATTAAAGGATACCATCAATATAAACTGCTGGGAAGAAGATCGGTTCATCAGAGGCTTCAAGGAGGATGGGCAGGTCATCGGTTCGAGGAAGGATCCGGAGGCCAGTATGTGGTTAAATCCTCAGTCCTGGGCGGTCATCAGCGGACTGGCAACGAAGGAACAGGCTGAGAAGGCCTTGGAGAGCGTGTACAGAGAGCTGAATACCAAGTACGGCTGCAGAGTTATGGCACCCTCCTATGTGGATCATGCCTTTGAAGGAGCATTGGCTATCCTGTTCAATCCCTCCACGAAGGAGAACGGAAGCATCTTCTCCCAGACTCAGGGCTGGATTATTCTGGCAGAAGCCCTGATGGGACATGGAAACCGCGCCTTTTTATATTTCACAGAGTCGAGTCCGGCCGCCATGAATGACCAGGCTGAAATCCGAGTACTGGAGCCCTATGCCCATGGACAATTTGTGGAAAGCATTGATTCACCCTATGAGGGAAGGGCCAATGTTCATTGGCTGACCGGTACTGCCTCCACCGTAATGGTCGGCTGTGTGGAAGGTATCCTCGGTATGAGACCGGATCTGAACGGTTTGTGGATCGCTCCCAGCATCCCCAGCGACTGGAAGGAATTCCGGATAGAGAAGACCTTCCGTGGTAAGAAGCTCCTCATCAAGGTGCAAAACGAATCCGGGGCGGAGAACGGCTGTAAGGAATTCTATGTGAATGGAGTAAGATTAGAGAAGAATTATCTGCCCAAAGAGCTGATGAAGGACGAGAATGATATCCTGCTGGTGATGTAAGGTCGTAAGCCATCAGCTTCAGAGGAAATAGTGATATCGTAATCTATTGTGGAGAAAAGAGCTTATTTTGAAGGTTAAATTAACAGTCATAGGTCCTATACTAACCTGTGGGTTAAGAAAAGTCTTCATAAATAAGCTTTTTTCATAGGAAACTTAGTTTATATTTTCCTACAGCAGCATAACAAATATGGATAACAGAGCTAGGAAGAGTAGGTTATACAATGTAAATATACCCAGGTACCGAAGGGGTCTGGCACCTTCCAAACGACAATAATACTTAAAGGAAATCAGACTTGCCAGAGAAGCAACCAGAGTTCCTAGGCCTCCCAAATTAGTTCCCAAAAGGAGCGCCTTGCTATTTTCTGTAAAGGAAGACAAAAGGATGGCAGCCGGTACATTACTGATGATTTGACTGAGCAGAACAGCTACGGGCAATTCCCTTCCATCCAGTAAGCCGCCCAGAAAATCCCTGGCTGCAGAGATCTGGCCGATGTTTCCTACAAAGAGGAAGAAGCAGAGAAAGGTCAGGAGAAGAGAATAATCCACCTTCTTAAGGATACCTCGGTCAAAGATAAGAATAGCCAGAAATACGATCAAAAAGGTGATGCGGTAGTCAAGGATTCTGAGAACACAGAGCAGACAGAGAATAAACAATAGGAAATATAGGAGGGTTAGCTTGACTTCCTTTTTAACCTGTAAGGGTTCTGACTTTACCATGCACAGCCTGAGCGTGTTTTCGGTAGCATCTGCCTCCTGAGCTTTTATCTTCAGGGGCTCACCTCTTACGAAAAGAAGGATGGTGAATAACAGACCTAAGGAGACCAGAGTAATCGGCAGAGTGGTCTGAATAAAGTCCCATAGAGAGTACCTGTAATATGTAAATAAAAACAGGTTTTGGGGGTTACCAACCGGAGTCAGCATGCTGCCAAGATTCGCTGCAATGGTCTGTCCTACGATGGTGAATATGAGATGTCTCTCCTGTCCTGCCATGGTAAGCAGTAATATGGCAAAGGGGACGAAGGTGATTAGGGCAACATCGTTCGTAATCCACATGGAGGTAAAAAAGCATAAAAGCACCAGAATGAAAATCAAGGCCCGGGTATTTTTACAGCGGTTCAAAAGTCTTTCGGAGAGCTTTAGAAATAGACCGGTTTCACCTGCCCCAGCCACTACAGCCATCAGACAGAACAAAAGAGCAAGAACACGAAAATCAACATAGGTTAGGTAATCAAGAGTCGGCGGTGTAAAGAACATGGAGGCAGCCACTGCTGCCCCGGCAATACATAATACAGCTTCCATTTTAACTAGATGCAGCAGCTTTTGAAAAAACAGCGGCTTTTGTTCCTTCATAAAATCTCTCCTTAGGTTTAGTAAGTTTCTAGGAAATTCTATCGCATGGGTTCGTGAAATGCAATATAAATATTGATATTGCACGTTATGTCTTTCTTTGTTAAAATCAAAATGTTAAATGGAGTATATTAAAAACAAAATGATCTAGGAAATACTATAAATAAATATAAGGAGTCATAAGGAAATGACGATTCTGTCAGGTAAGGACAAGTGGGAACAGCCAGGGAGACAAGGAGGCAGCTTAGTCGATATGGCAGCAGGAGCCCCCAGGGATTACCTTTTTGATAATATGAGAGCTATTTTAGTCATACTTGTAGTTTGGGGACATGTCCTAACCTCCATGATACATAAGAATGAGTCTATTAAAATCATTTATTACTTCCTGTATTTCTTCCATATGCCGGCGATGTCCTTTATCTCCGGTTATTTCTCAAAGAACCTGGAGAGAAGCAGGAACAATGCCTTTGTAACAATCATGATTCCTTACCTGATTTTAAATGTGACGAATTATTTTTATAAGATAGTGATCCTTCAGGAGCCGTACTTTGGTTTCCGTTTTTTCCGACCTTATTGGGGGCTATGGTACTTTTTAGCATTGTTTCTATGGAAATTCTGCTTAAAGGATTTGGTAAGGATCCGTTTCCTGCTGCCCCTGAGCTTTCTCTTTGGTGTCCTCAGTGGCATGAGTACGGAATTTTCAGAATATCTTGCCTTAGGCAGAGTGGTCTGTTTCCTGCCCTTCTTCCTATTGGGTTATTATTGTACGAAGGAGCAGGTAGAAAAGCTGAGAAGGATACCAAGAATCCTGTCTGTCTCAGTTGTCGCAGCTACCGCCCTACTTTCTGTCTTTCTTGTCAGGAAGGAGGTATTTCCCAATGAGGTTCTGTATCTTAGAAAATACTTTCCGGAGGGTGAGGAATTAAAGAGTTTGTTGTCTCGAGTCCTTGTATATGTGGTGGCTGTTCTTATGATTGGAGCTTTGATTAATCTGTGTACAAGTAAAAAAACCCTCCTCTCCCGGATCGGCAGCAGTACGATGACGATATACATACTTCATCTCTTCACCATTCCACCCTTGGAGAGACTGGAGCTATTTCAGAATCAACCGTATCTATACCTCGTATATTCCATATGCTTGACTGCTCTGATTACATATCTTTTTTCACTTCCTATTGTGAAGAGGTGCTATGACACCATCATGGACAAGCTAACGGCGTTATTCATAAAAAAAGAAATTTAACGGAAGTTCGAAAGGTTGGTGCTATTTTGAAGCTTAGTATAATCGTACCTTTTCATAGAGGAATACATTTTCTGGAGGATTGTCTGGAAAGTATTCGTGATCAGGGCTTAAGTGCCTATGAGACGATCCTTGTCCTGGATCATGTGACGGAGGATATCTCTCTGGTGGCGGAGGCTTATCAGGATATCAATCTCCGTGTCATTGAGCTGGAGGATAAGCAGAAATCCCCTAGAAAGGGAATTGAGAGAAATGACTATTTTGCCGGCTGCAGTGGTGTAGCCACAGCGAGGAATGCAGGACTTGATGCTGCCCATGGAGAATATGTCTATTTTCTTGACAGCGATGACTATATGCAGAGCGGGACGCTTCCCCTCTTATTAAAGGAGGCACAGGAGGAGCTGGCTGATTTTACTTATGGCAGTAAGACCTCCACCTGGTTCCGACGTAAGGTTTATTTATCCTCCTTGAATGAGACAAACCCGGAGAGCTTCATCGAGGAACAGGATGCCGAGGGAGAATATGAGTACGAAGAAAATCATGATAAGGAAAAGACACTTCTGAGGATTCAGCAGGTATTGAAGGAAGCCCTGCCATCGAAGGAAGCCGGGGAGCTATCGAAGCTGGCGGATGCTTATGATACCCTCTTGGTATCCCGGAAAGGGTTTAAAAATATTTCCGTAGTCGGGGTGCTATTTCACAGAAGCTTTCTGTATGAACACGGCATCCGTTTTCATGAAAATTATACCTTCTTTTCTGACCTTAGCTTCCTAATCAAGGTTCTGCAGCATGCGGAGGCCTGCTCCAAGGCCTTGGAAGCGGTCTATGTGAAGCGCAAGCACAATGATCCCATCCATTTCCCTGCCCTATCACAGATCAGTACCGAGGATCGCTTTGAGGAGTATATAGAAGCCTATCGGGAGGCCATCCGTATAACAGCACCGGCATCAGTTCTGAGAGTCTTGCTTGAGGAGAAGCTGATCGATTATTTTATCTGCACCTATGCACCCCGGTTAAGGAGAAGTGATAAGGATATCTGGAGGAAGGAGCGCTTTGAGATCATCCGGGACTGCATGCTTCAGGTAGATCGGGAGCGGATCAAGGCCCTGACGAAATACCGCAAAAGGGTTGTAAAGGCCTTACTGAAGGGAGACGTCAAGAAGGTTACACTACAGGTAAATCTCCACCTCGGTGTAAAAAAGCTAAAAAAGATCAGAAAGAACTGGAGAGTATTTTCTTATTACTTATATCATAGATATTTCCTTAAGATGCCCCTAAAGGAGAACTGGGTATTATGCGAAAGCTTCTTCGGCAAGAGCTACTCCGACAGTCCGAAGTATATCTATGAATATCTATCGAAGAATTACCCTGGGAACTATCGTTTTATCTGGGTGGTAAACAAGAGAACGAGGATACCCTTTGAGCATACCAAGGTAAAACGCTTCAGCATTCGTTATGCCTACTTTCTGGCCCGCTGTAAATATAATATCTTTAATGGCAGACAGCCGGAATGGGTAAAGAAGCGGGAGGGGAATGTGTTTCTGGAGACCTGGCATGGAACTCCCTTAAAGAAGCTGGTATTTGATCAAGAAGAGGTGATGGGAGCATTCCCATTATATAAGGCACAGTTTTATAAGCAGTCCAGAGTATGGGATTATCTGGTTTCGGCCAACCACTTCTCCACGGAGGTCTTCCGCAGTGCCTTCCGTTATAATAAGGAGATTTTGGAATTCGGATATCCCAGAAATGATATCCTCCATAGTGAGAATAGGGATCAGCTGGCAGCAGCGTTACGAAGGAAGCTTCATATCCCTGAAGGGAAGAAGACGATTCTCTATGCCCCAACCTGGAGGGATGATGAGTATTATGGCAGGGGAGAATACAAATTTGCCCTGAAGCTGGATCTTAGACTCCTAAAGAAGGAGCTGGGACCGGATTATGTGGTACTTCTCAGAACACATTATTTTATTGCAGACTCACTCGATATCAGAGGGCTGGAGGATTTTGCGATCAATGTCAGCAAATATGATGATATCTCTGAGCTGTATCTGATTTCAGACCTTTTGATTACCGACTATTCCTCCGTGTTCTTTGATTATGCGAACCTGAAGAGACCGATTTTATTTTATACCTATGACCTGGATAAATACCGTGACATGCTCCGGGGCTTCTATATGGATATCGAGACGGAGGTTCCCGGCCCCCTATTGTTCACCAATGAAGAGCTAGTGGAAGCAATTAAGAGAATTGACCAGATCACGGAGCAGTATCAGGACAGGTATGAGATGTTTTATGAGAGGTTTTGTGGGCTGGAGGATGGACATGCCTCGGAAAGAGTTGCGAAGAGAGTGTTTGATCTTCCCTAGACTTCAACAAATTGATGTAAAAAAGTTGTTTTCAAAACCTTAATTTGTGCAAGCATACAAAAATCTGGTAAGGATACCTTCATCCATAAAAAAGCAGTTGCCAATTCGAAATGTTTCGTTGATAATAATAGCGTAACACTGAGCGTTATGAACTCAATGAGAAAATAAAATAAAGGATGGGTGGCATTTACGATGAAAAAGCTAGACATGCTCTATGAAGGAAAAGCAAAGAAGGTATATCTGACGGATGTGGAAGACATATATATCGTAGACTACAAGGATGATGCAACAGCATTCAACGGCTTAAAGAAGGGCACCATTATCGGTAAGGGTGTCGTCAATAACAGGATGTCCAACCATATGTTCCGACTTTTGGAGGCACAGGGTGTCCCCACTCATTATGTTGAAGAGCTCAGTGACAGAGAAACCGCAGTAAAAAAGGTTACCATCGTACCTCTTGAGGTTATCATCAGAAATGTCTCAGCGGGTAGCTTTGCCAAAAGACTCGGAATTGAGGAAGGAAGAAAGCTGTTAGTGCCTACTTTGGAATTCTCCTATAAGGATGATGCTTTGGGAGATCCCTTTATTAATGATTATTATGCACTTGCTCTTGGTCTTGCTACGAAGGAAGAAATTGACCGTATTACAGAGCTTGCCTTTCAGGTAAATGAAGTATTGTGCAAGTACTTCCTGGAATGCGGAATAGAGCTGGTGGATTTTAAGCTGGAGTTCGGCAGATATAAGGGTCAAATTATACTAGCAGATGAGATTTCACCTGATACCTGCAGACTCTGGGATGTTATTACTCATGATAAGCTGGATAAGGATCGCTTCCGCAGGGATCTTGGTAAGGTAGAGGATGCCTACCAGGAAGTATTTAGAAGATTAGGGATATCATAATGAAATATGGGGCTGTTTCAGAGAGATTTCATAGCTGCCAATACGTTCGGGGTGGGCGTATGCCTGTTTTTGTGGTGGGGCAAGCGATAGGAATATATTTGGAACAGCCTTCTTTTTGACGGTACTGTTTGACATAAGGATGAAATCTTCTGATTGAATAGAAAGGAAAATCAACATGGTTATGGAAAACAACAGCTATCATCCGGAGGAACTCCATGAGGAATGTGGAGTGTTCGGGGTATACGATTTAGATGGAAAAGATGTGGTGTCCACAATTTACTATGGTTTATTTGCACTTCAGCACAGGGGACAGGAAAGCTGTGGGATTGCGGTCAGTGATACCAACGGACCCAAGGGAAAGGTCAAGGCCTGTAAGGGCATGGGTCTTGTCAGTGAGGTATGCACGGAGGAGCAGCTGGAGAGACTAAACGGCAATCTGGGGGTAGGACATGTCCGTTATTCTACCGCCGGGGAAAGCAGTATTCATAATACCCAGCCCCTGGTATTAAATTATGTGAAGGGAACCCTTGCCCTTGCGCACAATGGTAATTTGGTGAACACACCGGAGCTGAGAAATGAACTGGAACAGACCGGAGCAATCTTTCAGACTACGATAGATACAGAGGTGATTGCATATCACATTGCCAGAGAGCGTCTCCAATCCGCCACAGTTGAGGAAGCAGTCGTAAGGGCAATGAAGAAGCTGGTCGGAGCGTATTCCCTGGTGATTGCGAGTCCAAGGAAGCTGATCGGTGCCAGAGACCCCTTCGGATTCCATCCCTTATGCATTGGCAGAAAAAATAATGCATATATCCTTGCCTCTGAATCCTCAGCCTTAACGGCTGTGGATGCGGAGTTTATCCGGGATGTTAAGCCCGGTGAGGTAGTCATGATCAACGAGACGGGAATTCATTCCGATACCTCTCAGTGCGGTAAGCAGATGGCAAAATGCGTCTTTGAATATATCTACTTCTCCAGACCGGATACGAGGTTTGACGGAATCAGTGTTTATCAGTCAAGAATCATGGCAGGAAGAATTCTGGCCCAGACCCATCCGGTAGAGGCAGATGTGATTGTCGGTGTTCCTGATTCAGGAAATGCCGCAGCCCTGGGATACGCACTGGAATCCGGAATACCCTTTGGTATGGCCTTTGTAAAGAACAGCTATGTCGGAAGAACCTTCATCAAGCCCAAGCAGTCCATGCGGGCATCCAGTGTAAGGATTAAGCTAAATGTTCTGCCCGAGGTGGTTCAAGGGAAAAGAGTGGTAATGATTGATGACTCCATAGTAAGAGGAACTACCAGCGCAAAGATTGTCCGGATGCTAAAGAGTGCAGGGGCTACGGAGGTTCATGTCAGAATCAGCTCGCCACCCTTTCTGTATCCTTGCTATTTCGGAACAGATGTACCCACAGGAGATCAGCTGATTGCACATAATCATTCGATTGAACAGATCCGTGAAATGATCGGAGCGAATTCCCTGGGATATTTTGCAGTGGATCGTCTGGCAGACATGCTGGGAGGAGATACAGGCTTTTGTGATGCCTGCTTCACAGGCAATTATCCGATTGAGCCTCCGAAAGAGGATATCCGTGGAGAATATGAGCGATAGAAAGGGGCACAACCATGAGTAATGACAGATATACCAGTCCGCTTTCAGAGCGGTATGCAGGTAAGGAGATGCAGTATCTCTTTTCACCGGACATGAAATTTAAGACCTGGAGAAGGCTCTGGATTGCACTGGCTGAGACAGAGAAGGAGCTGGGGCTGAATATTACCCAGGAACAAATTGATGAGCTGAAGGCCCATGGGGAGGAGATTAATTATGATGTAGCTATTGCCAGGGAGGCATTAGTCCGTCATGATGTCATGTCCCATGTTTATGCCTTTGGTGAGCAATGTCCCAGTGCAAAGGGGATCATTCATCTGGGGGCTACCTCCTGTTATGTTGGTGATAATACAGACCTTATTATTATGACCGATGCCTTGAAGCTGGTACGGAAGAAGCTCCTGAATGTCATGGCAAAGCTATCCGAATTTGCATATGAGTACAGGGCTATGCCCACCTTAGCCTTTACCCACTTCCAGCCGGCACAGCCTACGACGGTCGGCAAGAGAGCCTCCCTGTGGCTGATGGAGCTGAAGCTGGATTTAGAGGATATCAACTATTTGATTGACAGTATGAAGCTGCTGGGCTCGAAGGGCACAACGGGAACCCAGGCTAGCTTCATGGAGCTCTTTGACGGGGATCATGAGAAGATTAAGAAGCTGGATCAGAGCATCGCAGAGAAGATGGGCTTCTCCGGATGCTACCCCGTTTCCGGACAGACCTACTCCAGAAAGGTGGATACCAGAGTACTGAATGTCCTGGCAGGTATCGCAGCCAGTGCCCATAAATTCTCCAATGACATCCGTCTGCTGCAGCATCTGAAGGAAATTGAAGAGCCCTTCGAGAAGAAGCAGATCGGCTCCTCTGCCATGGCCTATAAGAGAAACCCCATGAGAACGGAACGCATTGCATCCCTGGCTAACTATGTGATCGTAGATGCTTTAAATCCTGCGATCACCTCCTCCACCCAATGGTTTGAGAGGACTCTGGATGACTCTGCAAATAAGCGGATTAGTATCCCGGAGGCCTTCCTGGCAGTGGATGGAATTCTGGACCTGTATTTGAATGTAGTGGATGGACTCGTTGTTTATCCGAAGGTAATCGAGAAGCACCTGATGCAGGAGCTACCGTTCATGCTTACCGAAAACATCATGATGGATGCGGTGAAGGCGGGAGGAGACAGGCAGGAGCTTCATGAGAGGATTCGTACCCTGTCCATGGAGGCAGGCCGGAATGTAAAGGAGAAGGGCCTGGAGAATAATCTACTGGAGCTGATTGCGGCAGACCCTTCCTTCCCTCAGAGTCTGGAGGAGCTAAAGGCTTCCATGGAGCCTAGCAGATACACGGGACGTGCGCAGGAACAGACGGAAGAATTTCTGGAGGAAGTGATTAAGCCTATTCTCGAGGAGAATAAAGAGCTACTTGGCTTACAGGCAGATATCAAGGTGTAATAGCAGTTTTGTAATAGATATCACTATGGGATTACAGTTCATTGTAGCTGTAATCCCTTTTTATCAGTGCGAATGAAATTGCTTCATCAAGAGTAATTCGATACGGGGCAGCTCTTCTATAGGGGATTGACGCTTTGGAGAATGTAAGGCTGCCATAATAATGGAATAATTGGAAGATAGTGAGAGGTCTGGTTGACGGTACAAGGGCTCAATGATATAATTGTTATGAGAAATAAGCTACGTTCGTAGGAACATTTTTCTTACGAAGGTAAATATGAATAAAGGGGTGTAGTTATGTTTTGTTCAAAATGTGGTACAAGGAATGAGGATTATTCAAAATTCTGTTACCAGTGTGGAAGCCAGCTCCAACAGGCGGTATTGGGGAAGAATCAGCCCCAGGAACCGGACGGCTATCGTATCTATAGTCAGCCCCAGGCAGCTGCCGGTAATGATGCCCACAGTGAGGCCCGGGAGCCAATGAATAGGGATGACGATAGTCAGCTCCAGGCAGCTGCCAGCAGTAATATCGACAGTCAGCAGCAGGAAGCGGTGAATAATAACACCGACAGTCAACTCCAGGAATCGGTAAATAGTAATGTCTACAGTCAACCACAGGAGCCGGTTAATAGTAATGTCTACAGTCAACCACAGGAGCCGGTAAATAATAATGTCTATAGTCAACCCCAGGCACCCTTGTACAATCCGGTATATGGTCAGCCTCAGACGCCTGTCACCGGGAATATCTACAATCAGCAGCAACCACCGGTAAACAATCCGATCTACGGTCAGCCCCAGGCACCGGTGTACAATAATAGCTACGGTCAACCCCAGCCCGGTATGTATCAGCAGCCATATCCTCCCTATCAACAAAGGCCTGCTTATGGGCAATCTGTCAGCCAGGATAAGCTGACACGTAAATCAAGGAAGCCTCTGATCATATCCTTGGCAGGAATTGCTGTGGTTGCGATCATCGTACTATTTGTTACCCTTTTGTTCCCCTTAGGTGGCGGTAAAGTACTGGATAATATTCTAAAGGCAGCGAAAGGGACATTAGAAGCTAAGAGCGTAGAATTTAATGTAAATTATGTTGAGAGCTCAGATCGCAAACGCAAGGAATCGGTGAAAGGTGTTTTTGTTTATGACCTTGATAAGGGAAAATTAGAGTATGATTTCGTTAATCAGTATAGCAGACAGATTCTATACAAGGGAATCATGTATGACGTTGATGATGGTGAGATATGGTGGAGTGAGGATGTATCAAGGGAGATTGATGATTTATTAGAGTATTATGATGAGTATAAGAAGGGAATGGATGGAATATCCAAGGTTGATTGGGAGGATGTCTTAGATGAAGTCGGCTTATCCAGATATATAACTACCAGTCAACTGGAGAAATGCATCAAGGAATTCGAGAAAAACATGAACAGTCAGTCCTATTTTAAGGAGGTTTGTGAGGAATTCTCGATTAAGAAGACCAAAGATGGTACCTTATATACCTTTGAGGTGAACGTACCTCAATTTGCTGAATCCCTGATTGACACCTTTGAACCGGTGATCAGCAAGGATATCGATGATGTTAAGGATGAGATCCTTGATGAGTTGGATATTTTTGATGAGATGATACTGGAGATAACAATTAGCAAGGGCAAGCTGGTTGAAATTCATGCGGACATCACCATGGAAGGATGGGACGGGAAGATGGAATCCTATGAGTTAACGGTTTCCCTGAAAAATTATGGTAAGGCATCCCTGGATGAGGACAAAATTCAGAAGCTGATTGATAATCAAAACAGTAGGTAATAGGTATTACATATCATATCGATTATGAGATATATTATGTAAGGTGGAGCTGTTCAATACGATTCATTCACTATAGCAGACAGCTCCATCTTTACTTGATCTAATCCGAAAGATTCCTATCTTTCGCTTTTCTTCTATAGTTAATTATGGTAATATAATTTGTGAATGTATTGGCATATGCTATATCATGCTGGGCACAAAAGATTAATAATATGGATGGAGGAAAAACAATGTTTTGCGGAAAATGTGGTACAAAATTATCTGAGGGAGATGCGTTTTGCCTATCCTGCGGAACGAAGGTTTCAAGTACGAAAGCAGTGAGTGAGATGACTGATGCAGGTCAAGGAGTGATGGGTCAGAGCACCCAGCCGGTCACACAGTATGTTGGTTCACAAAGCAGTCAATCGGTGGGGTTATCCAAGCATGTAATCCGATTTATCTGTGCAAATGCAGTTCTATTCCTTACCTTTTTTATGGGCTGGTTAAAGGTTACTGGTGATGCAGAAGAGGTGTTTGATTTTATGGGCTTAGGCCAGAAGAATTCCTTATCGCCCAGTCAGCTCTTCAGCGTGTTTAGTAAGTTTAAGGGAAGCATCCTAGGTTCAGAGATACCTCCTCAGGCCAATGTTTTATACCTTTTAATTGTGATACCTGTAGCAGCCGGCTTAGCGATTTTGTTTTCATTACTTAAGAAGAACGGTTTGGCAAAATTATGTACGGTATTAAGCGGTATTGTTACCTTGCTAACTGCAGCTGCAGCGCTCTTACTTACCTTGACCGGAGAGATCGGAACCAGGTATGGGGTTTTCGTTGCAATCATTTCTGCAATTTATGCATTCATAGCAACCGGCGGACTTAAGCTGGAATAACTACATATAGATTCCAAAGAGATTATGGGTGTTGCATCAATGTCAATTTGTAAGGACATGTATTGTAGCACCCCATTATTTTTTTTGTGCGCTACTTGATTGCCCTAGATTTCATTTAATGATATAATATCTGGGTATACCTAATAGTATAGTCATAAGGGGTTATTATATGAATGTGAATCTGGAGTATTATAGGATTTTCTATCATGTTGTGAAGGCAGGCAGCTTCACTCAGGCCGGTGAGGAGCTCTGTATCTCGCAGCCGGCAGTCAGCCAGGCAATCAAGCTACTGGAATCAAGTCTTGGCAGCAGGCTGTTTATGCGCGTTCCCAAGGGGGTGAAGCTAACACCGGAGGGAGAGGTGTTATTTTCCTACGTACAGAGAGGGTATGATTATATACTGATGGGAGAGGCACAATTTCGCAAGATGCTGGATCTGGAGAACGGAGAAATCAGGATCGGAGCCAGTGATATGACCCTGCAATTTTATCTGTTACCCTATCTGGAGCAATTCCACCGGAAATATCCGGGCATCAAGGTGACAGTAACCAATGCTCCTACTCCTGATACTCTGGAATCTCTATATGAAGGGAAGATTGATTTCGGTGTTGTCAGCGAACCCTTTGAAACAAGACCGGAGCTTCACTTTGTTCCGGTTCGGGAGATACAGGATATCTTTGTAGCAGGCAGCGGATTTACAGAACTGAAGGATAGGATATTGGACTATAAGGAGCTGGAAGAGCTTCCGATTATCTGTCTGGAGCATAATACCAGTAGCAGAAGATTTATAGATGAATTCCTTGGATCCATCGGAGCCGTGCTGAAACCGGAATTTGAACTGGCTATGAGTGACATTATCGTGAAGTTTGCCGATCGAAATCTTGGAATTGGCTGTGTCGTAGAGGACTTTGCGAAGGAATATCTGGAATCCGGGAGATTGTTCCGACTTAGGTTTCAAAGGGAGCTTCCGAAAAGGCATTTTTGTATCATTACGGGAAGTATGAATCCGATCTCCTCAGCGGCTAAGGAGCTGTTAAGGATGCTGGGAATGATCCCATGAGCCTGAGTGGGGAGGATTTCTTTGAAGCAATCAGGGCAGTAGAATATAAAATAGAAAGAGAAGAAGACAAATGGAGCTTATAAAGATAAAATACCTAAATGATACTGTGAAACGGCTAGAATATATCGACGGTAAGTCGGATTGGATTGATTTACGGTCTGCAGAGCATGTGATAATGAAGGCGGGGGAATATCGACTCATCAACCTCGGTGTGGCGATGCAGCTGCCAAAAGGCTATGAAGCCCATATTATCCCAAGAAGCAGTACCTTTAAGAATTTTGGAATTATTCAGGCGAATCATATGGGATTAGTCGATGAAAGCTATGCCGGACCCAATGACTGGTTCTATATGCCTGCGATTGCATTACGCGATACTGAGATCCAGATAAATGACCGGATCTGTCAGTTCCGTATCGAAAAGCATCAGCCTCA
>JAEYRK010000085.1 GCA_023435645.1 Bacillota bacterium
CCGATTTTTAACTCGGGCATATTCATTTGTCATATCCTCCTTAAGGTTAACGATTTCTATGGCATATAGACCTGCACCCATGCTCAAGATATTAGTCGGATGACGCTGATATGCCATATTATCTTCAGTATTCATTATATTTCCTATACTTCGTTTAGTCAATGAATTATGAACGGTTTCTACACTTCTTGTATTTCCTGTCGTTTTTACTTGTGGTAGGAAAAGGGTTGTTATATAATATGCATTAACAATGAATAGATATTAATAAAGGAAGATCTGATGAGTGTATCACGCAGCGGCTTGATGAAAGGAAAATAAATGAGGCTACAGGATTATCTACGAAATCATAGATTGATTACAGACGGCTCCATGGGGACCTATTATGTGGGTCTGATGAATCAACCGGGTGCATATTCCGAACGGGCGAACCTGAAGGCTCCTGAGGTGATTGAAAGAATACATAAGGAGTATATTCAGGCAGGAGCCGGTCTGATTAGAACGAATACCTTTGCAGCCAATCGGCATGCACTGCAGATGGAAGCGGAGGAACAGAGGAGGCTGGTGGAAGCAGCCTGCCACATTGCGAAGAAGGCAGCTGCGGAAGCTGTGGATCAGGAGAATGTTAGTAGGAAGGTATTTGTTCTGGGGAATATCGGCCCCATACCGGCTGATGCCGCTTCGACGGAGGAAGAGCTTCTGGAGGAGTATCAGTCCCTCTGTGACATTTTTCTTCGGGAAGGACTGGATGGGATCCATTTTGAGACCTTTGACAGTCTGAAGTATATCAGCAGGCTGGTACCCTATATTAAAAGTCAGAATCGAGACATGTTTCTCCTCGTAAGCTTCTCCCTGAATAAGAACGGTTATTCCTCAGCAGGGATCAGTGCGAACAGGCTGATGGAGCAGACCGCGGCTCTTAAGGAGATTGATGCCTGTGGCTTCAACTGTGGAGTCGGTTCCGGCCATATGCTACAGCTTCTGAAGAAGATATCCTATCCCTCGGAGCAATACATCTATGCCGCTCCCAACGCCGGTTACCCGGAGCAGATGCAGAACCGGATGATTTTCATGGACAATGAAGTATACTTTACAGATAATATGAGTAAGATTGCTGCGCTGGGAATCGACCTCCTGGGAGGCTGCTGCGGTACAACTCCGGAGTATATCCGGAGAATGGTCAGGGAGATAAGCCTTACAGGAGAGGAAAGATCTCATATAACTCTAAGAGAAGCCCCTGAGGAGAGTAGCCCGGAAGTCGAGAATGAGTTTTATAAGCTATTTGAACAAGGGAAAAAGGTGGTTGCAATTGAACTGGATCCTCCCTATGATGCCAATATTGATCATATCATGGAATGTGCTCATAGCCTGAAGACGGTGAAGGCGGATATCATCACCTTTGCGGATTCTCCGATGGGAAGAAGCCGTGTGGACTCCATCCTGATGGGAACGAAAATAGCGGAGGAAACGGGCATGAGAGTAATGCCCCATGTCTGCTGCAGGGATAAAAATATGATTTCTATGAGGGCAGGAATACTAGGAGCCTATATCCATGGAATTCGTAACCTCCTGCTAGTGACAGGGGACCCAGTACCCGGGGAAAGCAGAGTATCCACCACCGGAGTATTTGATTATAACTCCGTTCGGCTGATGGAGTATGTGAAGGAAATGAATGTGGAACATTTCTCAAAGGAACCGATTTATTACGGAGGAGCCCTTAATTATAATCGTGGTTCACTGGAGCAAGTGATCAAAAAAATGAATCAAAAAATAAACGCCGGAGCAAAGTTCTTCCTGACCCAGCCCGTATACTCGAAGGAGGATGCAGACAGGCTCAGAGAGATGAAAGGACTGGTCAATACGAAACTCCTATGCGGTATAATGCCCCTGGTAAGCTATCGGAATGCTAACTTTATAAAGAATGAGCTGACCGGGATTCATGTGCCGGAGGAGATCGTGAACCGATATCACCCTGATATGTCAAGGGAGGAAGCGGAAAGCGTCGGAGCACAGGTGGCAAATGAAATTATCGACATGACAAGAGATTTTGCTGACGGTTATTATTTCATGCTTCCATTTAATAGAGTAAGTCTGATGCAGAAAATTGTGATTGAAGAGATGGGGGGTAACAAATGAAGAAAAGCTTTATTCTAATCGCGCTTGGGATTATATTATTGGCCTTTGATTTTAAACTTCCGGTAGGAGCTTATTACCCGGAGATGCTGAAGGCAGAGGGATTGGGGACGGTATTTCAGGAGAAGGTAATTCATAATTTTATTGGAAGCCGTCCGGTCTTGGACTTGATCCCTGATGTGCTCGGCTTTCTGTTGATTTTCCTGGGCTCTGTTGTGCTGGCAAGAAGGAACTATCGATTTATCATAGCGGCACTCCTGTCACCGGCGGCCATCTATCTGAGTGTTATCATTCCATTCCTTGCTTATGATTTTCAAGGGAGGGAGCTGTATTTGAAATCAGCCGGCTACAATTTTCTTCTGGTGGCTGTGGAAATCGCAATCGAATTTTTCGTCATCCACGGTATCGTATCCATCACCAATTGTCTGCAGAATAAATGGCATAATAATGAGCTTCTGATTGGCTGGATCATTGCGATGACCGGCAAGGGAATGATGGTAGGAATAGATTTCTTCTTTGGAGAGAAGCTGTTCTATTATATCTATTATATCGTTCTAGTCGGAGCTACCTTGTTTTATCTCCAAAGGCTATCTATTACAAGTAAATTCAAATTGGAGGAAGATAAATGACCAATCAGGAGTTTATAGAGCTTACCCAATCGAAAATTGTTATTTTGGATGGTGCCACCGGTAGCAATCTGCAAAAGCGGGGGATGCCGACCGGAGTAAGTCCTGAAAAATGGATGCTGGAGAATCGCCAGGTAGTCATTGACCTTCAAGGTGAGTTCCTGGAAGCCGGAACGGATATCCTGTTTGCTCCCACCTTCACTGCCAACCGGATCAAGCTGAGGGAGTATGGGCTTGAGGAAGAAATTGAGCGGATGAACCGGGGGCTGATACAGATCAGTAAGGAAGCGGTTCAGGAGTATCGAAGGAGGACCGGAAGCCAGAGAAGAGTCTATGTTGCGGCTGATATTACTATGACCGGAGAACAGGTGGAGCCAATTGGTAAGCTTTCCTTCGAGAACTTGGTTGAAGTCTATAAGGAGCAATACCGGATCATCCTTGCAGAGGGGGTTGATCTGATTGTCATAGAAACTATGATGAGCCTTCAGGAATGCAGGGCTGCTCTACTGGCTGCGAAGGAGCTTTGTGACCTGCCTGTAATGATATCTCTGACCTTTCACGAGGGTGGACGTACTCTGTATGGAACGGATCCCAGGACGGCGATCACTGTGCTGCAGAGCATGGGGGCAGCAGCGGTTGGAGTCAATTGCTCTACCGGTCCTGACAAAATGCACGAGATTATAAGGGAAATGAAGCAGTATGCCTGTATTCCTGTGATGGCAAAGCCCAATGCGGGAATTCCAAAGCTGATTGATGGTAAGACTGTATTTCCGATGGGGGCCGAGGAATTTGCTGATGAGATGTATCAGCTTGTAGCAGAGGGAGCCGGACTGATCGGTGGCTGCTGTGGAACCACTCCGGAGCATATTGGTAAAATGACGGAGCGGATCGCAGGGATGGTTCCGCAAGCCTTGAAAACAACGCGGTTTCGGGCGCTTACGACGGAGCGACGAACCGTAGATATAGATCTGGATGGTCCTTTTATGGTAGTAGGGGAACGGATTAATCCGACGGGAAAGAAAGCACTTCAGGCGGAGCTGAAGGAAGGAAAGACTGAATTGGTAGCCCGGATGGCAGCAGAACAGGCTGAGCTTGGAGCGGATATTCTGGACATTAATGTGGGAATGAGCGGCATCGATGAAAAGGAAGTGATGTTGAAGGCTGTAAATGAGGTCTTAAGGGTAACTGAGCTACCGCTCAGTATCGACTCCAGCAATGCTGAGGTCATGGAAGCTGCTCTCAGGGTATATCCGGGTAGGGCATTGATCAACTCCATTTCCCTGGAGAAGAATAAATTTGAGAGGCTGCTGCCGATTGCTAAGAAATACGGGGCAATGTTCATCCTTCTGCCATTATCCGATCAAGGTATGCCAAAGGATATTGAAGAAAAGAAACAAATCATCCATAGGGTAATTGACCGGGCTTATGAACTGGGACTGACGAAGGAGGATATCATCGTTGACGGTCTGGTGAATACCGTAGGTGCGAATAGGAATGCTGCGATAGAAGCACTGGAAACCATCCGTTATTGTAAGGAGGAACTGGGTCTGGCTACAATCGTAGGGCTATCCAATATCTCCTTCGGTCTTCCGGAGCGGCAGTTCATTAACAGCACCTTCCTTTCCTTGTGTGTGAAGACCGGACTTACGATGGCGATTGCCAACCCATCCCAGGATCTTCTGATGAATACAGCCTTTGCGGCTGATCTGCTGTTGGG
>JAEYRK010000056.1 GCA_023435645.1 Bacillota bacterium
AGGGATCATTCATCATTATTCATACGTTGTAAAGAAGGATGCCTACTGTATTTTGCAGTAGTATTATGAAGCGGCTTGTAATATAATGATATTTGATTATAACGATTCATAAAATACATGAAGGTAACGATACATAAACGAATGCCACTAGAATGTATGATACTTGATTTATGAACCTTCCTAATAACGATATTTGAAAAAACCAGAAAATAATGCAAGATGAATAATAACTTATAGAATCGGGGGAGAACTGATGGAACAGCTTAGGATTAAGTCATTGCTTGATTTAAAGGAAACAATCGCGGCGCAAGGGTTTGAGGGATGTACCTATCCCTGGGAGGTGCTGGGTAGGATAAATGATATAATTTTAACAATCGGTCCAAACCTGCCGGCTGAAGAATATGATAAAATCGGTGAGGATATCTGGATAGCAAAATCTGCTACCATAGCACCGACAGCCTATCTGGGCGGACCGGCCATCATCGGGAAGAAGGCTGAGATAAGACATTGTGCTTATATCAGAGGCAATGTCATTGTCGGAGAAGGAGCGGTGGTCGGGAATTCCACTGAGCTTAAGAATGTAATCCTGTTTAATAAGGTGCAGGTACCTCATTATAACTATGTAGGAGATTCCATCCTGGGCTATAAAGCCCACATGGGAGCCGGAGCGATTACCTCCAATGTGAAATCAGATAAATCTCTGGTTGAAGTGTCCACAGGAGAGGAAAGAGTCGCTACTGGATTAAAAAAATTTGGAGCAATCTTAGGCGATCATGTGGAGGTTGGCTGCAACAGTGTACTAAATCCCGGGTCGGTCATCGGCAGGAATACGAATATTTATCCTCTTTCCATGGTCAGAGGGGTTGTACCGGAGGGAAGCATCTACAAAAGAGCAGGTGAAGTAGTACATAAAAAGTAAGAAAAAGGGTTTCTTCCTCTTTTTCCATTCGGCAGTCTAAGCATATTGTGGCATAAGTACCCCCTGCAACCATGCATTTATATGAAAAACCCCCATTTTTACAGCTCTGGCAAAGTTTTTCTAAAAAACTATGGACGAATGATAGGATTTATGCGAAAATATGTTAAGTAAATAACAGACATACGCTATTCTATGTAAATTGAAAGGAGTTTCAACAACATGATCTATTCACATGAGGTAAAAATGATGTGTCCTGTTACCCAGGGAGTGCACCATGGCGCAGCACCTATACCGGAAGAAGCTAAATGGGTAAAAGCAAAGGAAATATCCGATATCTCAGGATTAACCCATGGTGTCGGCTGGTGTGCACCGCAGCAGGGAACCTGTAAATTAACATTAAACGTGAAAGACGGTGTTATTCAGGAAGCATTGGTAGAAACCATCGGCTGCTCCGGCATGACGCATTCCGCAGCAATGGCTTCTGAAATTTTACCGGGACTTACAATTCTTGAAGCATTGAATACTGATTTGGTTTGTGACGCGATTAATACAGCAATGAGGGAGTTATTCCTTCAGATCGTTTATGGTAGAACCCAGAGTGCTTTCTCTGAGGACGGACTTCCGATCGGAGCCGGCTTAGAGGATTTAGGAAAAGGTCTCCGCAGCCAGGTAGGAACCATGTATGGTACACTTGCAAAGGGTCCCCGTTATCTGGAAATGACCGATGGCTATGTTACAGGTATCGCATTGGATGAGAACAGTGAGATCATCGGTTATCAGTTCGTAAACTTCGGTAAAATGATGGACTTCATCAAAAAAGGTGAAGATGCCAATACAGCATTTGAGAAATCCAAGGGCCAGTATGGCCGTGTCGCTGATGCTGTTAAAATCATTGACCCGAGACACGAATAGTGAAGGAGGATACATACAATGGCTTTATTTGAATCATATGAGAGAAGAATTAACCAGATCAATGCTGTATTGAACAGCTATGGCATTGCTTCCATTGAAGAAGCTGAGAAGATTACCAAGGATGCCGGTCTGGATGTATATAACATGGTAAAGGGAATACAGCCCATCGCATTTGAAAACGCAGGCTGGGCATACATTGTTGGCGCAGCGATCGCAATCAAGAAGGGCGCCAGAAAAGCAGCAGATGCTGCTGCAGCCATCGGTGAAGGCTTACAGGCATTCTGTATCCCCGGCTCTGTAGCTGACCAGAGAAAGGTTGGCTTAGGTCATGGTAACCTCGGTAAAATGTTACTTGAGGAATCCACAGAGTGCTTCTGCTTCTTAGCAGGACATGAGTCCTTTGCAGCTGCAGAGGGCGCGATCGGTATCGCACAGTCTGCCAACAAGGTAAGAAAGAAGCCCTTAAGAGTTATCTTAAATGGACTTGGTAAGGATGCAGCGCAGATCATCTCCCGTATCAACGGCTTCACCCATGTTGAGACAGAGATGGACTACTACACCGGTGAGGTGAAGGAGGTTTTCCGCAAGGCGTACTCCAAGGGACCCAGAGCAGCCGTAAACTGCTATGGTGCGAATGATGTAACCGAAGGTGTTGCGATCATGCATAGGGAAGGTGTGGACGTATCCATCACCGGTAACTCCACCAATCCTACCAGATTCCAGCATCCCGTAGCAGGAACCTATAAGAAGGAATGTATTGATCAGGGTAAGAAGTACTTCTCCGTTGCTTCCGGTGGTGGTACAGGTAGAACCCTTCATCCGGATAACATGGCAGCTGGTCCTGCTTCCTACGGTATGACCGATACCATGGGAAGAATGCACTCCGATGCTCAGTTCGCTGGCTCCTCCTCCGTTCCGGCTCACGTAGAAATGATGGGTCTGATCGGTGCAGGTAACAACCCCATGGTTGGTATGACTGTTGCAGTAGCGGTTTCCATTCAGGAAGCAGCTGAGGCAAATCGTTTTTAAGAAATGAGTAAAATAAAGGGTTGTAGAAACTGTGAGAAGTTACCAAATGTTATAAGAATTGATGAGTAGCACACACATAGCACACAGGTAGCGCACAGATGTAGTACACAATTCTAATAAACTTTAAAGCAATAAGAAAGGGATGTTCCGATATGGTACATCCCTTTAAATATTAATTCTATTTTGCTATTTTACAGATCTCTTTTTGCATCTGCTCCATGGTTCTATGAGTATATACTTTATCAACAAAGGATCAATAGGATATTGTAGATCAATTGACGGCAATAGGTGTTCACTTAGTCAGCAGTGAGGAAAGATTAGATACATCAACTTCAACTGGTAAGTTAATGCTGACTATGATTGCTGCTATAAATGAGTTTGAGCGCGCCAACCTTCTCGAAAGGCAGAAAGAAGGGATTGCATTGGCAGTAAAGGAAGGAAAATATAAAGGTCGGAAGGAAGTAAGCATACCGGACTTTGGAAAGCATTATGACAGGTATATGCGAAGAGAAGTAAGGTTCAATTACCAAAGGAACTGGGAATGACTCGACCGACATTGGATAAGTTAATCGCAGAGCATGAAAGTAAATAACTATCACAGGCAGCAGGATTATTCTTGTTGCCTTTTCTTTTGTGTGGAATATAGTAGTATACTCACGAATAGATAAGTATGTATGAGAATATGTGTGTATGAGCGTGATATTTGACATACCAGATTGTTCTATGGCTATAAACACATTATTTCATCCATAAAAAACGGCAAAAATGTCATAATACGAGGTCGCATTATAGTGACTGGGGTAAGGGTTATTTGGCAGGGGGCCGGGTAGGTGTATTCACCTCCAGATCGCAAAAAAAACAAACAAGGCACTCGGGTATTAAAAAACTACCAACTGGATATTGATAGTTGATAGTTGTACAAATCACATTACTTCACAGTAATTATCATCACTAAAACATGTTTCTTCTGTTTCCTGATAATATTTCTTAATTTTACCTATCCATTTACTAAATGCAGACATTGCTACAATACTATCCCCATGTGGATACAAAGAGAAAAAATCGGCCGTCACAACAGTTAATGATATAGCCGAATTTATGGCTGAAATGCTAACACCATAATCAGAATGCCCAACTGAAAGAGCATTGATATCCTTTTTATTGCCTACTCTATATACAGTCCCCTGGGGAGATGCATGAACAACCTGATTAGATAAATTATACATATCTCTCCATACCTTTGTAGCAAATTCACATTCTTGTTGAATAGCTGCAAAAGTTATGTATCTTTTGTTATACTTCTTAAAACAATCTGCTTCTCTGGCCCACTCATATCTATCATCACTATCAGCCGCATCCAAAAAAGATTTTGCTACCTTCTGTCCATATTTCCTAATAAAAGCTGTTATTATACTTAATTCATACATAGAACGCCATCGGGCATAGGCTCCATCAGCAAAACCATTCCTATTTAATGTTAGAATTTCAAGGTATTCTTGGCAAGACCTAGCATGAATAACTTGCAACGCATAAAACACATCTATATTATCAGTAACGCTTAAATTTTCAGTAATATAATTAGTGAATGCTTCCGTAGATTCTAAGACACAAATATAAAGAGCTTCCGATGCAATAAAAGCTTTCCCCCATTTTTGCTCGTGTCTGGCTAAGAATTCCTGCGTAAAAGCTCGATTTTCAATCGCTTTTTCATACATAATTTCATCAATGGTTTTGACGGCATTATCAGAAATCAGTTCAATAATTTTTTCGTACATGTCAATAAAGCCATCAGATTCAGTAAATTCAAGTATTTTATCAATTTCCGTGCCATTTTCTATATAATCACTTATTATCTTATTAAGTTGATTGATTATCATATCATTGGTTAAATCGTTAGCCATATAATCCTCCCCTTAAACGCTACTAAGTTAATTATATAGAATTTTATATTGACTATCAACAAACTTTTGTCAATATTCGTCATTTATTCATCGCTTGGCAGCACAATGGAGAACACTACAGTTGTTTAGAACTAAATAAAAAGCACCTACTTTTTACGGTAGATGCCGGATTGCTTACTGTTCTGATTCTAGTGTTGGAGCAACTTCTTGGGTGACTTTGATTATTCCCAGCTCTTCATGAAAATTTATTAAAGATGATTCCCTAAATAACGGCTCTTTATCAATTCGATTTTTCATGGCCATTTTAATATATTTTTGTAAATATGTAAGCACTTCCTCTTTGATAATTTCGTAATCATTATTCAAAACATCTGCTTGAGAATCAGGAATTTTTTGAATGTCTTGATATTCGATATACTTACTATCGTTTATAATTAATGAATATCTATAATCTAATCCCGCATTTGGCCGACTTTTAGATGGCACAGGATATCCGATTTTCCCAAATGGTCTATTTGCCAATCCTAATTTATTTCTCAATGGAACATATATTGCATTATTATTATATATAAACGATATACACAAATGAGTTCGTTTAGACTGCTTAACAAAATTTCCTGAGTCAAGCATTTTCTTGAAGTCCGCATGGTCAATAAAATACTGCTCTTTGATAAAACAACAATTAGGTAATTTGCTATCCATGTTCTCTCCTACGTAAAAAGGAGCCTTGCAGCTCCTAAAATTTCTTCGGCTTTTTTTAGACAGGTACATCCGACGAACCCCTACATAATTTCTTCAGTTTTTTGTTAGCCGGGCACATCTGACAAACGCCCCATTTATTATAATAGGTTGTTAACCTAATATAATCAAGTTTTTAATTCGAAATATTTCAGTTATATATTGATAGCAAAATAAATCTGAGAAATCACTTCGGATTTCTTAACTATATTGTATTCCATTATATACATAATGTCAATATAAAAGTTCATTTTATTCAAACATGAAAATTGAAAAGTTTAATTCCACTCCTCTTTTATGCGGTGGATCTTACTTTCGC
>JAEYRK010000077.1 GCA_023435645.1 Bacillota bacterium
TCTTCAGCTGCTGCTGCAGGGCCTGCTGCTACTACAACACCTGCTGCTGCGGATACGCCGAACTCTTCTTCACAAGCTTTTACTAATTCATTTAATTCTAATACGCTAAGGCCTTTAATTGCCTCGATAAATTCTTGAGTTGTCATTTTAATATACCTCCATATGAATTTTAATGACAGGTGGCATTCATGAGCACTACCTGTATAAGTTTCTGGTTATTATGCTGCTTTTTCAGCAATCTGCTTAAGCACACGAGCAAGATTTGCAATCGGTGACTGTAAGCTTCCAAGTAACTTGGAAATAAGAACTTCCCTGGAAGGAATTGTTGCGATTACCTGGATACCCTTCTGATCGTAGTAGGTTCCCTCAACTACACCAGCCTTGAATTCCAACTTCGGCATCTTCTTAGCGAGATCGTTAAGAATTCTAGCGGGAGCGGTAGCATCCTGCATACCGAAGGCAACAGCGGTAGGACCATTCAGATCCTTTGCTAATGCTTCGTACTCTGTTCCCTTGAAAGCAAAGTTAAGCATTGTATTCTTGTAAACTTTGTATACTACACCAGCCTGTCTTAAAGCCTTACGAAGCTCTGTATCTTCAGCTACGGTTAATCCGCGGTAGTCTACCAGAACGGCAGCCTTCGCATCTTTCACGTAACCGGAAATCTCTTCAACGATAGGTTGCTTTAATTCAACTTTAGCCATTTCGTACACCTCCTTAACTTAGTTACTAAATTCCATAAAAAAACCTCTTCCTGCCAAAGCAGAAAGAGGTTATGATATCCATCAAAAAACCAACTTTTCCTCGGTAGGCGGGATCACCTTACGCCTTGCGGCACCTACTGTCTTCGGCAGTTATTTCACAAAACGCATTATAACACGAATCCTAAGATCCTGTCAACCTCGTTTTGCTAATATTACTCAATTAGCTATTAGCTTAATTTAGCTGTGTTCAGCTTTACGCCAGGGCCCATGGTGGATGCCAGCGTAACACTTCTTAAATACTGACCCTTAGCTGCAGCAGGCTTTGCCTTAATGATTGCACCAATCAGAGTTGTGAAGTTATCATTCAGCATCTCCTCAGTGAAGGAAACCTTACCCAGAGGAACATGGATGATATTGGTCTTATCAAGTCTGTATTCAATCTTACCGGCCTTAATATCGTTCACTGCTTTGGCTACATCCATAGTAACCGTACCAGCCTTAGGATTCGGCATTAAGCCCTTAGGACCGAGAACACGACCAAGACGGCCTACAACACCCATCATATCGGGAGTTGCTACTACTACATCGAATTCAAACCAGTTTTCATTCTGAATCTTAGGGATGAGCTCGTCTGCACCAACATAATCTGCGCCGGCTGCCTGTGCCTCTGCTGCCTTGTCGCCCTTGGCAAATACCAGCACGCGAACGGTTCTACCTGTTCCGTGAGGTAATACAACTGCGCCACGAACCTGTTGATCCGCATGACGTCCATCAACACCAAGTCTGATGTGAGCTTCAATTGTCTCGTCAAATTTTGCAACCGCTGCCTTCTTCACCAGGCTGATTGCTTCTGCTGCATCATACTGAACGGATCTATCGACCAGCTTTGCAGCCTCTGTATATTTCTTTCCTCTTTTCATTCTATAAACCTCCTAGTGGTTTTATCGGAAGAAAACGAATTTAACCAAAACCGCTTTCAAAATGTAGCTTGACTTCGGTTGGGGCATAAGCCAATTCGTTGGCGAATACCATCCGGGTATTTGCCTGTTAGGCACATAATGTGCAACATTTCCTCCCACATTAATAGATTCTAAATCGCATAATCTCTTTCAATCATGCTGTTTTATTCTTACTTAGTCAACTACAGTGATACCCATACTTCTTGCAGTGCCGGCGATCATGCTCATCGCTGCTTCTACACTTGCTGCATTTAAATCGGGCATCTTAAGCTCAGCAATCTTACGAAGCTCAGTCTTATTAATGGTCGCTACCTTAGTCTTGTTAGGTACAGCGGAGCCGGATTTTAAATTACAAGCCTTCTTAAGTAAAATAGCTGCCGGGGGTGTCTTTGTAATGAAGCTGAAGCTTCTGTCTGCGTATACAGTGATAACTACCGGAATGATCATACCTTCCTGATCAGCTGTTCTTGCATTGAATTCCTTTGTGAACTGTACAATGTTCACACCATGCTGTCCAAGTGCAGGACCTACCGGGGGAGCCGGTGTTGCCTTTGCAGCAGGGATCTGTAATTTGATATAACCTGTTACTTTCTTTGCCATTATAGCATACCTCCTGATAAATGTGGTGTTTACGGGGATTTCCCTCCCACTGTAAAGCGAAAACTGCTTAACCTCCGTATAGGATCACTTCCATATACGGTGCACTTTTAGCAGCTGCGCTGCCTGTGCCAGCCATGATGTCTGAACCAGTTAGACCTGCAGTAAGGTCTGCTGCTTAGATTATCTGTTGACCCTTACATCACTGAAGCTGATCTCAACCGGTGTCTCACGTCCGAACATATCAACGCTGATGGTTACAATCTGCTTGTGAGTATTGATCTGCTTGATTACACCTGTGGTATTCTCCCATACACCGGAGATAACTGTCACGGTATCACCAATTTCGAAATCTACTAATACATCATTGCTCTTAATTCCCATTCCGCGCATTTCTGCATCAGTTAATGGAACCGGTTGCTTGGAATCCGGGCCTACGAAACCTGTTACACCTCTGGTATTTCGAACCACGTACCATACATCATCATTCATGACCATATGGAGCAGTACATAGCCGGGAAACATCTTCTTCTGCACTCGTTTTTTGACACCATTCTTAACTTCAATGACATCCTGCATAGGAACAGAAACCTCTAGAATCTGATCCTGTAGCTTCATGCTTTCGATTGTTTTTTCAATGGTTGCCTTTACCTTGTTCTCATACCCTGAATAGGTGTGAACAACGTACCAATTCGCCTCTGACATAACCTCACCCTTATCCAAATATGATTCCCATACCGAGTTCAATTAAGTAATCCAGTAAATAAATAACTATACCTAATACAACGGTAACAGTAATGACAGCTATTGACTGCTTTGTCAGGGTTTCCTTGTCCGGCCAGAGAACTTTTTTGAACTCTGACTTAACGCCCTTAAACCAGCTTTTCTTCGGAGCCTTTTCGGCTGTTGTATTTGCCACCTCTCCCATGTCTTCACTTCCCTTTCAGATATAATTATTTTGTTTCCTTGTGCAGTGTGTGGGACCTGCAGAACTTACAGTACTTCTTTGTTTCCATTCTGTCCGGATGCAACTTCTTCTCTTTTGTCATGTTGTAATTGCGTTGCTTGCAATCTGTACATGCCAATGTAATCTTTACGCGCACAACTTCCACCTCCGATTTCTCTTGTAGCGCTCCAACCCTTGCCGGCAAAACCGCTTGGTTGTAATTAATAGGATAGCCTCGCTAAGGGGACTTTTTATGGCATAAAAAAAAAGCCCTCTTTCTCTGCTCATCCAATATAACACATCAGGTAATTTCCGTCAATAGTTTTTTATTTGAGATGGCTTGGGATTTGCCCCCTTATCATCAAGGGAATTGTAGAGTGATTCTCCTTTGCTGCTCATGGATTCTCACTCTACAATTAAGGTCTTTTTCTCTGTTCCTAGTGATGATGATATCCCGATTTATTTGACTCTGACTCTACAGGTTGCTGTCAGTCCGCTGCTGGTCTTAACTATGATTATGACAGAGCCAGCCTTCTTGGCTTTGATGGTCCCGCCTGCTGTGACGGTGGCAATGGACTTATCACTGCTGGTAAAGGTAATCCTGTCCGTTGTAGCAATCGGCTTTAGATCGGGCTGCAAAAGATGGTTTTCTCCCACCTCCAGGGTTAGCGTGGTTTTGGACAGCTTCAGCGCTGTTGCCTTAATCGTCTGTACATTCACCCTTCTGACATAGGTATTGCCCCGATAATCAATCGCAAAGATGCTGTAGACACCATCCTTCTTAACCTTGAAGCTTGCTTTCCCATCCGTCAGCGTAAGCTCAGTCCCGGCACCTGCAGGTAAAAAATCAACTGCCTTCTTTTTACCGGGCATATATTTAACTCGTTTCACCTTACTCTGTGCATCAGTCACAATGACCGACACCGTTCTGGTCTTGTAATCATTGGATACTGAATAGGAAGCGGTGATTTTCGGAGGTGTTATGTCATCCTTCACCTCATATATAAATGAGGTCTCATTCCCAGCATAATCTCCTGCATAGAAGGTATAGACACCCGCCCGGTCAAGCTCAGCAATTTTATTCTTTACTGCTGTCCCCTTAGTTCCATGACTAAAATCCGCTAGGGTTTTCGTTCCACTCAGCCATTTGACTACCCTGAGACCAGAGCCGCCCTCCTCAATGACATTCAAAGGCACCCTTAATACTCCCTTATCATAACGGGTCGTAGGCTCAATGATCGGGGGAAGGGTATCCTCCTGCAGTCCTTCCATGGCTGCTTCAACCAATCGAAAGGCATCCGGAATACCAGGGTACTTCGTTCTTCCTTCCAACTCTGAGATAGGTTTTATATGATCCAAAAGCAGCTGCTTTATATTCGCAGGGTAGGTATGCTTATTATGGGAGTACAACAGGGCAGCCACAGCAGCCACCTGGGGTACAGCCATCGAGGAGCCACTCAAGGTGGCATAGCCACCTACAATCGTACTCATGATATCAACCCCGGGTGCTGCAATATCCACTGTTTTGCTTCCATAGTTGGAGAGGCCTGTCAGCTTACCGTCTGCATCAATAAAGGTAACTGATATCAGATTTGGTAGTTCAAAGCTGGCGGGATAAATCGGTTTCACATCATTATCCTCACCGGAATTGCCCGCTGCAGCTACGAACAGCATGTCCGATTCTTCCATAACCTCCCTCAGTGCTACAGAATATTGGTCAGTACCCCAGCTTAGATTGCAAATATCCGCTCCCATTCTGGTCGCATATTTTATAGCCTCAACCGCTCCGGAGATACTCCCGCTACCATCGGTTCCACCATTAATTTTTAGTACCATCAGCTTTACACTGATTCCTGAAGCAACCCCTGCGATTCCCAGGTGATTATCAGCCGTTGCACTGATAATTCCTGCGATATGGGTACCATGGTCATCATTGTCCTTCGGATCCGCCTGGTATACCTGAAGCTTATCGCTATACGTATAATGGCTGATGGTATTATCTCCGTTATAAAAATCCCATCCGTGAATATCATCCACATAACCGTTTGAATCATTATCAATCCCATCATCCGGTATCTCTCCTGGATTCTCCCAGAAGTTTCCTACCAAATCCGGATGCTGGCTATCCACTCCAGTATCAATAATCGCAAGGACAACCTCCCGTTGATCAAGGTTCGAACTCTTAAGATATTCCCAGGCCTCCGGTACGTTCATATCCAGATCCTCTGTGGCTTTTCTCAAGATACGATTGGATTTTATATAGGAATAATAGCTCCCCGGATTATGCAAGGCCCATTGGCTGTCATAGTAGGTATCGTTACTAAAGCCCATCCTAGATATTTTTGCATTGCCCTGTACCGCCTTCACCTGAGGATTGCTTCCAAGCTCCTTTAGGGCAGCCTGATGCCCGGCGGGATCCTCCGTGCCAAGCAAAGCATAATCCTCTATGTGCCGAAGCACGCTCACCGGCCCGCTTAGGGAAGCCACTAGATGGCTTAATTCCTCCTCCATAAGTGGTTTTTCAAATATCACGATAATCTCTCCCTCGGACTGCTTGAACGCCTTTACAGTCAGAAGCTCTCTCCGACAGTCGTTCCATAGCAGGACACCTGTAATGAATACGGCTATCAGGATTGCAGGGATAAGTATTCTTTTCTTATTATTTCTCATAAGCATCATTTACCCTTTATTAAATAGTTCAGGTTGTATCTTCTACCAGATTTATCTTATTCCATTATCTTGACAATTTTGTGGCAGTTTATAATATTTATATCTGCATCGAATTGTCAGAAAAACACTGAAAAAAACCGTGCATTGGGTAACATAATATGGTATAATACGATAGAAATACTATGAATCATCTGATGTTTGCATATGGATAGAAATCAAATATAATTGAAATATGGTAAACCGGATACCGACCTAAGATAAGGAGCATACGAATGGATAATCGCAAAAATAATCAAACGCACAATCACATTATCCAGAAAGAATTCTGGGACAGCCTACAGTTAGAGCTATTGACATCTAACCAGAGTTTCACAAAGGAGGACATCACATTTTTTGTAGAAACAAATTATATGTTCTCTTTATTCTTCCGGGGGACCTCCCATCATGAGCTTTCATACTTCAAAAATCTGTTCCGAATGAAGGACAAGGCCTACATGATCCTATTGGAGCTGATGCCTGAAAATAAGCCGAATTTTTTTGATTTTGATTTCGATGAATTTGAATTATATCGCTTTTTAAAGAGAACTCTTGGTCTTGATACCATCAATACCATCGGTCCTTTGATCTCAAACCGAATCAGCATCCTAGTCTCCGTTGAGGCCAATCTGGAGACGCAACAAAGGAATGAAAGCATAACACTGTCCCAGAAGCTGGTCGATGAAATCTATCGGGAATACAAGCTATCCGCTTATGCGGGGATTGGCAATGTGTATTCCCTACCTTCCATCTACTCCTCTTTTTTGGATGCTCTCTCCTGTATGCATGGCAGTCAACCGGGCCAGGTACTCCATGTCACCCGTCTTGAGGAAATTGCTCAGGATTATCATTATGATTACATAGAGGCCGAGAAGCATATGGTAGATGCGATTCGCCTTAGAAAGGCGGATGCCTATGATTATTTTGTTCTCATGATGAATTATATTAAGCCTTTGAATGATGAAGTAAAAAGATACAAAATTATTGAAGCACTGATTATAGCCACCCACGCGGCAAGGCTGGATGGGCAGAAAAGTGTTGATTATTACAACTACTCTACCCAAATTACAGCAGTGATGGGCTTATCAGGAGACGCTCTGATTGAATGGGCTTATAAGAAGTTTATGAATATTACCGGATATGTGAAGCCACAGACCTCCATTGACTATTCGAACAAAATTGTGCAGGTTACAAAGGATTATCTGGAGGCCCATTATTCAGAAGAAATTACATTGGAGCATATGGCAGAGCAGGTAAATATCAGCCCTCAGTATTTCAGCAAGCTGATTAAGAAGAATACCGGATTTAATTTTATCGATTGGCTTTCCATGCTTCGTGTGAAAAAAGCAAAGGAGCTACTGACCAACTCCAATTATACCGTGAAAGAGGTATGCTTCATGGTAGGCTATAAGGATCCAAATTATTTCAGCCGGATCTTCAAAAAAAGGATTGGTCTTACCCCCAGCGAATTCGTGAAGAATAAGTCCTATATCAACAATAAGAGCTGAAGAACAGGCCGCTATAAAGAGAGGTCATATAGGGATTTCCCGTAGCTTTCTTATTGTCAGGATAAGTAACAATTGTCTTGTCCAGATATTCCACCGGATTGATTGCAATCTCTTCCGCTTTCCCAAGAAGTGTTGCAATAAATCCGTTTTTATTTGTGAAAAAGCTTTGCAGACTCCCATTTCTTGCAGCCTCATCACTCAGCTTCTCATCTCTTAGCAATGCTCCGTTCTCTGAGACATAGAACCCGTTTTCCTCCAGCTCCCCCTGATAAAGTGCTCCAATCCCTTTCAGCTCATTGATTAATTTCTTAGCGCTGTAGCTGTTGTGTATGGTAGCATTTCGGTTCGTCGCCAGGCTCAAAAGCTCATTATAGCTACCAATCATGGAGTCTGTCCGATCTAATAGCTTCTCCGAAGCATTTAAAAGCCTCAGGGTAACTGCTTGTTCCCCAGCCCTGCGTAGTGTAATCTGAAGCGTGTTCTCTATCTGGAAGGTATTGGAGTAGGTCTGTTTCTCCATCCCGTTGATAAGAAAACGAGCATTCTTTGAAGCGTAACTCATACGGTTCAAGCCCAGCAACTCTACCACTCCGTCTTCCTGCAGGGCATCATCCTCAAAGGAAAATATCCTATCTTCATATTCACCTGTAAGGTCGGATTTGATTTTGATGCGGCTATAGTCCTTCTTCGTTTCCTCCACTGTTACTGTGAGCTCCGGAATTGCTTCCTGAAGAAAGTCCGCCATCCTCCTTAACGTGCTGGCGTTGTTAGTTTTGTCCTTCTGCTGAAAGGTTAGCTCATAGCTGTGATCCATCACCCGTGCCTGAAACTCATAATTCCCCCGCTCCACACTGCGGGTGGGATGAAATATCTCGTTCCCGACATTCACCTGGGGAGCTGCTATGGATTGCACGGTAATTTCCATCGTATCCGGAAGCCTTGAGACATCCGCCCCCACCAGCTTCGCTACCAATTGTCTCTCATCACTGACGGAAACATATTTTTGCTGGTAGGCCGGATGCTCCGGATCTATCATCTCAGTAATTCTGTCTTTTAATATGGTCGCCCTCTCTTTTACACGGAAGGCATAATCCTGATTTTCCCTGGACATATTTAATTTATAAAAGCCTGTGTTTTTTCCCAACCGAAGGATGCTCTCATACGCCTTTTTCACTTCACTCTTCTTATGGACATCGTTTTTAGCCACTGGCCTTGGCAGGTGGCTTTCCATAATTCCATGATATGCTTGAATCATACAAGACTCCCCCTTTTCTTAGGAAGTTTTCTCTTTTGTCAGGTTACAATTTTTCTGATTGAATTGCCGACCAATAAGGTCTGCTTCATAAATACGGTATCCTGTAACCTATCCTGCGGGTTCTCTATCATTTGAATCAGCTTTCTGGCAGCCTCCCGACCGATTTTATCCCGCTCCTGCTTCACCGTAGTAACCTTCACACTGGTCATCTGCTGAGACTCCAGCCCGTCATATCCGGCCACAGAGATATCCTTAACTACCTGCAAGCCGCTCCTTCTGATGGCATTTATGACTCCGACTGAAGACTGGTCATCCGGTGCAATGATACAGGTGGGATGGTTTTTTAGCTTCAGTAGATTTGTCGTCAACTCTTCTGTCAGAACCTGATTCCTATATAAGCCCTCAACAATGTATTCCTTAGGAACAGTGATCTGATGATCCTTCATCGCATCCAAAAAACCCTCGATTCGGTTTCTGGTTACCAGTGTCTTATTCCCATGTATCATGGCTACTCTGCTATGGCCCTGCCGGATTATGTAGTTGGCAAGCATTTTCATGCCTCCGTAGTTATCCGAAATAATAGAATAAGCCTTCTGGAAGGCATGGTCGATGGTTACTACCGGAAGATCACTCTCAGCCAGCTTGATTACCTCATCACTCTCATATTCGGCACAGACAATACATACACCGTCGAAGTGGCGGTATTGGCAATGCTCCAGGTAGGTCATTTTCCTACGCCCGATATGGTGCTCTATGAAGGTAATATCATAACCGCTCTGGGATGCCTCTTCCCTGAAGGCGGATAAAATATGGGCAAAATAATCGTTCCTTAATCCCAGGTTCGAGTAGGTTGAAAATAAAACCCCTATATTGTAGGTCTTCTTAAGTTTTAAGGCTCTGGCATTGGCATTAGGAAAATACCCAACTTCATTCGCAGTCCTTAGGACTAATTCCCTGGTTTTATCACTAATATCGGAATAGCCATTTAATGCTTTGCTAACGGTTGACACAGATACACCGCATCTTTCTGATAGCTCCAAAATAGTTGCCATAGTTATCTCCCTTATGATCCCTATTGTATCCATAAGTACCATTTTATAGTATTTTGATCCTATATTCAAGCGGAAAATACGTACAACCCTTTGTTACGAAAACGTATTCAGTAACAGTTAAAATAGGGCTGTTTCTTCATCGCTGAGAATACAGGAGGTATCCTTGAGCGATAAAGAAACAGCCCTGAAATTCATTTTCGCTGATATTATTCTCTAGGGTTCGTGTTCTATGTCACGCAATCATAAATCAGAATTGTGCACGTTAACGAGACAAAACTTGATCATTAGTTTTCGATACTCCAATCCTAACTAGCTGATTTCTGGATATGAATTACCTTAACAGGACAAGCCGTAGCACATTTACCACAGTTGGTGCACTTATTGTAATCGATATATGCTAAATTGTCCTCCACATGAATTGCATCGAATTCACAGGCCTTCACACAGAGCTTACAGCCAATGCAGCCGGTGGAGCAGGAAGCCTTTACATCCTTACCCTTATCCTTTGAGCTGCAGGAAACCCTGGTCTCTGCCTTATACGGGATTAATTCAATCAGCTGATTCGGACACTCCGCAACACAGGTACTGCAGCCGGTACATTTCTCTTTATCTACTACAGCAATACCATTCACTATGTGTATGGCATCAAACTTACATACCTTCACACAGGAGCCGAAGCCCATACAGCCATAGCTACACTTCTTTCCGGCGTTACCAGGTGCGAGAGAGGCTTTCTTACAGTCCCATACACCGCTATATTCATAATTTATTTCTGCTTTATCGCAGGTGCCAGCACATTTTACGAAGGCTACCTGTTTCTCTGTTACCGCAGCAGTTGTACCCATTACCGTAGCGATCTGGTTATAAACCTCCTGGTTAGCTACGGGACATACATTAACCTTGGCTAATCCCTCTGCGATGGCTTTCGCACAGGCATCACACCCGGCATAGCCGCAGCCGCCGCAATTAGCTCCGGGAAGCAACGCTCTTACCTGTGCTTCAGTCTCATCAACTGCCATTTCAAACTTTTTAGATGCAAAGCCCAGGAACAGACCGATCAAAAGTCCTGTTGCTGCTACCACACCGGTTGCAATTACAACCCCCATCATACTGAATGCATTGGAAGTCAACAATATATTCGGAAGGGAGCTTGCTGCTATCATTAACTGACTAAACATATCCTATCTCTCCCTTCTATAAAAGACCGGCAAATCCGGAAAATGCCATTGCCATCAGTGTAGCGGTAACCAGAACAATCGGGGAGCCCTTAAAGGAATGGGGAACATCATTGTGCTCCATCTGCTCACGGATACCAGCAAGTATTACGATTGCAATCGTATAACCGATACCGATTGCCAAGCCGTTAATTACACTGGTCACAATATCATAATTCTCATCTACATTCAGCAGAGCAACACCGAGAACCGCACAGTTTGTTGTAATTAGGGGCAGATATACACCAAGGGCATTATACAGTGAGGGACTGTATTTCTTGATTATCATCTCTACAAACTGTACCAGGCAGGCTATTACCAGAATAAACACGATGGTCTTAAGATAATCCAAATCCAAGGGTAGCAGAACAAACTTATAGATGACACTGGCAATCGCCGAGGCTAAAGCAGTAACGAAAATTACTGCAAAGCCCATACCAATCGAAGTTTTTATCTTGTTTGAAATACCCAGGAAGGAGCAAATGCCCAGGAACTGACTTAGTACCACGTTATTAACGAATACGGAGCCGATTACAACAAGTAATAAATTAATAAAGTATCCTGAATTCATCTAAATCAATCCTCCTTCTCTGTCTTCTTGGAATTTCTCTGAACTGCTGCTGCAACTTCCTTCGCTTCTTCTATACCGTTGTGGTTCGCTTTAAAGGTTTCACCGCTGCAATGAGCACAGTCACCGTTGCAGGCAAGACCTGACCTTTTTCCGGGCTTATTCGTAGCTGAAGGAAGGTTGAACTTATTCTGTATCGCTGTAAGCACTGCAAGAACCAGGAAGGCTCCCGGTGCCTGAACGAACATACGGATTGGTTCGAAGGAGTCAGGAGTTACCTGATATCCGAATACCGTACCGGCACCCAGCACCTCACGGAAGGCACCGATGATCAGTAATGCCACGGTAAAGCCAAGTCCCATACCAATACCGTCAAAGAAGGATACTCCGATCGGATTCTTTGCCGCATAGGCTTCGACACGTCCAAAGATAATACAGTTTACTACGATCAGTGGAATATAGATACCAAGGGCTTCGTCCACTGACGGGAAATACGCCTTCATTACCAGCTCTACCACTGTAACAAGGGATGCCACGACTACGATAAAGTAGGGCATTCTTACCTTGTCCGGGATAAATCTCCTGAGGGCAGAGATCAAAAAGTTAGATAGTACAAGTACTGCAGTTGTTGACAGACCCATACCAATACCATTGCTGGCAGAGGTTGTTACAGCCAGAGTGGGGCACATACCAAGCATAATGATAAAGGTGGGATTTTCTTTCACAATACCGTTATAGATACGCTCCGTATACTTATTCATTTGCTCCACCTCCTAAATCTGCCGCATTTTCCTGAAGGAAACGAATACCCGCATTCACAGCATTTACAATTGCTTTAGAAGTAATCGTTGAGCTGCTGATTGCATCGATCTCATTCTCATTTGTAGCACCGGTCTTGGTGACTTCAAACTGATCCACTGACTTACCGGAAAATTGGCCGATAAACTCAGGCTTGGAAGCATTCATACCCAGACCTGCTGTCTCGTTGAGTGCAAGGAACTCGATATTCGTCAGGCTTCCATCCAGGGTATAACCAAAGGTCATTGTAATTGTATCTTTATATCCTTTATTGCTGACCTGCAGGATATATCCCACCAGATTGTTATTGCTGTCATAGGCTTTATTAATTTCGTCAATTGTTATATTCTTATAGGAAGAATCGTAAGTTGTAAAATCCGTTGCTTCCACAAGCTTCATTAGGTCTTCATCAAGCTTGGGAGTCGCATTCTGGTAAACTGCCTGATATGCTCTTTCCTTCTTTAAAGCATTCTGATCCGCAATCGGTGCTTTCGTAATCTCATAAACATAGCTGAGCGCTAAGGCACAAACCAGAGTGACAACGAAAAGTGCCATGGCATCCTTAATAATGGATTCTTTCTTCACTTTCTTATTTTTCACTTTTGCCACGCTCCTTCCTAATTCCAAAGGGCTTCGGTAGGGTGGCCTGATTAATCAGCGGTACGATCATATTACCAATGATAATTGCATAAGAAACGCCTTCAGAACTCTTACTCAAAATACGGAAAATACCAGTCATAAGACCCAGGAAGATACCAAATACGATCTGACCCTTTAAAGTTGAAGGACTGGTGACATAATCGGTAGCCATAAAGAAAGCACCCAGCAGTAAGCCGCCACCAAGGACATGACCAAGAATGAAATTCGCATCGAAGCCCTGCCCGCCAAATAGAAGAACAAAAACTACGGTAGTTAAAATATAAGTCATCGGTATGGTAAGGGATATCACCTTACGGCCTAAAAGGTAAATCGCTCCCATTAGCAGAGCCAGCGCGCTGGTCTCACCGATGGTTCCCCCAATGTTACCAATAAACATATGCATTAAATCTACAGACTCTCCCGCCTTTATCGCAGCTAAGGGAGTAGCCTGTGACACTCCGTCCACTACAGACATACCGCTCTTCATATAATCGGTAACTGTCGGGGAAGCTATCTTCTCCACAGCAAAGCTTGTCATCCTTGCAGGAAAGCTGATCAATAAAAATACTCGGGCTGCAAGGGCAGGGTTCATAAAGTTCTGACCAAGACCACCATACAGCATCTTTACAATCAGAATTGCAAATACACTACCTACAATGACCATCCAAATCGGCATACTTGCCGGAAGGTTAAGCGCCAGTAATAGTCCGGTTACTACGGCAGAGAAATCTCCCGTTGTGACCGGCTTTTTCATCAGCCTACAGTAAATGTACTCTGTCAGGATACATGCTGTTACAGAAGTTAAAATAACCAATAATGCGCTTATACCGAAAAAATAAACTCCAAATAAGCTGGCGGGAATTAGTGCAATAATTACATCCCTCATTATGATATTTGTTGTTATCGGACCTCGGGTATGGGGAGAAGCCGATACATGAAACAAATCGCTCAAAGCCTACACCTCTTTCTAAATTTGCAGCCGTAATCTCTGGGATCAACATCTGCATTTATAATATTCGAACTTCTATGATATCTTTCTGAATGGGATGCTTATGCCTTTTTTCTCTTAGCTAATAGTTCGTTCTTGCTCTGCACGATGGACTGAGTAAGTCCTCTTCTTGCCGGACAAATATAGGAACAGCAACCGCAGCCGCAGCATTCCAGCCCGTGAAGCTTTAAGAAGGCTTCTTCCTCGGAGTTGTTTCCGGCATTTGCAAGCAGGAAGGGCATTAATTGCAGAGGACAGGCAGTGATGCAGCGTCCGCAGCGGATACAAGCACTTTCTTCAACTGCTGCAGTATCCTTAAGGAAGCCCAGCAGTGATGAGGTTACCTTCGTAACTGGAACATCCAGGGTAAATAGTGCGGTACCCATCATAGGTCCACCGGAGATGATCTTCTCAGGCTGGGTCTTAAAGCCGCCGGCAGCTTCTACTACCTCTTGGTAATTGGTACCAATCCTAACATTCAAGTTCATAGGATTGGCTACTGCATCACCGGTTACTGTGATGATCTTACGGATTAACGGTATGTTCATGGCAACAGCCATATAGATCGAAACAATGGTATCCACATTATCAACGACACATCCTACATCCGCCGGTAATTTCTTGGAATTTAATTTCCTTCCGGTTACGACGGAAATCAGGTGACGCTCACCGCCCTGCGGATATTTTGTTTTTAGAGCTCTGACCTCGATTCTATTTTCACCTGCAGTCAGCTCCCTCAATATTTTAATTGCTTCCGGCTTATTGTCTTCAACTGCGATCACACCCTTGGCATTGTCAAACAGCTGAAGGACAATCTTGAGTCCTTCCACTAGCTTCTGCGGCTCCTCCAGCATCAACCGGTAATCGGAAGTCAAATATGGCTCGCATTCAGCACCATTCACAATGACGTAATCAATCTTGCTCTCGTCCTTCGGTGTCAGCTTCACATGAGTAGGAAAGCCCGCACCGCCTAAGCCTACAATACCGGCCTCCTTGATCTTATTTCTGATCTCAGCCTTCGATAATTTCTTGTAATCCTGTTCCTTACCATAGCTCTCAACTGTCTGGTATTCATAGTCGTTTTCTATTACAACGGCATCTACCATTTTGCCCGATACAGTTAATCGCTTTTCAATCGCTTTGACTGTACCTGAAGCCGAGCTGATGACGTCCGCAGAAATAAAACCGGATGCCTCACCTAGCTTTTGGCCAACCAGTACCTTATCCCCCTTAGCAACCACCGGCTTAGCGGGAGCGCCGATGTGCTGGGACATCGGATATACCAGATCACCTTTTGGTAAAAGGACAGTGATGGGCTTATCCTTCGTCAGTTCCTTACCGTCATACGGATGGATGCCGCCCAAAAATGTTGACCTTGCCATACAACCCTTACCCTCTTTCCTTTTTCTTTTTTCTATTGCTGTTAAATAAAAAACAATGTTCTGTACCTTTAACACACAATCTTTATTATAGCATATTTTCACTTAATCTGACATATAAATTTTATATTAATTATTGAAAATATACAAATTGCACTTAATTTTAAGCAAAAAAAATGTCATTTTCGTCAGAATCTATATCTTTCGTAAAATAACCCCTTGCTATAGCCCAATTATAGAGCCCCACCCCCCTAGCGTCAATATGATTCCACCGTTATAACCTCCAATTTCATCCAATTTTTATATGTTTTCTTTTTAACAAAGTGACGTATTATTTCATACAAAATACCGTCAAATTATGATCAACAGAAAAAAAGTATCTCTTCGCAGCAGCTACCGCCAAGAGATACCTTTTATTGTTGCTTTGTTCGATCCGATGAAAAAACCTTAATTGTATCTCGTCTTATGGAGATACTTTTCCTTTGTCGCCATTCCGCCTCTGATATGGCGTTCCGATTTGTTGAGGTCCAAGACTACCCTGGCACTGTTGGCGAGGGAGGGGTTGATTTGTGCAAGACGTTCTGTAACGTCTTTATGTACGGTTGATTTCGATATACCGAACTGCTTCGCGGTCTGCCTCACAGTCGCATTGTTATCGATGATATAATTAGCGATCTCAACCGCCCGTTCCTCTATATAGCCTTTCATAGTGTCTGCGTTCCGTATCACAAGGACGGAACGCATTCCCCCTTATTATCGTTGTTGTTACATTGTATGCAGGGGAAATCAGGTGTAGTACTTTGAATGTTTTCTTCTGAATAAGAAATCATCAAAATATTAACGCATTCCTATGGATGGTGCTGAACGCTTGAGAAGCTCCCTCCGAAAAACAATAGAGCTCTGCCTAATAAGCATCCTTATTCCTTGCAATCAGCTTTAGGGCAGTTTTTAGGATAATCTTTATGTCCAGTAATATGCTCCATTGATCTATGTATATGGTATCCAGAGCAACCACCTCTTCAAAGTCTGTTATTTTACTTCTACCGCTCACCTGCCACATTCCGGTGATGCCCGGCTTTATACTAACTCTTCTCCAAAATTTTCTCTCATACTGATTCACTTCATCCAGTGTCGGAGGTCTTGTTCCCACCAGGCTCATATCTCCAAGCAGTACATTAAAAAACTGCGGCAGCTCATCAATGCTTGTCTTTCGAATAAACCTACCTACCTTTGTAATGCGGGGATCATTTTTCATCTTAAACATAAGGTTATCCTTCATCTCGTTTAATTTCATAAGCTCCTTCTTTTTTTCCTCCGCATTGGTATACATACTCCGAAATTTATAGATATAAAATTGTCTGCCATTTTGACCCACCCGTAGCTGTTTGAAAATTACCGGTCCTTTAAAATCCTCCACTTTGATCGCGATCACCGTCGCCAGCATAATGGGTGAGAACAATATAATTCCAACAATACTCCCCAAAATATCAATTGCTCTCTTCATGGCCCTGGCCACACTGTTTAAAACCACTGTATGATAGGTAAGCACCGGATAATTTCCGATACTGCTTACATAGCTATGGGCATCAATCGCATAATAGAAGTCCATGATTAATCCCACGGTAACACCCATATCCAAACAGATTTCAATATGGGGCTTAAAATACATATCTACACTTTTACGATCCATGATATAGACATAATCAATGGCATTATCATGGAGAATCCTTTCTAAATCATCTATGTTCCCCAGATATCCTTCCTCCTCCCCATGGAGCGAGATGTAACCGATGATATTTAAATTCAAATTGCTCTTCTTAACATAATTGATAAACTTCGTATATTGATAAACATTTCCCAGTAATATGGTCCGCGGGTAAAATCTACTATTGTTTTTGGTAATCTTACGGGCAAAATAAGCACTGGAAAGCAGAAGGATATACTCAAGCAGAAGAAATACGATATAGAACCTCATTTCTATATTGGCCCTTCCCACATAGTATAAAAGGATGGAAACCAAAAAGGTCGAGAATACAAAGGACCTTGTGATATATTTTATGACACGATCCGGGTAAAAAAACATGTTTACATTATAAAGGGTTGCTCCTTTATTCAAAAAAATACACACCACATTAAAGCTCATGCAAAATACCAGGTAATAACCATGGTCTGCAAAGACATTAATTCCTGTGATAACACCGGTAAGTAGTGCGGCTATAATCCCAACTAAGAAATCACACCGCATATAGATGAAGTTCGTCTTAACATTTCGATAGAATCTCATTGATAGCTCCACCTTTCTTTCGTAAGTTTATTTTGCTCATTCATTCTTTTACTTCTGTTTTCATTCTTTGATTTCAAGCTTTCATTTCCTTCTTTTGTTTTTTCATTTAATTCATAAATCATTACTTTCTTTTTTTCATTACATACAAATAATACTAATTTACTACTAAATTATGCATATATTGAATGACATTTCCTTTCTTCTATGGTATAATAAGGTGTCTGACAAAAAACAACTGAATACTAACAATGAAAAGATAATAGCAAACTTATCGAAAGGTAAGGGCGCAAAGCTAAGGGTCTAAGGTCCAAGTGACTATGATTGCCAGTTGCCTAATTTTATTTGGCTTAGACTCCTTGCGTATCTTTTGACAAGGAGTTTTTTACTGTGCTAAGGAGGTATGAATTATATAAGTAAAAAATCCATAAAATATGAAACATGTTAATCGCAAACTTACCGAAAGGTAAGGACGCAAAGCTTAGGGTCTAAAGTCCATGGGACTATGATCGCCAGTTGCCACGGTTGATATTGATTTCAAATCAATATCGGTATTTTAAGGAGAGTAAAATGAATATAAGAATTATGTGGAAGCGCATCGCTTCGGTTGCACTGATTACAGTGTTTCTCGTAACTATAGGTTCGCCTATCGTATCTTCTGCAAAAGCAGCACCGAATAATAAGAAGAATGAAACGGCAGCAAATTCTTCCTCGAAAGGGAAGCCTACTCCAAAGCCTACGCTTGCACCTACTCCAAAGCCTACTCCAAAGCCTACTCCAAAGCCTACTCTTGCACCGACTCCAAAGCCTACGCTTGCACCGACTCCTACTACTCCCCCCACACCTACAGTAGCTCCTACCACTGCTCCTACCCCGACACCGATGCTTGGCATATCCTTAGAGGGCTTCGAAAAGGTAGCCTTTGTGAATGATTTTGGTGCCTATGGTGATGGCGTTCATGATGATACACAAGCCATAAATCAAGCCCTTAACAGTGGTGCTGATGCAGTCGTATTTGAGCAAAATGCAACCTATAAAACCAGTGACTATATTGCAATGAGGACCTCCGATGTTACTGTTTTCGGTAATCAGGCTACCTTATTTACAGATAACTCCTACCGCAGCAGAAGTAACTTCTATGAATGGTACTTTAATGTTGAAGCAAGTAGAATCACAATTAACGACTTAAAGATAGAAGCACGGGAAACCATATTGGTCGGATACAAGACACAGTTTGCCATCATGTTTGCATCCGATGTAGTCGTTAATAATTGTACCTTTGTCATTCCATCCACCGTATTATCCAGTGGTGCTTCTCACGATATCGAGTATAGTAATCTTGATTTATTTACGGGATGGCACAATGTTGTCATTAAAAATTCAACCTTCACAAACCTGGCTGACACCAATGCAGGTGTGGCAGCAGAATTCCGAGATATCTATAATAAGGGTGCAGGCAGATTACTTTTCACAAATAATACACTGACCTCTAACTGCCATGATGAAATACTCGCCATGTTTACCGGATCCACTACTACAATTACGGATATCTTAGTTTCAAATAATGTAATCAATGCAATCACCGGAACCATATCCAAGCAAAGAACCCTCGGTATCAGCCTGGGCTATGATGGCTTTGGCTTAAATAATGTCACCTTCTCCGATAATATCATAAATATTGCAGCTGATTTTGCTGCCATTGCTATAGGTGATTCCAGAAATGTAACCATCAGCAACAATACAATTAACTACACGCCCCTTGGTAATATCAATCCTTCCTTCCTCTTGAAGGGAGCATATAACAACCATAATGTCAATGTTAGCAATAATATTATAGATATCAGGAATAATCCTTCAGCGAATTTTGGCGGTATTTCAAATGGGTATATCAATCTGAATCAAAATCGCATTACCTGCAACTCAGTCGTAAAAGAAGCCTTGTTCTATAATAATTCCATCGTAACCGGCAATACGATTGTTGCCACTGAAGCAGTGAAGCGCTTAGGCAGTGCTTTGAACACCTTCCAAGGTAATACGGTAACCTTCTATAATACAATTTCTACAATGTTTGAATTTTACAATAAGACCTTAGGGGAAGATGTTAACATTAAGGATAATATACTGACCTGCCAGCAAGCTACCACAACGAACGATACACTGTTTATGTTAAACGGGACAAGGCTGAATGGATTTGTATTTACACTGTCAAATAATACAGTTTACACTGCACCGTCAAGTCCAGTGAAATCATTCTATTATATGGCAATTTCAGATACCACGACGCAGACCATTGTATTAACCAATAATACTCTTTCCAAATACACCAATTCCTATATCGAAGGTGGATGGTCCTCCATCTACAACATTATTACCGAATAGGCGATACGGCTCGTCCGTAGCATCCTTACATTCTAAAATCTGGCCCATGATCAGGTGGTAGCTTTCCGGCTGTCATGAGCCAGATTTTAATATTTCCTCCTCAGCCCCTATTCCTCAGCCCTTAGCCTTTATCCTATCCCTCTTTCCTATTCTTTCATTCCTATATCCATCCTTCTCCCTCTACCCTTATACCCTTATACCCCTTTATCACTCAGCTCTCATCATGAATCTTATTTCTTCTTAGCTTATCTAAAATGATGTTTCTACAATATATAAAATCCTCACTCCGGTGCAGGAAGAGAAAGAAGATTAGATTAATACAAAGGACATTCATCGCCAGTAGGAGAATAAAAGCAAACAAATGATTTACAGCAATCAGGGTCCCCAAATAATAAGTGACAACACCGGTAAATGCGATGAGTAACATCCATTTGAAGTACAACCTAAAATAATCTAACAATGATCTTTGAAACCATTGCTTAAATAATACATAAGGATCAACTACCATGCTGACCAAAATCGAACAGGTTGTTCCGAGAAAAATGCCTGCCAAACCAAGTTTGGATCCCAGATACAGGGATACCACCAGGTTAATGATGCATTCTAACAGTGGCTTCCATCTCGTATTCCAAAATAGTCCCGAGCCGGCATTGAATAAATTTGGAACCATTCTGGTACCGGTAAATAAAAAATTAATAATCAGTATCAAAACTACATATTGATTCAATACAAATTTCTGACCGATCCAAATCGTGATAAACGGATTCAACAGATTGAATAAACAGATCGAAGCAAAGCCATAGAGCCAACCATTTAAAAACATCACTCTGCCAAAGTTGATATAGGCCTTATTTCTATCCTCCTCCACCGCCTTCAAATTCCCAATTGACGCTGTCATGGAATTAAAAACCTGGGCCAAGGGCAAATAAATCATGTTAATGATGGCAGTGTAATTCGAATATAGACCTACTATCTCTAAATTTAGCAAGAAATTAATCAAAATATTATCGGTACTGTATACGATGATGCCGCCCAGCTTATGGGAAAATGCAGCCATGGTTCGGGAAAAAATATGCTTTCGCTGTGCCGCTGTGATTTTATATTCTTTTTTTAGTAAGAGATAGGGATACCTTTTGTTTGCAAATTCTTGTATGATCACGTTGGATATAAAGTTTCGGAAAATTGACAGGGAAAGATATAACAAGTAATTGCGAAACACCAGCAGTACGAGCATTTGTAATATACTAGTCAAAATTGCAACCGCAGCATCGATCAGGGCGATATAATAGCTCTTCTGGTCAGCCTCCAGGATGGACCGCTTATAGGAGAACAAATAGGATATTACGACCTCAGACAATAGCAGCAAATATATTGTTTGGAGATGTTCCAGTTGGCTCGTATTATTTACAATATCAGATAGCCAGGGGATGATGGAAACCCCAAGGATACCGATGGTAATTCCGATGCCGGTATATAATTTGCGGTATAAAGCAAGCAATCCCCGGATTTCATCCTCATTATTCTCCGCCAGGGGCTTATATAAAAAAAAGATGATTGAGGTTCCTACGCCTAATTCCATTAAGCTCAGCAGGGAGAATATATTTGTAAACAGCCCATTTACACCCAAATATGTTTCCCCTAAGGTCTTAACAAAAATGGTCCTGCAAAGGAAATTGAACATAGCAATGATGTAATTTTTTAATAGCATCGCTGCCGCATTTTTCGTAATCGCTTTTTGCCTCATGCTGTATTCCTCATAGCTTTCTAACGGAAAAGGGGATGCTGTACAAAACAGCATTGGAAACGTCTATTCATACAAAGGGAAGCCTTTATATCATAAACAGTCTTCTTACAATCGGAATCGATTTAAAGAGTAACACTGTACCTAGTGACAATAGGGTGATAACCATTGCAAAAACAAGATTGGTCAAAAGGGTTTGGGACAACGGCATATCTTTAAAATACTTGAGAAGTAAAAGCCCCCAGATTCTATGTACAAAGTAAATCCCCAGAGAATTTCTTCCGATAGCTTGGATGAGCTTAGATAGTTTACCGCTACCCTTGTATTCCAGGGATAAGATAACGATAGCGAGCACCATGATTAACGTAGGGATTGTATCATAACCATTCCATACCAAATCATAATCCCTACCGTTATGTTTACTCATTAGTACACCATAAATGGTTAGAAGCACCATAGCAACCCCAATGGCAATTGCTGCTATAGCGACCCATTTCTTCCCCCGAAATCTATCTCTCTGATCATGAAATACTCCACCTAAGCAAAAGTAAACGAAGGAAAATCCGTAGATGCCGCGAAATGCATTAAAATCTTGAAAAAAGTTACGGTTACCCACTAAACTGTCCTTCCCCATGATCACCCCTACCACATTCACAGCATCGGATAAAAATGTATTCCCAAAGGTCATAAGAAAGGTAATGATCAGAAAGAAAAAAATCTGATTCTTATGATGGATGTAGGAGGTTTTCATCAATGGGAAAAATAAATAGATGACTACCATGGCTTGTAAAAACCAAAGGTGGTCATTCCAATCCAGCTTTAATTTCCAGACAGCCTTAATAAACTCAGTGAATGTCAAATACTCCTTTTGGATTGGCATAAGAAGCAACAGGGTTATGATACTCCATACAATCACAAGGATAACGATATTGAACATCTTTCGAAGATGAACCTTTAAATGAAACTCTTTGGTGAAAAGAAGTGCACCGTTGACAAAGAAAAAGATCGGAACACACACACTGAAAATCGATAGGGCAAAATAATTCAATAGACTTACTTTATCCATACTGACTGCCAGGTCAAACTTCAGATTATTACAGTGATAGACAACAACAAAAAATATAGCAATTGCCTTTAATAAATCCATATACTCATATCTGTTCTTCGTACGATTCATCTGTATGCATATCTCCTTCCACCTAGTTAATGACTGTAGATTTTACCTCATGATTTTCTGAAAATGCATTGTAAGTTCAGCAAAGGCCTCATGAATTCCTTTCTTGTTATATACTGCCGTATCGATTCTAATCATGTTCTGAACTGCCTCTTCAAAGCCACCAAGCTCCTCCAGTAGAAGGATATATTCCTGCTCCGAGACCCATTCATATACAGCTGCCACGATGGAATTGCCCTTTGATAGAAGGATACAGGGCGTCTGCGTAATCGCACAAAGGAGCATACCCTGCAGACAGTCCGTTACGACATATTCCGCTTGTGCAATTTTATGAATAAAGGCTTCCACAACTTCCTTTCTATCATAGATAATCACCTCTGAAATTAACCTAAGATCATTCCACCGGAGGTTCTGCGAATATTGCCTGGCAATCGCTTCCAGCAGCTGCTTGTCTGTCTGAGAAAACTCTCCTTCCCCGCTATTTTGTAACAGCAGCAATGCCCCGCTTCGTCTTAAATTAATCCGCTTACTATAATCAGAAAACAATAGGATATCCGGCACCAATAGGATATTACAGGTAAAATACCGCTTGGCCAGCTGGTAGGAATGTCTCTCCCTGACACATAGGGTTAGATTTCTACATTTCCTTATGATTTTTTGATCCTGCTCTAACTGCTTGACTCCAGCCTCCGAAGCCTCATAAGAAATGGACTGTGGAAAGATGATCTTCTGATGCTTGGGATATTTTTTTAACAGCTCGTTTCTTATCTTAGTCGCAGGACTATCATAGCTTCCGATGCTTCCCCCACCGGGCATGCATAGGACATCCCTTCTCTTGATGATCCACGGGAGTAGCTTTTTTACCGCCTCATACTCTGTTGCTGTGATTTCAATCAATCCATGATCCGGCAGAATCCTCTGAAGATACTCTCTCTCGGAAATCGCTGTATGCTGCTCTCCAAGGTCCTTAAAATCCTCACTACCAATGAGGAAGATACGCCTTTTTGAAGGTTTTCTTGATCGATTTACTTGGTAGGCCTCTCTTACTTTCCATCCCTTTTGATGCATCCTAAGAATGGATACATTGAGCCGTTCCCATCGTTTCGTCAGTAAAAGGATACAATGAAGTAGCACGATGCTCCCTTTTCTAAGTCCATAGTATCGGAGCACCGATAGGAAGCGGAACACCACCCTTCTGATTTGCTTATAAAAATACTCCTTGTCATTGATGGCTGCGATTGCCTTCTTATAATTATCCGCTGTAAAGCTTCTCAGCTGTTCAAACATAATGCTATAAAACAGCAGGGGATATTGCTTCTGCAAATTCGTATCAGAAAAGGATGCGCTGATCTTCTCCTCAACCAGCTTACTTAATGCGAGAGAGGCTGACAGTCGGGGTTCTCTCGTTGCCTGTGACATGATGGAATCCTTACGGATTAAATAATAATATAATACGTCAGAGATACTGGTGATTTTGGTTACATGCAGAGCATAATTGATGGAGAAACCAAAGTCCTCAGCAAAAATTACTTTATTGTCCCAGAAGTACAGCTGATGCCTGCGTATAATATCTCCCTTAAACAGCCTGTTCCAAGCCTCCCAACCATTGGTATACTTGGTCAGCCGATTAACAATATAATCCATTCGATTGCGATCATCTATTGCATAGGTCCCTGTCTTAAAATAACTGGTAGACAATAGATTGTCATATTCATCCACTCGATAATAATTAAAGGTAACCAGATCTGCAGAGGTCTCAATTGCATTCCCTAATGCAACTTCAATTAGGTTAGGGGCAACATAGTCATCCCCATCCAGGAAGTAAACATAATCGCCGCTAAAGATCTTCAGCGCCGCATTTCTCGCATCGGAAAGTCCTCCGTTAGGCTTATGTATCACTCGAATTCTTGGATCGATTTTGGCATAATCGTCACAAATCTCCGGGCAGTGATCGGGGGAGCCGTCATCTACTAATAGAATCTCCAGGTTACGATAGGTCTGAGCAAGGATGGAATCAATACAACGGCGAATATATTTTTCTACTTTATAAATCGGAATAATAACACTTACTTTTTCATTCATAATCTCCCCTCCTTCGTATTAGAAAGCCTCGGCGCCCCAAGGATCCTATTAGGTGCTTACAATCCGGTTTCCCTGTTACTTGACCTTACTTTTTAGCAGCTGTGTCAATACTCCAAAGCCTTCTGATAAAATCGAATTGTCATATAGAGGCTCTTGCTCCCTCCGGATCCTTCTCAGTGCTTCCTCCAGCTCTCCCATGTCCTTAATCATCTTGATATACTCCAGGTTTGAGATCCATTCATAGACACCTCCCACCTTGTGGTTATAATTTGGTAATACAATACAGGGAGTTTTGGTAATGGCACAAAATACCATCCCATGGAGGCGGTCGGTGATCACAAATTCTGCTTCTGCTATTTTACGAAGGAACTCCTCCAAAACCTCCTTTCTGTCATAGATATTAATATCACAAATTAATTGTGTGTCATTCCTTCGGATATCAGAGGTATATTGTTGTACTACCCTTTCGATTCCCTGCTTGTCCTCTTCGGAGAATACTCCCTCTAAATCATTTCTTAATAGAAGTATTGCTCCTCTCCGTTCGAATTTGAAGACTTCCGTATAATTACTAAACAATACGATGTCCGGGGTTAGGACCACATGACAGTCAAAATACTGCTTAGCCAGCTTGTAGGAATAATGCTCTCTGGTACATAGGGTCAAATTCCTGGTCCTTCTTATCCTCCTTTGATCCTCCTCCAGCTCAGCCCTGGCACAATCGGAAGTATCATAATGAATGGATTGGGGAAATATCACCTTCTCGTTGTTTCGGAATCTCTTCATAAGATCTCTTCGGATATGTTCCGCAAGCATATAGAAGTTCCCGATATTCCCCCCGCCGTGCATGCAAATTACTTCTCTTCTTCTAATCACAAAGGGGAGTAAGCGGTTCACAGCGAAATACTGGGAAGCAGTGATTTCAATGATCGCAAAATCCGGAAATGTTTTCTCCAGATATTCCAGCTCTGATATTGCTATATGGTGATCCCCCAGATTCCAAAAATCCTCACAGCCAATCAGAAAAATCCGTTTTTTTGAACCCAGCCTGAGTTTGTTATATTGATAAACCTCCGATATGATAAGAAGCTTATTCATCATATGTAGCACAAAAATTCCAACCCTCTTCTCTCTCCCGGAGGAAAGAAAGGCACATTGCAATAGGAGTGCCATTCCCTTGGCTATCCCATAGTATCTTATTAATAGGACAGGATGTCGAAGCATCCGTCTGAGCAAGCGATTAAAATAGCTTTGATCCTCAATAGAGGTTAGTACCTTTCTATAATTATAGCTATTTAGCTTGACCAGCTGCTCATTGATTAAGCCAAAAAGCAGCAGCGGATATTTCTTTTTCAGGGCGGCAGAAAGCTCATAGGCGGCCGTAATCTGATGGTTCAAAAGCTTACATAATTCAACTGCTTCGGATAGCATCGGTTCCTTTGGTGACTGTTCCCGCTTTGAACCTTTTTGTAATCGGTAATAATATAGCATCTCGGGCAGATAGGTTACCCGTTTCACATGAAGTGCATAGCTTAATATAAATCCCCGATCCTCTGAACGAATAGATGGATGCTCCCAGAAGGAGAGCTTTTTTCCTTTGATCAGTTCTGTTTTCAAGAGCCTGTTCCCAAGCTCCCAGCCCGCCCTGCTTCGCAGTAGTTCCTTCATCATAAAATCTATTCTGTTCTGATCCTCAATATCATAGCTTCCGGCTTCAAACCTTACAGTGGATAGTAGGTTATCAAGCGCATCTATTTTGTTATAATGAAATAAAACCATATCTGCCGAGGTTGCGACTGCATTCCCCAAGGCAGCTTCGATTAAGGTATTTACGGCATAATCCATCCCCTCCAGAAAATATACATATTCACCGGTAATCGCATCCAACCCTGCATTTTTTGCCTCAGAAGGACTACCGCCGACCAGGGGGATAACTTTAACTCTGGAATCCCTGCTCGCATAAGCTTCACAAAGCTCTGAGCCTGTGGACCTTAAGCCATATTCTACCAGTATGATTTCCAGCTCAGGATAGGTCTGCGTAAGGATTGACTCAATACAGCGGTGAGCCTGTGTTTCCTCATGAGAGATTGGAATAATGACGCTGACTAGTTTATTCATAGCTAACTCCTACCATCTATATAATTTCGTTACTTTCAGCCTTCTCTTTCCTTATGACCTTGTCCACTAGTTTTTTGATTACATGCTGATAGATATAGCTCCATTCCTTACTACGAAAAAACAGGGCAAATATGATACCATTCGGTATAATCAAGCAAAGCAATAGCTTTATTCCCAGATTTACTACAGAAACCGAACCGATGGTACTGCTTAATCCATAGGTAATCAGACTGCAGGCAACCGCAATGCTCCAGTAATACGCCTGTCTGTGAAAATAAATCCTCGGTGGCTTTTTAAAATAATACTTAAACAGTATCAATGGCTCATACCACATATTGGTCAGCAACCTGGCTATTGCCGTTGCCAGAAGAATTCCAAACAGACCAAAGGGCTTCCCTAGGAGGACAGATAGCAGCAGATTAATCAGGGCGGTAATTAGAAATACATATTTTGTCTGCCTAAACATTCCGGTTGTATCCCGATAAATCGATACCGCAGTAATGGTGCCCGGCATGAAAAAGTTGACAACGATAATGATTACAGTCAGCATGCCAAAGACAAATTCCTTCCCAACCCACAGAGTGATAAAGTCATTGAATAAAACCAAAAAGCAAACCGAGCAAAAGGTCATCATCCAGAAATTAATAAAGTTAATCACTTGAAAGATATGAAACTTCCAATCGTCATCCTCGGAGGCATTTAGGCTTCCGACACTGGAGGTGACCGCATTAAAGAAAATATCGGTAAAGCCGTAGATGGTGATAATAATTGTCATATAGTTCGAGTAGAAGCCGACATAGGCCGTTCCAACCATCATGGAAATAATAAAGTTATCCGTATTATTTAGTAGGATTCCGCCAAATTTGTATAAAAACATTGATTTTACATTTTCAAATATGCTTTTCTTCGTTGTCAGATCCAGCTCCCTTGACCCTTTTATATACGGATACAATTTCTTGGCTTTATTGGATTGGAACCAATTCACTAAAAAGGTTCTTAGGATAAACACAGTTAAATACAGCATGAAGTTTTTAAATACCACCAAGGCGATGATTTGAACAATCGCCTGAAGAATGGATCCAATCAATGAATAGGCCGTGATTAAATAGCCCTTTTGGTCCGCTGTAATGATTGTATATTGATAGGACATGAGATAGGAAATTACAATATTTACAACATATAGCAGATAGTAAACCGATAAATAGGGGATATCCGACTCAACATTCACCACAAAGGGCAGCAAGGGAATCATCCCCACTCCTATCACTGCCACGACAATGGCCAGTCTATGATAGATTTTTCTATAATAGGTCATCAAGGCGACTACCATATCCCTATCATTTTCTGCTAAGGGCTTATACATGCTATAGACAATGGCAGTGCCAAAGCCCAGGTCAGCCAGCGAAAGCACCATAAGGACATTATAAAACATCGCATTAATTCCCAGGTATTCTATTCCCAGCGTATGTATAAAGATGGTTCTCCCAATCAGCTGTAGTATCATTGAAATCACTTGACTGATGGAGCCTGCTATCATATTCAGGGTTACATATTGTTTTCTTGTTTTTCTCTCCAATCGTTATGCTCCTTATAACAATGTGCTTATTTTTTTACTATTCTTTTCGCTTTGCGTATCAAACGATATAGAAGTCTTCTCTGAGCCGATAGCTCCTTCTTAATCTCCATTTTGTAATACCATCTTAGGCTATGATCCACTTGATTGATTGTGTAATTCTTACGCATTTCCTCTTGAATCAGCTGATAAAGTACCGTGCAGGAGGGGTGCGTAAAATGGATCTCCCTACGAAAGGCCTTCATCATATCGGCCAATTCCTCATCCCTGTAATGAAAGCCATAGCTACGGGGATCATTTTTCCCTGCCAACAAGCACAGGATGGTAAGATGACACTTTTCACAGTGGCAGCAATTCGAGCCCCCCTCCGACTCCCAGCATACTCTAAGCTGCAAGGGGGTTCCTGTTCTTCTCACATAATCACTGATGCGGTTGACTTTATCCTGACGGCTATATTCAAAGCCATCATGAATTACCTGACAGCCGCAGAAGCGCACAAAATTATCTATGGAAGGATCTGAGGCGCAGGTGGATCTATCTTCCTCCGTAAAGGAGGAGGCAATGTAGAGGGTTTTTACTTTATATTGATATGCAAAGGGAGCCCCATGACCAAGGACCCCAATGCCATGCTGGAAGCCATACCACCAATGATTCCCTGTGATTCTCATTACATAATCACTTAGGGCAGCCTCATCTAGAAATCTACGGAAGGAGGTTTTAATCGATACATACTCCAGTTCCTTCTCCTTGGCAAAGCCTTTGATGTACTGATCCACCACCTTCCAGCCAGCCTGATCCTCAAATGGAATGTCTGCTCCCCACAGAGTTACAAGGATTGGTTTTTCCTCTATATGGGAGATCAGGGTGTTAAATGCATCTACCCCGCCACTAAAAAAGGCTGCTGCCTGATTGGAAGTCTCCTGTCCATTGTCCGATATCTTCCCCGGCAAGATGCTGCCTTTGAAGGTTAATTCCGGATACATATCGATGAACCCTTGCTTAAAGTCTTCGATACTTTCATAAAAGTCCCGATCGATATCCTCTAATATCACTGTTCCATCAAAGATCCATACAAGGGGTAACAGATTGCACAGGAATGGGATGACAGCTACACTTAGGGGGACCCTATCAATCCTTTTCGAATACTCGGTAAAAAATGTGTTGGTCTCCTTAAAGTACTTCTTCCATTCACCCTCCACTGTATAGCTGCATTCCAGACGATTCTCAATTACTGCTACCTTCGTAATCACGATCTTATTCATAGATCTCCCTCCCCTATTGATACCCCTATCTATATCGATACCCTTTCGTCCAAGCCCTAATTTAATAGCAGGTCACCTTCACTGTTGCTGTTCGCCCGTTTGGAGTAATAGCTGAAATTATGCAGGTTCCTGCCTTTATCATACGGACATACCCTCCATGTACTGTCGCTATGCCAGGATCAGAGGAGCTCCAGAGCACTGTTCTGTCCTGAGCCTCCAAGGGGAATAAATGAACATTAAGTCGGTTCACATCACCAACACTTCCCACCAACGCATCGGTATCCAGTGTAATTGCTTCAACCTCTGTCACTGACGCGCCATCCAACGCTCTTACCCTCACATAATCAACCATAAGCTCCATTTCTGTAACTCCCGGATCCGGTGTCCCCCCAGCTGCTCCTACTGCCAGGTTAATCAAAAGATAAAAGGGCTCCCTCAAACCCTCATCTGTAATCACATGGGTATAATATAGATGATCATCCACATAGAACTTAATCGTTTCATTGCCTTTTTCAACTGCATAGGTATGAAATTGTGTGATATCAATATCCTGTGATTTCCCGGCATATTGGCTTAAGGCTGTAGCACCCGGATGTGCTTGGATAAATACACCGCCTTGAATCTGCGTTGACTTTCCAAAGGACTCCATGATATCAATTTCCCTTGCCTCCAGCCAGGTATCAGCTCGTCCTCTTTGACTGTAATAATCTACCTCATAATCTGCTCCTAACATCCAGAAGGCTGGAAAGGCCCCGTTTTCATAGGGTAGCTTTATCCTTGCCTCAACTCTGGCATTGCCGATTTCCAGTTTATTATTGGTATGGATACTGGCTGATGTCCAGCTTCCATTTCTGCCCTTTATCGCTTTGATTACCAGATGTCCGTCCCTTACAAAAACATTCTCCTTACTGTTCGTATAGTCCTGTAGCTCCCAGTTACGCACATACCCATATTCATAATCCCAATGCTTATGGTCGAGGGTTGCCGACAGAAAGTCATCCTCCCATAGAATGTTTGAATCCTTTTCCCTTACATGGATGCTTGCGGTGAGAATAATGATACGGCGGTCCGGAGCAGTAATCGTACAGGTAACCGTCGCCTCCCCGCTACCAATCGCTGTCACAAATCCGTTAGAAGCGTTAACCCTAGCAACTGCTTCATTGGAGGAGGTCCAATGATATTTGGATTTCTTAATTTTCCTCGCTATATTAATATCAAACTGTTCAAATGGCTTCATATCTAATTGTGTATGCTTCAGCCGTGGCCCGGAATCATCCGCTCCTACGATAACCCTGCTGCGAAGCTGTATATTTTCACCCTTCCTACCGGTAATGAAGCAGCTAATATATGCTTCTCCCTCATTCACCGCTTCTATTTTCCCGTTTTTGCTATTTACTATTACCACCCTGTTATCAGAGCTTGTCCAATGATAAGCTAGTCCGGGCCTTTTCCCTATAATATTAATATCATAGGAGCTTGATTGTTCCATCAGAATCGTATTCGCAGTAAGGGAAATGGATGAGTCACCTGTGAAGCCCTGCAGTATACCCAATGCTAATAATAGAAATATAACTATGAAACAGATACGCTTCATCCTTCACCTCCATTTTGAAACACTCTGATGGGCTTATCGATTCGAAGGAAATCTGATACGAAGAACTCCATCCTCCCTATATAACATAGCCCCTGAGCTTTGATTGGTGCTATCCATGTGATTGAACTCATCCATGGAGAGGAATACTACGAACCATCCAAGAAATCCGTTAAGCACAGTTGATGTAAACATGATCATAAAAATAAATGTCATAAGAATCAAGGAATACATGTTTTTCCTTGCCACATTAAAATACCCATAAACCAAGGTGACCAGCCCGATGATTGAGGTTTCAATTAAGATTCGGATAATATCACAGTGTAATCTGTTAATATAAGCTCCCTGCATGTCAAAGTAATATTTGATACTCCCCAATCCATAATTCGCAATGTCAGAGGTGATTACTTCCCTTAGCTGGTCAAACCTTCCCATCGTAAATTGGCCAAAATCAACCTGAAAGGTTGCTTGGAACCAGTGAGCAAATTGATCCGTTAGCAGCCCATAAAGCACGAGGGGCGAGCTGATAAAAAACCATTTCACAACAGTCCCCATCTGCTTACTATTCTTAAACCTTCTCACAAGCCAGCCGAATAGTAATACCGCAATGGCAAATACAACATGAAGACGTTTATAGGATAGGATACCGAAAAACAATGCCAACAGGCATCGTACCCTCTTGTTTTTCACATAGTAATAATAAAACAGCAGAGTATAGATATGCGCTGTTACTGATTCAAAGGGGGAAAAGGATTCTACAAAGGATATCATTTTGATATGCTCTAAATCCAGGATGCTGCCGTATTGGTACAAAAATAATGCGATATGTCCATACAACAAACAGTCAAAATAGAAGGTTCGGTCTTTATTTTGATCCACATTGATAATGACAAAAACCATCAGATACGGCATCGTTAGATAAAACATATCCCACATCATTAAAAGCTTCATACCATTCATTGCAGAGTAGAGTAAGGTAATGCCCCCTAAAATCACGGGAACAGACATGATATGTAGAAAATCATCCATATTACGAATTGGACTGGGGTCTTTGATCAGTATGACAATGCCAATCATTATCACAAGCAGCATAAAAACATACTTAAAATCATCGTTGATGTTATCCCGCATATCCCCTATGATCCATGCTATGACGAAAATCAAATATGAAATTCTGATCCACCTATAATC
>JAEYRK010000047.1 GCA_023435645.1 Bacillota bacterium
AAATAGTTCATCGGCATGCGATGAATCTTCTCGGAGATTTCTCTACGGAGCTTATAGGTAACCTTCTGAGCAATCCCGGTGGTAATCAGTCCCATGATAAAGGATAGTAGGGAAGATATTGCATATAAGCTGATCAGCAATAAGAGAATTCTCCCTAGCTTCCCGAAGTTAATCCCTGTTCCGCCGCCAATTTTGCTGATTAAGCCATTGGCAATTTCCGTGGTTGCATCTCCCATGATTGTAGGGCCGATGATCTGGAAAACCGTTCCACCGATTGCGAAAATAATTACCATGAGAAAGGCGATATTATATTTCGAAAGGTAGTGAGTAAGCCTTTTCATCGTTCCCTTGAAGTCCTTCGCCTTCTCAACCGGGCGGCCCATCGGGCCTCCCATACGTCCGCCTGAACCCGATTTATTCTCAGGCTTAGGGGCTGCATGATTTATTTCTGTTTGATTCTTTTTACTCATTTTCCAACTCCTCCTTTGATAACTGGGAAGATGCGATCTGGCGATAAACCTCACAATCCCTTAAAAGCTCCCTGTGAGTGCCCTTACCTACGAGCCTGCCCTCATCCAGCACCAGAATCTGTTCTGCTTGCATGATGGTGCTGATTCTCTGTGCCACAATCAATACCGTGCTTTCTGACAGCTCTTCCTTCAGAGCCTTTCTAAGTGTTGAATCTGTTTTGTAATCGAGAGCAGAGAAGCTATCGTCAAAGATGTAGATTTCAGGGTTCTTCGCGATTGCTCTGGCGATGGAAAGCCTTTGCTTCTGGCCCCCGGAAACATTGGTACCACCTTGAGAAATGGCTTCCTGATATCCCTCTGCCTTTGTCTCTATAAACTCAGAGGCCTGTGCGATTCTGGCAGCCTTAGCCACTACTTCCGGAGAAGCATCAGGAACGCCGAAGGTGATATTGGATTCTATCGTACCGGAGAATAATACGCCCTTCTGCGGTATAAAGCCTAGTTTGTTTCTCAGGGTGTGAAGCTTCAGATTACGAACATCCACACCGTCAATTAGAATTCTGCCGGAGGTGACATCATAGAATCTGGGGATCAGATTGATCAAAGTAGACTTACCGCTACCGGTACTTCCAATGATTGCAGTGGTTTCTCCGGGCTTTGCCGTAAAGCTGATTTTGGACAGGACATCCTCCTCCGCATTGGGATAGCGGAAGCATACATCTTCAAATTCCAAAATTCCCTTCTTGCTGATATCGTATAGCTCCTCCTTCTCAGGATTTTGGATGGATTCCTCTACAACAAGGATCTCATCAATACGCTTTGCTGCCACAGCAGCCCTGGGGAGCATAACAGAAATCATGGTAAGCATCAGGAAGGATATAATGATCTGCATCGTGTACTGGATGAAGGCCATCATATCACCGACCTGCATAGTTCCGTTGTTTATTTTTCCGGCACCCACCCATATGATCAGGATGGAAACCAGGTTCATGATCAGCATCAGTGCTGGAAACATCAGAGACATGACACGGTTTACGAACAGATTATTCTTCGTCAGATCAACATTAGCCTGATCAAACCGTTTCTTTTCATGCTTCTCTGCACTGAAGGCACGGATTACCGGCAGACCGGTCAGGATTTCTCTCGTTACCAGATTGATCCTGTCGATCAGCTTCTGCATCCGCTTGAATTTCGGTAAAGTAGCGATGAGCAAACTGATAATTAGGACAAATACAGCGCCGACTCCAACTCCAAGGGTCCAGGTCATCGAAGAATTTACCTGAACAATACGAAAGATTGCCCCAAAGGCAAGGATGGGTGCATAAATTACAATACGAATCAGCATAACAATCAGCATCTGAACCTGTTGAATATCGTTGGTGCTTCTGGTGATCAAGGAAGCAGTAGAGAACTGGTCCATCTCCTTATTCGAGAAGGACAGGACCTTCCCAAAAACCTGGTGCCTAAGAGATCGGCCCATCTTTGCGGCAATTCTAGCAGCGAACAGAGTGACTAGAACGGAAGCTGCCATCGCTGCCAGTGCCAAGGCAAGCATTCTGGCGCCAACCACTAAGATATAATTCGTCTGCATTTTACCGACATCAATTCCGATGGCTTTGTATTCAGCCTTAATATAGGAGGCGGCTGCCCCTTCCAGCATCATTTCAGGCATTTGACTTATGCCATTCTTTATCTGCTCTATCAGGGTTGCAGCTTCCTCGGGAGACATGGCTGCAAGAGCGGCGGTCATATCCACATTGCTTCCTGCCATTTCGGGAGGAAGAAATGAGCTCATAGAGGAATCTGTGCTGCCGGAGGTTTCTGAAGTACCGTATTCCATACCATACAGCATTGTCATGGGTATGGTGAAGATATCCTCCAGCCGGTCTCTTTCTTGTTTATTCCAGCAATACAGGCTTTCTGTATTCAGTAGGGGGTATTCCTTCAGAGAGGACTGATACTCCTTTTCCCCCATTGTGGACTTTTCCAGGAGGGTATAGTTGTTCAGTAGGACTTCCTGGTCGGAGTCATTGGTAAACATCAGAATCTTATTCATCTCGGAAGCGCGGATTACCTTTGGCACTGCATCCGGGATACCGCCTTTCATAATTCCGATATTGATGATCTCTGAGGTGTAGTTAGGCAATGACAGGTCGCAATAAGCCTGAAGGACAAGCAGTATGGTGACAAATACCAATGCGACAGCTGACTTTTTTAAGTATTTCAATATTTTTAGCATGTTGCTTCCTTTCCTTTATGTTCATGATTTCATTCTTAGTATCCCCGTATAAGTTAGGGTTTTTCATTGCATTGAAGATTCGCCTTGATTTTATCCGATAATCGGATAAAGGTTTTCAGCTCATCCTCGGTAAATCCGTGAAACATTTGCTCAGTCATTCTACATAAAAATCTTTCTCCCTGATCCGCCAGATGACGTCCCTCCGGAGTCAGGTATACCCGCATGATCCGCTTATCTGCTTCATCCGAAACCCGGTAGACATAACCGTTGGCCTCCAGCTTATTCAGCATTCCGGTGATTGTGGAGGGCTTGACATAGTTCTTGCAGGCCAGCTCCTTCTGGGTGAGCCCTTCATGATATCGGATCAGAGCCAGGAGCTTTGGCTGTCCCGGGTACATATTCATTTTATCCATGCTTTGATAGGATAGCTGATGTGTTAGTTTAAATATCTCTGAAAAATTATTAATCAGCTGCTTGACATCATTGTTCTCCATATACCTCTTTTCCTTCCGCCAAAAACGAGCAGCAGGTGATAAGCTCGTTTTAATTATTTAGGCACCTAATGATTTATGTATTATATCACAACAGAAAGTTTAGTCAATATATTTTTTGTTTCAATTATTTTCATATTTCGACTTACTGATAGATACCTTCTACAAGAGAAAAACCGGAGAGTACTTATGTACAAGGAACATAAGTATTCTCCGGTGATTTGTGCTAGGATGAGTGCCATACCATGGACTAGGGTATTCCAATTAATTCAATACGGACAAAAGAATCTCTGTCAGCTGATCATTTACCTCGGGCTGCATAAAGCAGAAACGGATGAATTTATTGTTCAGGAAGGGGAAGGTAGAGCAGTCTCTGATCATGAAGCCCTTCTTTATCGCAGCCTCGAAGAGATCCATCGAGGTGATATCCTCCCTTAATATTTTTACAAGTACAAAATTAGCGGTTGGTGTAAAGCATTTCACGTTCGGACAGGAGCTAAGCACTGTGCAAATACGACTCCGTTCCCTCGCAATCAGAGCTCTGGTTTCCCGAATATAATCCTCATCCATAAACATGATTTCACCGGCGATGGCAGCCAGGCTGTTGATCGTCCAGGGATTCTTTCTTTGATTCATCTCCTTTAATAGATCCGCGTTTCCACAGATTGCGTAGCCCAAGCGAAGACCGGGAGCGGCAAAGAATTTCGAGATGCCCCTAAGAATAATCAGGTTATTATAATAGCCAGTCAGAGGGACAGAGGTGATCTTTTGGACATCCTCTGCAAATTCCACATAGGTTTCATCCACCATGACGAAGATGCCCTTCCGCTTGCAGATGTCCAGAATCTTACGCATATCACTCCTGGTGATGGCTGAGGAGGTCGGGTTGTTCGGATTACAAATCACTAATAGCTCGACATCGGAGGTTAACTCCCGTTCCAGTGAGGGAATATCCAGAAGGAATTGATTTTCCTCCTCCAGTCTATAGTAAAGAGTGCAGCCGCCGCCCAGAGCTACCTCCCGCTCATACTCCGAGTAGGTTGGGCCTACAATCAGAGCTTTCTTCGGATTTCTGATCTGGATGAACAGAGAAATCAGCTCAGTAGAACCATTCCCTACGATGATGTCACCAGCCTCAGCCTTTACATAGTCAGCGATACATTTTCTTAAGGAGCTATATTCCCGATCCGGGTAGCTCATAATTGCGTCAATCCGTTCCGAGAGGGAGGCTCGAAGCCTCGGAGAAATGCCGAGGGGGTTGACATTGGCGGAGAAGCTGACGATGTCCTCCTTCCGAATACCATACACCTTCTCTATTGTTTCCAAATCACTGCCATGAAAATGATCCGAATGCCTAATCATATCTATACCCCTTTCTACATTTTTCTAAGTCCTGGTCCGAACTACATGTCCGGGGACAGCTTTATACCAATTCAAGTGCCTCAGCCATCATAAATCACAAAATATTGTAGTGAATACGACCTACGGATTTCGACATGTACTAGATTTTTTTTCCTATATCGAGTATAATTATTATACATATTATATCTTTTTTACGAAAAATGCAATGACATGGGGTGATAAATTGAGGGAAAAAATCGAGCGCTTTGCTAAGGGTGATTTTGAATACGAGCTCCCTACGCTTTGCCTGTCCGAAGATGAGCTTCAGATTACCGTGGAAGCAGGAAAGATATACGAAGGAAGCTTTACCATAAGTAACAGTGCAGGTAGGTCGATGAAGGGTGTTCTCTATTCCTCCCACAGATTACTTATCTTTGAATACACCACCTTTTGCGGTCCTGAAAACAGGATCTGCTATCGATTAGATGCCACCTACCTAAAGGCGGGGGATGACCTTAAGGAGGAGATTACCATTGTAAGCGACTGCGGAGAGCGGAAGCTGAAGCTCCATGCACAGATCGAAGCACCCTATTGCATCACCTCCCTGGGTAAGGTGAAGGACCTGTTTCAGTTTGCAAATTTAGCAAGAATGGATTGGACTGAAGCGAAGAAGGTATTCCGTTCCGAGGATTTTGTGCGCGTCATTCTGGGAAATGACAGCAGATATAAAGAGATTTATCACCAGCTGTTAAAAAATATTTCTACCAGTCAGGCCCTGGAGGAATTCCTGATTGCAATTAATAAAAAATCAAAAATAGAGCTGAGTATAGATAAAACCATTTTATCCTATCAGGTTTCTGATGAGGAGTTTATGGATAAGCTGATTCTAACTAAGAATCACTGGGGGTATGCAGAAATCAGAGTCAGTACGGACGCCTCTTTTATCCAGCTGGAGCAAAAGTTCGTATGGGCTGATCGATTTATCGGAAATACCCATCAGATTTCCTTTGTGGTGGCTCCTCGCAATATGAAGCCGGGGAATCATTATGGAAGGATATTCATTAAGACAGTATATCAGACAATCATCGTGGAGCTATGCTGCAGCTATCAGCCTGAGAGGCGGACCGATCCTCGACAGACTGCCGACGAAAGAAGGCTTCCTTATCGCCTGACGAGGAACTACCTTGAGCTTAGATTTGATCATAAGAATCCGACCCAGTATACAGAAGCAGCAGAAGCAGCCTTAAGGGGGGCGACGGATGGAGGATTTCAGTCCAAGCTGATCAATATGCATCTGACTTTAGTAGCAGGGAAGAATAAGGCTGCCGGCCAGCTTCTTTCCGAGTTATCCAAGGAAGAGCTAGCCCTGAAGAAGACCTCAGCACTATATTATTGCACCTACCTTTATCTGGAGGCACTTTATCATAAGGATGAGACAATCATCCGGAATGCTACGGACACCATCCGCCGCTACTATAGCAGCGGTCATTCGGATTGGCGAATTCTATGGCTTTTACTTTACACCGATAAGCGTTACGAGAAGAACAAGAGCCTGAAGCTGAATGATATCAAAGAACAGTTTGAGGCAGGCTGCCGGAGCCCAATTCTGTATTATGAGGCACTGATGGTTTATGAGGAGGAGCCCTTCCAGTTGAAGGACCTCAATCGCTTTGAAATTCAGGTCATGAATTTCGGCATAAAAAACAACCTGGTATCAAAGGAGCTAGCGCTCCAATATACCTATCTGGCTAACCGGAGGAAGACCTTTCACCCCTTAATATTCCAGGGGCTGGCAACCCTATACCACAGGTATCATTTAACAGAAATTCTGTCAGCCGTTTGCTGTCTGCTGATTAAGGGACTGAAGAAATCACCGAAGTACTTTATATGGTTCCGTATGGGTGTCGAGGCACAGCTTCGCATTACGGAGCTGTATGAGTATTATGTCTATTCGGCAGAGGAAGAGATGGAGGAGCTGTTGGCTGAACCGGTGATGTTGTATTTTATCTACAACAGCAGCCTAAACGATCGAAAGAGGGCTTTCCTGTATGCGAATATTATTAAGAACAGGGATAAAATCAGTACAATTTACCGGAGCTATTATAAGCGGATGGAGGTATTTGCCCTAAAACAACTGGAGGCCCATAATATTAGTCCGAATCTGGCCGTGCTGTATCGTGAATTTCTGGAGAACAGCGCTGTCCGGACAGAGATGGCCACGCATCTTCCCTATGTCATCTTTACCCATGAAATATATTGCAGCAATTTCAATATGGTGTCAGTATCCGTGAACCATCGGGAGCTTAGGGAGGAGGAATGCGTTCCTCTGATTGATGGGAAGGCTTACATCCAGCTGTATTCGAAGGAGACGGATCTATTCTTTCTGGATTCCTTCGGAAACCGCTATACTGTATCCGTGGAGTATGAGCTTCGCCCTCTATTCTCGATGAAGGAGAAGGAATATCTGGATTTGGAGTACCTAGGGCATCCGATGCTACTTCTGCATCTCTTTGATCGGTATTATCATGACCGGACCATGAATGAGCAGGCTATGAACACCAGACGGCGGGTGCTGAATATCCAGGGACTGAGAGAGGATTATCGGACTGCCTGCCTGGTGGATTTGATTGATTATTATTATGATAATTATAATGAAGAGCTATTGGAGACCTTTCTCAATGAGCTTAATTTAAAAGCCGTGAAAGAACAGGATCGTATTCGATTCATGGAATATCTGACGATCCGAGGGCATTATAAACAGGTACTGGAAGCACTGAAGTGCTATGGCTATGAGGGGATTTCTGTGAAACGTCTGGTCAGGCTTTGTGCCGCCTTAATTAACCATACAGAGGAGGAAGCCAGCCAGGAGCTCTTAACCTCACTCTGCTGGTATATCTATTCCCAGGGCAAATATGATGATACCATTCTAAATTATATGATCAGATATTATGTAGGCCCTACGGATCAGTTATATCTTTTATGGAGGTCAGCGGAAGGCTTTGAGCTGGAAAAAAACAGACTGGAGGAAAGACTGCTGGCACAGCAGCTGTTCACTGAAGGGAATGAGCAGGACAGCTTCCCCATCTTTGCCAGCTATTACAGGAGTGTCTCGAATCATAAATTAATCCGGGCATACCTGACCTATCATGGGTACCGCTACCTGGTCCATGACAGTAGGATCAGTGAAGAGCTCTTTCCGGTGATGAGAAGGGAATTGAATTATGAGGAGAATGAAATCTGTTTGCTGGCCTGGATGAAATACCATGCCGGTCCCGGGAAGCAAAATAGCGGGGAACTGGATTTTGCAGGCTACCACATCCATCGCTTGGAGAAGAAAGGGATCATGCTACCCTTCTTCACGGAGTATTCCTCCTCCCTCAAGCTGTCCGGTCGTCTGGCAGATAAATTCTTCATTGAGCATAAGACAGATCCGCGCTATCGGGTATATCTTCACTACCGGCTACGTAAGGAGCATTCGGAGACAGAATTTATTACGGAGAGGCTTCATAATACCTACTTGGGAATCCATGTAAAGGAATTCCTCCTGTTTTATAATGAGGTTTTAGAATACTATATTACGGAGGAAGCGGATGGGAAGGTAAGGGTCACCGACACCGATCAGGTTCGTAATAACCGGGAGGCCTCCTCAGAGGAGGATTCAAAATATAATCAGATCAACCTGATGTTATTGGCCCGTGAATTACAGGATGAGAAAACTGTAATTGATATGATGGAGCATTATGTGAAGTCGGAATATATCATGGAGCATTGCTTTACACCAATTTTATAACGGACAGAGGGAAGGGGAGAAGGAGCTATGGAAAATCAGCGAAAACTGATTGTGGGCTATGATTTGTGTGATGACATTACACAGATCAGTTGTTATAGCTATAAAGCCTTTGAACCCATACCGGTCAGCACGGATGAGTTTGAGGAAAACAGCAGAATTCCTACTGTTTTGTGCATTCATCATGAAACGAAGCTCTGGAGCTTTGGAAATGAAGCCTTGAGCTGTGCACAGGCAGGAAACGGCATTCTGTTTGATCAGCTCCTCATGAAGCTGAAAACAGGGGAAGAGACGGAGATTTTTGGGCAAACCTTCTCAGCGATAACGCTGATGGAGAAGTTCCTAAGGAAATCACTTACGTTGATTAAGAACTATTTCCCGACAGAGACGATTACAAAGCTGGTGGTTACACTAAGTGAGACTGACCCTAGGCTTGTGGAAGGAGTTTATGAGGCCTTATACCGGTTGGGTCTGGAGAAGGACCGGGCAGTGATTATGAGCCATACCGGAGCCTATATGTATTATGCGCTCAGCCAGGACAGATCTCTATGGGTAAATGACGTCGGACTTTTTGACTTTAGTGAAAGCAGTCTCAGCTATTACCAAATCAGCATTAACCGGAGAGCGGTCCCGATGATTGCAGGGATAGAGAAGCAGGAATTTACGGATATTTTAAGCTATGATATGCTGAAGCAGAAGGGGATTGATCCCGTATACACCTTTGAGAATATCGCCAATACCGTACTGTTCAAGCAGATTGTATCTACGATTTATTTTACAGGTAAGGGCTTTTTTGGCAGCTGGGCGGAAGAGGTCATCCGGGGGCTCTGTGCCGGGCGGCGCGTATTCCTCGGGCAGAATCTCTATACGAAGGGTGCCTGCTATGCGGCGAAGGAGCTCTCAGGAGATAAGAAGCTGGGAGATATTATTCTCCTGAATAATGAGATGTTAGTAAGCTCTGTCTGGCTTAAGGTCTACAAGGATGCGGCGGTGAGGGAACTGCTTCTGACAGATGCTGCGGTTCCCTGGTATGAGGTAGATAAGGAAATCGAAGTAATTCCCATGGGAGAACCGGAGCTGGAGCTTGTGATAAAGAATATAATGAAGAGGGAAACCATCAGAGAAAGGCTACGACTAAATCCTCCCCTCCCGGGACGTCCGGACCGGATGACAAGACTGGGCATCCGGCTTACCTTCATGGAAAGAACTGTTGCCCAAATAAGGATAACCGACTTGGGCTTCGGGGAGTTCTATCAGCCCACGGATCAGGTATGGGAATTTACGATCAATATTTAAAGAAATGAGGATACCTCCTATGGGAACACTGATATTATGCAGCGGATTAAGAACGAAGAGACCCTTTGTTTTTCACGCTACAGGAGTCAGAATTTACACCATTGAAGAATTATGCTATTATATCGAAAGCCATATTTATTTCATCGGCCCGGACACCTTTTCCTATGCTCTGTTTGAATGGATCGGGACGGAGCTTGGACTTACTGCCCGTGCTGAGAAGCTAAAGCTCCTCAAGGATCAGAGTGCGGACATTAAGACACTACTCGCGGCAATTCTTTGCAGCGCGGATTATTATACGGAGTCGGAGATTAAGCGACTGATTAAAACTGTGGATGAAGTGAATGGAATGACACCGCTGAAAAGAAGCAGTCTCCGTGCCTTCAGTTATCTAAAGAACAGAAAGTATTCCGAAGCGGCCATTGAATACGAACAGCTGTTGAACTCAAAGGAAGCGGAAGACATGACACCGGAGGAGTATGGGGATATTCTTCATAATCTCGCAGTTGCCCGCATCCATAGCAAGGGGCTTTTTGAAGCTTCCGAAGCCTTCCGCCAGGCCTATGAACGTAATCGCAGGTTGGAAAGTGCAAAGCAATATCTATATACGCTGAAATTAAGCAACAGAATGGATCAGTTCCATGAGAAGGCGGAGGAATACGGGATAGGGAATGAGCTTTGTGAGGAGATACTACTCACCGTAGAGGAGCTTTATTCACAGGCAACCGATAGTGAAGGAATTCAAAAGCTTAATCAGATAAAGAACTTGAAAGCAGACGGAAGATTAAACGAGTACCGAAGAAGAATTGATGAAATGCTGGAGGGTTGGATGGCTTCCCTCAGACAGATATAATTGATATGGAGGCATGAAATGAAATTCATTGATAGGGATCGGTTGATTATCCGGGAATCCTTTGCCATGTACTATGGTGGTGGGCAGATATGGTTTGAGCAATTGGATGCACTATCCATCCACAAGGATATCGTAAGGGATAAATTCCTGAAGGATCTGGAAATAATCCGTAGGCCATCGACTCCGGCGTTTCTGGCAGTCAATCTGAATGAAACACTGGTGGAGAAGGATATCGCGGAGATGATTGCCAATGGATTGTGGAAGGTGGAGCGCCAAATTCTTAAGGTGGCCTTTATCGGATTGGATAGAGAAGGCAGGAAATTGATCAAAAAGGCATTACAGAGCTATGTAGAAGACAAATTCGTCTATCATTTTTTTGAAGATTATGAGAAGGCAAAGGAATGGCTGGTACAGGAGAGATAAAACATGGGATGGTTATCAAAATTAACCTTAGGCAAAAAAAGCAGAAGCAATGCAGAGATTAGTATTGAGAAAGAAGCTTCTGCACAGTTCTCCAACGAATTAGGGAAATCCTCCCGAATCAGTACGAAAACGGTACAACTGGCAACCATCAGAGACAATTGCGAACAGATTGCAGAGAACCTCAGACAAATTGAAGAGGCTAAGGCGGAATATCAGGCGGTCAGCTCCTATCTGACAGATATGCAGAAGATAGACATGATTCCCAGAGAACAACGGGAGAACCTGGAGGATGCTGCACGCAGGATTATCAACCTGAACAAGGAGCGGGAGAAGCATAGAGAGAAGGAGTCAAGCATCACGGATGCACAATACCGACTGTTTGAGCACTATGAGATAACACTACCCAGAGAAATGGAAGCCCTGAGGGAAAGTGAACGATATCAGAAGGTGATTGAGGAGGATATGAAGCAGCTGGAGCAGGAGAAGCAGAGGCTGATATTCGAAGAGGAGGAGATTGCTAAAAGGCATTCCTTCTTAAAGGGGCTCGCGATTACCACCTGCATCATCGTAATTCTATTGTTTGGAGTGTTTGTTCTGCTGAGTAGTACCTCCGGAGCGGATATGACCCTACCTTTTCTACTGACGGTGCTGATGGGCATGGGTTCGACCATCTATATCTATCTTGAATCAAGGAAGAATGTACATGACATTAAGGTGACAGAGCTGAAGCAGAACCGTCAAATTCTGCTGATGAATAAGGTGAAATTGAAGTCCGTAAATAACCGTAATTACCTGGATTATGCCTATAATAAGTATATGGTGGATAACTATAATCATCTGAAAGCATCCTGGGAGGAATTCATTAAATTAAAGGATGCAGCCCGGAGATATCAGAATAATACGGAGCTACTGGAATTTTATCATAATGAGTTAATCCATGAGCTTAAGAAATACGGCATTGCTGATTCTGAAATCTGGATTTATCAGCCAACGGCAATCCTTGATAACCGAGAGATGGTTGAGGTCAGACATCGTCTCAATGTCCGCAGACAGAAGCTAAGAGAGAGGATTGAATTAAATAACAAGCAAAGGGAAGAAGCAATGGAGCAGATCAACACAATCCTTAGGAGTAATCCGGATTGTCAGGAGGCTGCAACCCGCCTTCTGAAGCAATACAAGCTACAGAAATAGAGATTAGGGACAAAGAACAGGAACACAGATTAGGTAATAGAGATCAGGAACAGAAATCAGGGACAAAGAACAGGAATAGAGATCAGGACAGTAGGAGACTCAACGGTAGTACGGATTGCTTCACAGGCTGAAGGGGAGTTCCTATTCGAATGCTTCGGTGATAGAATGAATAAAAACAAATTAAAAAGAAAAATAATCCTATTCATAGGAGCCGCTATTTGTGGTGTAGTTCTGTTAATTATTGTTATTCTTACAATTAACCTGTATATGAAGGCAACCGTAAAGGAAAGGATTCTGACTCCGGAGGAAGCGACTGAGCTTCAGGCAGATTGTATCCTTATTTTGGGGGCAGGAGTATGGGAGAATGATAGGCCCAGCAGGATGCTGGCTGACCGACTGAACCAGGGGATTGAACTATATCAGGCCGGGGCTGCTGATCGTCTGCTGATGAGCGGCGATCATGGTCGTGCGGAATATGATGAGGTGAATGTCATGAAGGCCTATGCGATGGAAAGGGGAATTCCCTCCGAGCATATTTTCATGGATCACGCCGGTTTTTCCACCTATGAGAGTATGTACCGTGCCAGGGACGTCTTTGAAGCCAAGAAGGTTATCATTGTAACGCAGAGGTATCATATGTACCGAGCCTTATATGTCGCCAGGGCTTTGGGGCTTGATGCATACGGTGTGACCTCCGATCCGTGGCAGTATCAAGGGCAGACCTATCGGGAGCTTAGGGAAATGGCAGCAAGAATCAAAGATTTCTTCTATGTGATCCTGAAACCGAAGCCTACTTATCTTGGAGATACGATACCGGTATATGGCGATGGGAATGTTACTAACGATCAATAGCTTTGGTTAATAGGAAATGAAAAATTTATGGAATAATTCACAGGGAGGGAGCCCATGGCACAGAGCATCAACTGTGAGAGCTGCAATAATTTTGTATACGATGAGGAATATGATTATTATGTGTGTGAAGCAGATTTGGATGAGGACGAGATGGAACGTTTTATCACAAGGTCCTTTCAGAACTGTCCCTACTACCAGTATTATGATGAATATAAGATCGTAAGAAAACAAATGTAATGATAAGTAGAGGAGAGGAGATAGGATAGGGTATACGTAAAAAGGTCAAACAGTATATTAAAAAACACTTGACATAAGAAGGAACTTTGCATAGTATATAACTAAATTCGCATAAAGTGAAATGTAGTGATGGAGAGGGATGGAACAGCAGAGCTTATCAGAGAGGATCGCCCACCGGCTGAAAGGTGGTCCGAAGCAAGCTTCCAGCAGTAGCTCCTGAACAGCAGCTCTGAAGCCTTAGGGTGCGTAGGAGTTGTCGGGAAGTCCCGTTACAGACAAATAAGTTGGCAGCAGGAATAATGAGCGTTACCATAAAAACAAGCATATTCACTTAACGTCTCAAAAAACCTCAGCTCCAAGAATAAAGGTGGTACCACGGTTCTTCGTCCTTTGCGTCGAAGGGCCTTTTTTATTGATAAAAAGTATGAGAATTCCTAATACTCAAAAGAACAGTGGATTTGGAATGATATCACGAAGGAGCCGCAAAATAAGCCGTACAATAAGCCGCAAACTGAACCATAATAAACAGCTTAATTTGAAATTATTTAAGGATCACACCGGCGAAAGCGCCGATATGCTAAGAGAAGGAGAGATACCATGGAAAAGGAACTCGCTAAAACCTATGACCCCAAAGAGATTGAGGAGAAGCTATACCAGAAATGGGTGGACAATAACTACTTTCACGCAGAAGTAGATCGAAGTAAAAAGCCATTTACCATTGTGATCCCCCCGCCGAATATTACCGGGCAGCTTCATATGGGTCACGCTCTGGATAATACGATGCAGGATATTCTGATCCGCCATAAGAGAATGCAGGGCTATAACGCCCTATGGCAGCCGGGCACAGATCATGCCAGCATTGCCACCGAAGTCAAGATAATCGAGCAGCTCCGCAAGGAAGGAATCGAGAAGGTTGACTTGGGTAGGGAGGGTTTTCTTGAAAGGGCCTGGAAATGGAAAGAGGAATACGGCGGAAGAATCATCTCACAGCTGAAGAAGCTGGGCTCCTCCTGTGATTGGGACAGAGAGCGCTTTACGATGGATGAGGGCTGCTCCGCTGCAGTTACGAAGGTTTTTATAAAGCTTTATGAGGAGGGCTATATCTATAAGGGATCTAGAATCATCAACTGGTGTCCCGTTTGTAAGACCTCAATTTCTGATGCAGAGGTAGAATATGAGGAGCAGGCAGGTCATTTCTGGCATATCAAATATCCGATTGCCGGAGGTGAGGGCTATGTGGAGGTTGCTACCACCAGACCGGAGACCATGCTGGGTGATACTGCGGTTGCAGTTCATCAGGAGGATGACAGATATAAGCATCTGATTGGTAAGAAGGTTATTCTGCCTATTGTGAACAAGGAAATCCCTGTAGTTGCCGATGAGTATGTGGATATGGAATTCGGTACCGGTGTAGTTAAGATTACCCCCGCTCATGACCCGAATGACTTCGAGGTCGGAAAGAGGCATAATCTTCCTGAAATCAATGTCATGAATGACGATGCTACCATCAATGCAAATGGTGGCAAATATGCAGGTATGGACCGTTACGAAGCCCGGAAGCTGATCGTGAAGGAGCTGGAGGAGCAGGGACTTTTGGTTAAGGTAGCAGGCCATAACCATAACGTAGGTACCCATGATCGTTGCCATACCACAGTGGAACCCCTGATAAAGCCTCAGTGGTTTGTGAAGATGGAGGAGCTGATTAAGCCGGCAGTAGAGGCTGTGAAGTCAGGAGACATTCAGTTCGTTCCCGAACGCTTTGATAAGATTTATTTTAACTGGACCGATAACATCCGTGATTGGTGTATTTCCAGACAGCTCTGGTGGGGACACCGCATTCCGGCCTATTATTGTGATGGCTGCGGTGAGGTGATTGTATCGGAGGAAGAGCCCTCCAGATGCCCGAAATGCGGCAGCACCAATCTTCGTCAGGATGAGGATACTCTGGATACCTGGTTCTCCTCTGCATTATGGCCGTTCTCAACCCTAGGCTGGCCGGAGAAGACGGAGGATCTGGATTATTTCTACCCGACCGATGTTCTCGTAACCGGTTACGATATTATCTTCTTCTGGGTAGTCCGTATGGTATTTTCCGGTTATGCCCACATGGGTGAGAAGCCGTTCCATAAGGTATTGATCCATGGCTTGGTAAGAGATTCCCAGGGCCGCAAGATGAGTAAATCCCTTGGTAACGGGATTGATCCCCTGGAGGTAATTGATAAATATGGTGCAGATGCTTTGCGATTCTCCCTGATTACCGGTAATGCACCCGGAAATGATATGCGCTTTTACTGGGAGAGAGTTGAAAGCAGCAGAAACTTTGCAAATAAGGTTTGGAATGCTTCCCGCTTCATCATGATGAATCTGGAGAAGGCAGAAATGACCGAAGAGCTTGATGTGAGACTCCTGACCGGAGCGGATCGCTGGATCTTAGCCAAGGCCAATGCCCTGGTGAAGGAGGTAACCGATAATCTGGAGAGCTTCGAGCTGGGTATCGCACTGCAGAAGGTGTATGATTTCATCTGGGAGGAGTTCTGTGACTGGTATATCGAGATGGTGAAGCCCAGATTATACAGTGAGACAGATGAAACAAAGGCAGCTGCCCTCTGGACTCTGAAGCATGTACTGACCACCTCCTTAAAGCTGCTCCATCCCTATATGCCCTTTGTTACAGAAGAAATTTACTGTAAGCTTCAGGAGCTGTCCGGACAGAAGGAAGCAGATTCCATCATGATTTCAGCATGGCCTTCCTACCAGCCGGAATGGGAGTTTCATAAGGAGCTGGAAAGCATCGAGCTGATCAAGGAAGCAGTCAAGGGCATCCGTAACGCCCGCAGCAGCATGAATGTTCCTCCGAGCAGGAAGGCTTCCGTGATTGTGGTTTCTGATAACGAGAAGATCAGGGAGATCTTTACGGAGAGTAAAGTGTTCTTTGCAACTCTTGGTTACGCAAGTGAGGTTATCATACAGCAGGATAAGTCCGGCATCAGTGAGGATGCCATATCCACCGTAATTCCCGGTGCAGTCATCTATATACCCTTTGCGGATCTGGTTGACATTGAGAAAGAGATCGAGCGATTGACGAAGGAGAAGGAACGGCTGGAGGGAGAGCTGAAGCGCGTCAATGGTATGCTTTCCAATCCGAATTTCGTGAATAAGGCTCCGGAAAGTAAGCTGGCGGAGGAGAGAGCAAAGCTTGAGAAGTATAAGGATATGATGAAACAGGTAACTGAACGCCTGGAGCAGCTAAGCAACTAACTTCTTAAAATATATGGCTAAAAGGAGAGCGTATGGCGGGAAGGCCATACGCTCTCTTTCTAGAGGTGCGCAGTGTGTCCAGCGAAGCTGGACCACGCCAAGATCAGAGGATAGAAGTAGCAAGACCGGAGCTTACTGCTTCCAGAACTAGAAGTAAGAATTACCTGTCGGACTGGATTTTTTTCTATACAGTAATTCATATATGAGACTTTGATCGATGCTAGAGTAGAGTAAAATATTATGGGATATGAGAAACTGTCTTGCAATCACAGCCCTTATCCGATATGATAAGAATAGAAAGCAAGCTCTGTATACATAAAATGAGTGAGATACAATGAATAGAAAGAGGGATTAGGATGTTACAGGATGAATATATCAGCTTTAAGATTGAAAAACAAAAGCACATCGCTTTAATTGCCCATGATAGCAAGAAGCAGGAAATGGTAGAATGGGTGGACACCAACAAGAATATTTTAAAGAATCATTTTCTCTGCGGAACAGGAACCACGGCCAGATTAATTGCAGAGAAAACAGAATTACCCGTAAGGGCTTATAATAGTGGTCCCCTCGGTGGTGACCAGCAGATTGGTTCCCGGATTGTTGAGGGCAATATTGATTTCGTAATTTTCTTCTGGGATCCCCTGGAGTCACAGCCCCACGATCCCGATGTGAAAGCACTGCTCCGTATCGCTGCGGTTTATGACATACCGGTAGCCAATAACCGGGCTACGGCGGATTTTATGATTACCTCGAAGTTCATGAATGAGGAATATGAAAGAAAGGTTTTAAACTATAATAAGGTAATTCAACGCAGACTGAAGGAACTCAGCTGATTGCGGGATGAATTAGTTGTATTTATATTAACAAAGCGGATTCTCAGAATCCGCTTTTTTCGTATTATCGATTGACACAAGGTGGAAATTAATGCTAAAGTATGTTACATATTAACATTCAGGAGGTGCTAGGATCATGTATGACAGAGAATTAGAGGATGCGATTGTTGTAGATTTTCCTTTAAGAGGAGAATGGGTCGCAATGAATACACCCGCCAAGAGGATACCCAGCCATGGAACGGATCAGTTTGGGCAAAGATATGCTTATGATTTTCTGAAGCTGCAAAAGGGAAAGCCGTTCAAATCCTCTACTCTGAAGTATTGCCTGGTCGGCATACCGATTAAAAGCTGTTATTGCTGGAGAGAGAATATACACGCTTGCTTGGATGGAGAAGTGGTTGAGGTTAAGGTTGACGTAAAGGAACCCACACGTTTACATCCCTTTATCGATTACCTGAAGATAATCAGAAGGTCTTCTCGTATCAGCCGGCAGCTATCCCAGCAGTCAGGAAATGAGTTCAATTTTCATTCAATCGGAGGTAATTATATTATATTAAAGCATGATAACTGCTTCAGCCTTTATGCGCACCTACATCCCGGAACTATTTCTGTGAAGCTTGGACAGAGGATAAGAGAAGGGGACTACCTTGGGAAGGTCGGTCATACCGGTAATTCCACATCACCGCATCTTCATTTCCACTTGATGGATTCAGTGAATGCGCTGCAGGCGAAAGGAATCCCGTGCTCCTTCCGGGAACTGGAGGTTCAGGAATCGGATGGTTGGAGGAAGAAGACAGGTGACATACCGGAGTTCAATAAGAAATTCAGATATGCAGAGGGATTTCATCAGCCTACATAGAACTCAGCACAAAGAATATAGTACTCAGTTGTCAGTACACAGAAATACAGAACTCAGTGTCAGCACACAGAATACAGAACTAACCTAAGTACAAAGAATATGAGCATTACATAGATATGTAAAAGGGAGCTTTCAGCCAGGATATGACTTGGTTGAATAGCTCCCTTAATAGGTCGGTAGATTACTAGCAGAAAGTTACAAGTGCATCAGCCTTATATCGTAAGACTGTCAATAAAGTATTTTGCTGCATCGGAAATCGGAATGTCGTTATTGTAGGCGGCTACCAGCATTCTGGAGGGAATCTCCTGAGTAGTCTGAAGCGTTGCCAGATTTCCCGGCTCCAGAATGCAGAAATCGGGGATAAAGGCAATTCCAAGCCCTATCCTTGCCAAATCAATCAAGAGGTCATTGCTGCTCAGCTCTATGGCTGGCACCAGATCCAGTGAATGCTCCAGGAAGAGATTATGCAGATACATAGCAGTAGTCGTACGCTTCTCCAGCATAAGAATGGGATATTGCTGAAGCTCCTGCAGGGTAATCGGGTGATCAAACAAGGGATAGGCATCCTTATTTGCAATAAATACATCATGGAATTCCTTCACGGGGATGATCTGCATCATATTATTCAGTGCAGAATTCGGGGAGTTTGTTACAATGACATCCACTTCATTTCGTTCCAGAAGCTTCGCACATTGGAGGGAGGTTCCATTCGTCACCTTGATATGGATATTCGGGTACATATGATGAAACTGGTTGAGGTAGGGGACCAGGTAATACCGGCATATGGTATCGCTGGCTCCGATTCTTAATTGAATACCACTCTTGGGATCTGCGCAGAGTTGATTCTCTCCCCGGCTAATCAGGTTAATGGCGGGTTCTATATGCTTTAGCAGCAGTTCACCCTCCTTGGTCAGGGCAACCCGCTTCGTGCTACGGATAAATAAGGTCTGATTCAGCCGCTTTTCCAGGGTTTTGATGGATTGACTAACGGCTGACTGGGAGATGAATAGGGTGTCGGCAGCATCGGAGAAGCTTAAGCTTTTTGCCACATGATAGAACACCTTATAGAGCTCATAATTAATATCCATAATCTACCTCCATATACTATTTTATTAGCTGTAGCGGTAAACTTCCCGCTGTGCAGGCGGCAGGAATATATTAGACAGTCTAATAAAATGATTTACATATATTAATTTTGATTATAAGACATGTTATGTTATAATGCAAGAAAATGATAGGGAAAGCAGACCTTCCGATAAGATAAGGAGTATGAATATGAGCAGAGTCAGACGGATCTATGTGGAGAAAAAGATACCCTATGCTGTCAGGGCTAAGGAATTGAAAAACGAACTCAGAAGCTATCTGGGGATAAAGGGCCTTCAAGCAGTGAGGGTTCTCATTCGTTATGATATAGAGAATCTAAGTGAAGAGACCTATAAGAGAGCACTTGGTACTGTATTCTCAGAGCCGCCGGTAGATATTCTGATGGAAGAGAGCTTTCCTACGGAGTCCGCAGATAAGGTGTTCTCCGTGGAATACCTGCCCGGACAGTTTGATCAGAGGGCAGATTCAGCAGAGCAGTGCGTGAAGCTCCTAAATGAATCTGAAACTCCGGTCATCCGTTCTGCCACTACCTACATCCTCTCCGGCGATCTGTCGGAGGAGGAATTCGAGAGAATTAAAGCCTATTGCATTAATCCGGTGGACTCCAGAGAAACTGACGAAGTGAAGCCGATGACCCTGGTGACTGAATATGAGGAGCCGGAGGATGTAGCAATCCTAAATGGCTTCAGGGTCATGGGCAGTGAGGAGCTTTTTCAGCTTTATAGCTCTTTGAATCTAGCAATGACCTTCGAGGACTTTCAACATATTCAGAATTATTTCTCTGGAGAGGAGAAACGGGAGCCGTCCATGACGGAGCTTCGTGTCCTGGATACCTATTGGTCCGATCATTGCCGCCATACTACCTTTTTAACTGAACTGAAGGATATCCGTATTGAAGAGGGGTATTATGCCGAACCGATTAGGGCTGCGTTTCAAAGCTATCTGAAGGAGAGGGAAAAACTATATCAGGGCAGAGAGGACAAATACATCTCCCTGATGGATATCGCACTTCTGGCCATGAAGAAACTAAGAGCGGAGGGTAAGCTGGAGGATTTGGAGGTCTCCGATGAGATCAATGCCTGCTCCATCATTGTTCCGGTAGAAATAGATGGTAAGACAGAGGAATGGTTGGTATTCTTTAAAAATGAAACCCACAATCATCCAACAGAGATAGAGCCCTTCGGCGGTGCAGCCACCTGTCTTGGTGGAGCAATCCGCGATCCTTTGTCCGGGAGGGGCTATGTCTATCAGGCAATGAGAGTGACCGGGGCAGCAGATCCTACGGTATCTGTAAAGGATACCCTGAAGGGTAAGCTTGCCCAGAGAAAGATCTGTACCGGGGCGGCAGCAGGGTATTCTTCCTACGGTAATCAGATTGGTTTGGCAACAGGTCTTGTAGATGAGCTATATCACCCGGGTTATGTGGCGAAGAGACTGGAGATTGGTGCGGTACTGGGCGCTGCTCCCAGAAGGAACGTCATCCGGGAAAATGCAGATCCGGGAGATATCATTATCCTGCTCGGTGGAAGAACAGGAAGAGATGGACTGGGTGGAGCTACCGGCTCCTCGAAAATCCATACCACAGAATCCATTGAAACCTGTGGTGCGGAGGTTCAAAAGGGCAATGCTCCCACAGAACGAAAGCTTCAACGGCTGTTCCGGAGGGAAGAGGTTAGCCGTTTAATTAAGAAATGTAATGACTTTGGGGCGGGCGGTGTATCCGTGGCAATCGGTGAGCTGGCCGCAGGCCTCCACATCAATCTGGACCAGGTTCCGAAGAAATATGCGGGGCTGGACGGAACAGAGCTGGCGATTTCTGAATCCCAGGAGAGAATGGCAGTTGTAGTAGACCCCAAGGATGTCGATATAATGTTGGCCTTCGCAGGTGAGGAGAACCTGGAGGCAGTGGTAGTAGCAGAGGTTACGAAGGAGCCCAGGCTTGTGATGGAATGGAGGGGCAGGGAGATTGTTAATCTGACCAGGGCCTTCCTTGATACGAACGGTGCCCATCAGAAAGCTTCTGCCACGATACAAATTCCTGCTAAGGAAGAAAATTACCTGAGAAAGGGAGCCGCAGGCTTACCGGAGGAGAAGATAGGCCTGAAGGACAAATGGCTGAAAAATCTTTCGGTCTTAAATGTATGCTCCAAGAAGGGTTTGGTTGAGATGTTTGATAGCTCCATCGGTGCTGCGACAGTAACCATGCCCTATGGAGGGAAATATCAGCTATCTCCAATCCAGACCATGGTTGCGAAGCTTCCGGTCCTAAACGGAGCTTGTGATACAGTATCCATGATGAGTTATGGCTTTGATCCCTATCTCTCCAGCTGGTCCCCATTCCATGGCTCCGCTTACGCTGTATTATCTTCTGTTGCAAAGATTGTTGCAGCAGGCGGTGATCATAGGAAGATAAGGTTTACCTTCCAGGAATTCTTCCGCAGATTGGGAAAGGATCCGAAGCGCTGGGGAGAGCCGCTGGTAGCTCTGTTAGGAGCTTATGATGCTCAGCTTAAGCTGGGACTTCCTTCGATTGGCGGCAAGGACAGTATGTCCGGAACCTTCAATGATATTGATGTTCCGCCGACTCTGGTTTCCTTTGCAGTGGATATGGCAAAGGCAGGAGATATCGTAACCACTGAGCTGAAGCAGGCTGGTAATGTTCTGGTGGAATTTAAGATCAGGAGAGATGCTTATGATTTGCCGGATTATGAACAGGCCGGTTCCCTATACAATAGAATAACCAGCCTGATGAAGGATGGAAGAATCGCCTCTGCCTTTGCGGTTGGTTTTGGCGGTACTGCGGAAGCAGTCAGTAAGATGGCCTTTGGCAATAAGCTTGGGGTGCAGCTCTCTGACAGTCTGACGGAGCAGGAGCTGTTCCTGCCGGGTTACGGTAATCTGGTGGCTGAGCTGACAGAAGAGAATTGGAAGCAATTGAGAGAAGAAAGTCGAAAGGGAGAAGGGTTAGAGCTATGTTACATCGGAACAATCACACAGGAATCATCCCTTCGCTATCAGAATACGGTCATAGATCTGGAGGAGGCACTTGCTTCCTGGACCGGTACTCTGGAGAAGATTTATCCGACAAGACCTCTGACGGAGGAGGCTAAGTTTGAGACAAAGCTTTATGACGAGAAGAAGATTTATACCGCAAGGAATAAGGTGGCAAAGCCGAAGGTATTCATCCCCGTATTCCCCGGTACCAATTGTGAATATGATACATTTAAGGCATTTCAGGATGCCGGTGCAGACATTCATTCAATAGTTTTCCAAAATTTGACGGCCGAGAACATACGGGAATCTGTGGAGGCCTTTGCAGGGGGCATTAGGGGGGCACAGATTCTCATGTTCGTCGGTGGATTTTCCGCCGGAGATGAGCCCGATGGTTCTGGTAAGTTTATAGCAACAACCTTTCGTAATGAGAGGATTAAGGAAGCAGTCAGTGATTTATTAAATCATAGGGATGGTCTTGCTCTGGGCATCTGTAATGGCTTCCAGGCATTGATTAAGCTGGGTCTCGTGCCCTATGGCAAAATCACTTCTCAGAAGGAGGATTCTCCGACCCTGATTACAAATAGTATCGGTCGCCATGTCTCTAAGGCAGTCTATACGAAGGTGGTATCAAATAAATCACCCTGGCTAAGGAAGGCAGAGCTTGGTGGTGTCTATACCATACCGACCTCCCACGGGGAGGGCCGCTTCGTCGCCAGCGAGGAATGGATCAAGAAGCTGTATGAGAATGGTCAGGTTGCAACTCAGTATGTGGATCTGTCGGGTAATCCGACGATGGACCCGGATTATAATCCCAATGGATCCTATGATGCCATTGAAGGAATTACCAGCCCGGATGGCAGGGTGCTTGGTAAGATGACCCATTCGGAACGAATTGGTACCCATGTGGCAATCAATGTCACAGGAAACCAGAACCAGCGAATCTTTGAATCCGGAGTATCCTACTTCAGATAATTTGCTATCGTTCATCAGACATCCTTCTTAAAGTAAAAAATGCGAAAACAGCTTCATGGCAAGCATGATATATGTAGTTCAGATAGCCCTAAATCGATGGATATTGGTTTGGGGCTATTTAAATGCTTTACATTTTCATAGGAGCAAAGAAATAGTTTGAAGTGGTTTGGGTATGCTATCAATATCAGGATGTCTTGTTAAGCCTAAAATATGAATAAGATTTTTTGGGAGAATGGAGGTTGTATGAAAAAAGGTTATAAGAAAAATAAAATAGTAATCTTGATAATTATCTTGTTATCGCTCTCTCTTTATGCCTGTGGGACAAAGAAAGAACAAAACAATCAAGAAGGGAAGGAACAGACCCAAAACAATCCTCAGAAGCAGGAACAGGGTACTACTCCGGCTGGAGATAATACGACAGGAAAGAATCAGGGGAATGAAACGGAGGTTACGATCAGTGAACAGGTATTATATGATGAGGGTGGCCTTAAAATAACGGCTACTTCCCTGGCAATGAATGAATTTCTTGGACCGGAAATTAAGGTGATGATTGAGAACAATACGACGAAGGATTTGACGGTTCAGGCCAGGGAGGTATCCATAAACGATCTGATGATAGAGCCGACCTTTTCCAGTGACGTCGCAGTAGGAAAGAAAGCAAATGATTCTATTTCGTTTTTTAAGGAGGATTTGGAGAGAAATGGTATAGATAAAATAGCCAAGATTGAGCTACGGCTAAACATTTTTACCACAGAAACCTTTGATACCATTGCTGTGACAGAGCCAATCATAATCAATACATCCGCTAAGGATACCTATGTACAGACCTATGATGACAGCGGAAATGTGATTTACGAGAAGGATGGAATTAGAATTGTTGATAAAGGACTTAATACGGATGCTTTTTTTGGACCGGAGATCAGAGTATATATAGAGAATAATACAGCGAAGACAGTCACAGTACAGGCACAGAATGTATCGGTAAATGGTTTTATGGTAGAGCCCATCTTTTCAAGTGATATCGCTCCCGGGAAGAAGACGAATGATGGAATTACCTTTATTGATCTGGAGGAGAATGGAATAGAAAAGATTGAGGATGTGGAGCTGAGCTTCATGATCTTTGATGCGAAAACACTTGATACCATGGCTGAATCAGATCCCATCAAGCTCAAGTATAAATAAGCGCAAGTGCGTTTTAAGCTTATTACAATCAATAGAGAAGTACAATACAGCTACATGAGCAATAGCTTTGTAGGGGAACTTCCAGAGAGTAGCTTCGAAAAATTAGCTTCGTAAGAGAACTTCGTAAGAGCAGCTACAGGGGCTGTTTCATTATAGTCATGTTTTTTTTATGCTATCTTGAAACAGCTCCTGTATTTCTTATATACAGCCATACAATTACAACTCCCGTGTATGAGCCAAAGTAAATTCAAATATTCCTTCCCCATGACAAAAAGGGACAAGCTTATCACGATTCCCAGGTTGATTTCTCTTCCAGAATATAATAAATTATTTGAAAAGCAATAAAAACATAAATTTCGGCGGTGGAACTTAAATTCAGTAGTCCCAGTGAAAATTATCAGTTATAATAGGGATGGATTGCTACTACAGGTAAATACATAGTTGAAAGAAATGAAGGAATACATGACGGATAAAGGTAGGGAGGATATGGATGCTGGAGCTGTTTGGAGAAGATAGGCTATGTGTGAAGAAGCTATGTGAAGGGAGGGAGGAAGAGGTTACCCTGATTACTGCAGTTGAGGGCAGGATGGGGAGGCTTTGGGTGGATCATAAGGAGAAGCCCGGCTGTGCCCTTGCAATAACAGGGGATTTTTGCTACCTGTTGGGACCGTATCATCCGAAGGCCAAGACAGAGATCCTACGAATTATTACTGAATTATGCTCAGGAAAGATTATTCAAGCAGAGGAACAGTGGGAGCCCGTTCTGTCGGACCTGGAGAGAAGCTTTCCGGACCGCTTCAGAAGCTATAGCCGTTATGCCCTAGAGGGAAGGATGGACTGGTTTGATCTTGCCCTGTTAAGAGAAAATGTTGCACAGGTGGAAGAGAGCTACCCTATCGTCAGAATGAATCAGGAGATATATCACATGACCTTCGAACAGGCATGGACGCAGGACTTTTGCTCTAACTTTACCTCAATGCAGGATTTTATAGATCATGGAATCGGATATGTTATTTTGAAGGAGGGAGAAATAATAGCCGGTGCCTCCTCCTACACCTATTGTGAAGGAAAGATAGAGATTAATATTGAGACGAAGACTGAGTACCGCAGAATGGGCTTAGCCAAGGCATGCGCCTCCAAGCTGATCTTGGAATGTCTGGAACGCAAGATATATCCCCGATGGGATGCTGCAAATATTGCCTCGGTCGCCCTGGCTGAGAAATTAGGTTACCGTTTTGTCAGAGAATATGGGGTTTATAGTATTTAAGCGAATTCATTATCCATAAGCCAAATAGAGCAAAATGGTTTGAGGATTGAAGAAGGGAGAAATGAATGAACACAATCGATTATATCATTAAGACAATTGAAACCCTGGTAAATATCCCAAGCCCCTCCGGATTTACGAAGGAGGTCATGGCATTTGTTCAGTCCGAGGCAGAAGGTTTCGGCTATTCCTGTAAATCCAGTCGAAGGGGTGGACTGATTATTTCTGTGAAGGGACAGGAGGAGACTACTCTGGGGCTATCCGCCCATGTGGATACTCTGGGTGCCATGGTGCGTTCCATTGATAGGGATGGTACATTAAAGTTTACCCTAATCGGAGGGTATACGATTCACAGCATTGAAGGAAGCTACTGCAGTATTCATACAAGGGATGGCAGAGTATATACCGGTACGATCCTGATCAAAAGTCATTCCATCCATAGCTTCGATGATGCGAAAACCATAGAACGGTCGGACAGGAATATGCTCATTCGCTTGGACGAGACCGTAGGTAGCAGGGAGGAGGTACTGGAGCTGGGGATTGATAGCGGTGATTATATCAGCTTCGATGCCAAATTCCAATATACAGAGAAGGGCTTCATCAAATCCAGACATCTGGATGATAAGGCATCCGTTGCCGTGTTGCTTGGACTGCTGAAGGAGATGTCCGAAACAGGACAGCTGCCAAAGAAGAGCCTTAAGCTTCTGATCAGCAATTATGAAGAGGTCGGGTTTGGTGCCAGCTGGGTACCGGAGGAGATCACAGAATTTTTAGCAGTGGATATGGGTGTGATCGGCGATGACCTGAATGGTTCCGAATATAAGGTGTCCATATGTGCGAAGGATTCCTCCGGCCCTTATGACTATGAGATAACCAGCCGATTGATCTCCCTAGCCAAGGAAAATGGCATTGATTATGTCGTAGATATCTTTCCCCATTATGCGTCTGATGTTTCCTCTGCACTCCACGGCGGAAATGACATCTGTGGAGCTCTGATCGGACCAGGAGTTCATGCCTCCCATGGAATGGAGAGAACTCACAGGAGGGGTCTGGAGAATACGCTTAAGCTACTGAAGGCATATATTCTATAGTGCTGGCATACTTAAGTATGGAAGGGGAGCTATGATATTCCAGCAGTGAAAGATGATTGAATAAGAGGCTATCCCAAGGATGTGCTCGCTCCGGTATGATGGAGTGAAACCCTGGGATAGCTTTTTTATCATGGGGAAAAAGAGAGGTATACCCTAAGGGTTCGTCAAGATACTTATATCATAAGTTATATTGGAATATGCAATACTTTAAAAAAATATTTACTTTATTATAATATATACCTTGACAGGCGAGGTATATTATGATATTTTGTATTTGTTGGAATAATTTACATGCAAAGGAGATGATACATTGTCAATTGCTTCGGATTTGATCAGAGGACATACGGATACGATAATTCTTGCCCAATTGATCGCGGGAGACAGCTATGGTTATGAAATAAATAAGGCAATACAACTGAAGACGGGCGGAAGATATGAGCTTAAGGAAGCAACCCTGTATTCGGCCTTTCGAAGGCTGGAGGAAGCAGGGTATATTCTCTCCTATTGGGGGGATGAGACAACCGGGGCACGGAGAAGATATTACAGGATTACGGAAGCGGGTAAGGATACCTATTTACAGCTTATGAGGGATTGGAAGAGTGCTAAGGCAATGATTGATAGTTTAATTGAATCGGAGGTAGGGAAGAATGGATGATAAGCTTCGCAGGTATATTGATGGTCTGTTTCAGGATGTACCGCAGACGAAAAATGTCGTAGAGTTAAAGGAAGAGATGCTTCAGAACCTGATAGAGAAATATATGGATCTGATCAATGAAGGGAAGGGTGAGGAAGCTGCCTTTAATATCGCTGTAGCCGGCATTGGTGATATCAATGAATTGGTGAATGATATGAACAAGACTAAGAACACAGCTGATATGGCTGCTCATAAGCAGAAAGCCGCAATGCTGACTTCGGTTGCAGTAATGCTCTACATCCTGTCCATTGTACCCATTTTAATTTTCCTAGGAAATCCTTTTTATTTCCTTAACGGTGTCATTGGATTTATTGTTATGATTACCTTCGCTACCGGGATCCTGATATATAATGGTATGACGAAGCCTAATTATGAGATGGTGGAGGATACTATGGTGGAGGAATTCAAGGCTTGGAAAACGAACAGGGCGAATAGGAGATCCACCAGGATGTCCGTTTCTGTAGCACTATGGAGCATGATACTGGCCTTATATTTTATCATCAGCTTCTCAAGCTATGCCTGGCATATCACCTGGGTTATCTTTGTAATCGGTGTAGCAATTGAAGCTTTAATTAATATTTTTACATCAATAAAAAAGGGATGATATAGGGTAAATTGAAAGTAATTGTGTGAGAGCGGCAGAGCGGACTCACACGGGAAGAACATAGAGCTTGCGCCGTGGTGTTAACTCCGTGCTCTTTCAACTATTATGAAATGCCGTAAGGGCATAATGGAGGTTAGTGTGAATAAATATAAGTTGATTCAAATAATAAGCTGGGTGATTGTATTTGTCGTATTTCTGGGGCTGGCACTCTGGTTCTTACTCGGAAATAATAAGGTACGAATGAATCGTGTGTTCGGAACAGAAAGCCTGTCAGGACCTTATGAAGAGGAAGGAAGATACCTTATAGAAACAGCAGGTATGGACAGCCTGGAATTCATATGGACAGCGGGGAAGGTGACAGTAATCCCCTATGACAGTCATGAAATTCTACTGGTTGAATATGCGCAGCGAAGCTTGGAAGAAGATGAAAAACTAGTCTATGAAAAGAATGGAGGCACCCTGACTGTTCGCTTTTGTGAGAAGAAGGTGCGCCAGAGGGATTCTATGCCTGCTAAGAGGCTGGAGGTGTTCTTGCCGAAGGAGCTGACAGTAGCTTTAAGTGATTTTACGCTGGAATGCGTATCGGCTGACGTTGATGTAAAGCAGCTATCGGCAAAGAGCTTGAATGTGAGGACGGTTTCCGGAGTAGGAAATCTTTCTGATATGGATGCGAATCGTGGTGAAATCAAATCTACCTCAGGTAATATGATTTTAAGTAATATCAGGATTTCAAAGCTATCTGTGAGCACGGTATCCGGTGAAATCGAGGCTGAGCGTATGGAGACAGAGGAATTAACGGCTCACTCTACCTCAGGTTCCATGAGGCTATCAGAGGTAGAAGCAAAGCAATTACAGTTTGATACAGTATCCGGAGATATCTCCTTCCTGGGGAGCTGTCAGGAGCTACAGGCAAACAGTACCTCAGGAGAAATGAAGATAACAAATCAGGTGGCTCCTGAAGGCTTTCAAATGAAATCGGTATCAGGAAGGATACAATTAACCATGCCCTCCTTTGAAAACTTCAGCCTTTATCAGAAAACTGTATCTGGTAGCTTCGACTGTGAAATACCGGTCGTTACCCAGAAGGAGAATAATGCAAAGTACACCATAATAACGACTAGCGGAGATATCGATATAAGAAAGCTGAACTAAAATATATGGGAGATAGGCTAAGGGATACGGTTGCAGTTAAGAAACAAAACTGAGATAAGCAAAATAGTGATATAAGGATGGAGTAGATTAAGCTAGAAAGACTCGGTATGAATCGGGTCTTTCTTTTTATTCAGGTATTAATAATAAGGAAGTATAGATATGATTCTCCAGCTCAATAATTTACACTTGACAATCATGATACCTGGTGTTATAGTGTGCATATATAATATATACAATATAACTACAGTTAGCAGGCAGCAGAACGGAGACAGGTGACACACAGCAGGCGGAGAACAGGTAGCAAACAACAAATAACAAACAACAGACAATAGATAATAAATAGCTAATCAATAACAGATAGCTATAACAATTCACTTAGAACTATAGGGCGATAAAGAATAGGAGGGTTAGTGTTGAATATCCTAATCAGTAATTCCAGTGAAAAACCGATTTATGAACAGATCACTTCTCAAGTGAAGATGGCAATCATCAGCGGAGAATTGGAGGCCGGATCATTGCTCCCTTCCATGAGGATGCTGGCGAAGGAGCTGCGGATCAGTGTCATCACCACCAAAAGAGCTTATGAGGACCTGGAGCGGGATGGATTTATTTATACGATTGTAGGAAAAGGGAGCTTTGTCGCTGAGAAAAACCTGGAGTTTGTCCGGGAGGAGCAGCTACGTATCGTAGAAGAGCATCTGAATAAGGCTGTCCGGGGAGCAAAGGCCGGAGGCATATGCCTGGAGGAGCTGCAGGAGATAATGAAAATGATTTATGAGGAGGAATAAAGCATGGCAGAAGGTAATATCAATCAGTATACGGACAGGGCTATAAATGCCATCGAGATAAAAAATCTGACGAAGCATTATAAAGGGTTCTCATTGAATAAGATAAGCTTCACTGTCCCCAAGGGCTGTATCATGGGCTTTGTAGGGGAGAATGGTGCCGGTAAGACAACTACAATCAAGGCCATCCTTGATCTGATTCATCCGGATGGAGGGGAGATCTCTATCTTTGGTGAGTCTTCAAGAAACTTAAGTAAGAAGCTCAAAGCCCAGCTTGGAGTTGTATTTGATGGAAGCAATCTGCATGATGGTCTGACAGCCACCGATATAAATTTAGTAATGAAGAACATCTATACCAACTGGGATGAAGGCCATTATGATCAGTTTCTGAAACGCTTTGAGCTTCCCAGGGATAAGCGGCTGAAGGAATTCTCCAGGGGTATGAAGATGAAGCTTTCCATTGGAATAGCCCTGTCCCATCAGTCCAAGCTGTTAATTCTAGATGAAGCAACCAGCGGTTTGGATCCGATGGTAAGGGATGAGATCCTGGATCTATTCCTTGAATTCATACAGGATGAGGAGCATACCATTCTGTTATCCTCCCATATCATAAGTGACATAGAAAAGATAGCAGATTATGTAACCTTCATCCATCAAGGAAATATTGTGTTCAGCGAGAATAAGGATGAACTTCTCTACCAATATGGGGTGGTCCGCTGTCGCAAGGAGGATGTGAAAGACATTGATTCAAGCTACGTTGTGGGGATACGGGAGAACAGCTTCGGAACGGAGGTAATGTTAAGAAATAAAGACAGCTTTCAGAGGCGTTACCACCAATATTCTGTAGAGAGAACCTCCATTGAAGAGATTATGCTGTTCGTAAGCAGGGGAAAGGAGAGAATCTAGTATGAAGGGTCTTATTCTAAAGGATCTCATTAATATGAAGAAGAATTTTAGGTTTATGTCAGCATTTGCATTGATCTATGTAATTATGGCCTTTTCCATGGAAAGCCCCGGATACTTCAGCTCAATGTTTACCCTAGTCTTTGCCATGCTTACCCTAAGCTCCTATTCTCTGGATGAACAGGCAAAGTGGGATGGCTATGCCCTGACTATGCCGATAAGTAGGGATAATGTGGTTCAGGGCAAATATTTATTTATGCTGGTGTTGAATCTGCTGGGTCTTGCCATGAACACAGTGGTAATTGTTTTAATGAATGTGATTATGAAAGCAGATACGATTTTCTCGGGAATTGGAGGAGGAGTGATTGGAGCAGCGTTTGTCATCCTGTTTTATAGTATCTCCATTCCGATGATCACGAAGTACGGAGTAGAGAAGTCGAGGTTTATCCTCATTGCGATCTACATGATTCCCTTTATTACCTGGCTCGGAATATTTAAGGTATTGAGGGAACGTTATCCTGAGCCGCCGGAAGCCCTAGTACGGATGGCTGCTTCTCTGATGGAGTATATTTATCTCATTGCTCCCATCCTCATCCTTGTATTCTTATTGCTATCCTATCGGATAACGATTGGAATCTATCGTAAGAAGGAGTTTTAATCGATAGGATATAGAGCATAGGAGAATGAGCCCTTTCTTATGATCCCTTTGGGAATGTAATATTTCTCTCGTTAAGAAATACACCCTGATAGCGTTTCAGGCCAAAGCGATTTACGAACCAGTCACATTTACACAGGAACATATAATAAATATTTCTATTACAGCCATGCAGAGTTTCAAAATTCCCCTGCCCCTTAGAAATAATGATGTCCGCTGAGTCAAGGAATCCTTTCGCCTCCTCGCTAACTTCACAAAGGTGAGTTCCTGCAATCCGGGTACCATTTCCAACTACCTTCGTGATAGAGGTTAACCCTGTCATTCTGGCATCCTCCAGGGTAGCATCATTTACAACCGGATTGCCTCGGACGATCACGGTAATATCAAGGGAGGGATATAGCTCCATGAGTTGAAGGATTAAAAGCTTATCCAGTACGATCTCTCCGCAGTTATCGGTAAGATAAACCAGACTTTTTGCCCTCTTAAGATCCTCCTGGAAGGCCTTGTATTCCATGGGGGAAAGCTCCTCCTCCAGGGCAGTGTTAAGGAGGGATTTCAACTGATCCGTATCAACGGAGCCCATAGCTCCAAAATCGATATAATTCCCAACCCGAGCATATTTCATAGCAGATAGGAGAGGGTCCTCTGAGGCTTTAATATTTTGAGCTATCCACGCCTCCTCCTGAAGCATCAGCCGGTTGTATTCCTCCTTCAGCTGATCATAGCGATTGGATGAACCAAAATAATCCTGATGAAGACGGCTAATATCAGCCAAAACTATGGGAGCCGAGGCTTCCTCCGGGGAGTTAGCGATGATCCGAAGCACCTCCCTCATATAGCTTGATTTTAAATTCTCATTCCTAATATGGCGGATATTTTCCTCCTGTCTTTGAACCAAGCAAAACATACAGTAGGCACTCAGCTTCATGATTAACTCCTTTGGCATATGAATGTAGAAATCTTCTCCATTATGAGTCCAATAGGTTGAAAAGTCAAATAGGATTTTTCATTTCACCTTTCCGGTCATTTAACATAAAATGTAATGTGAACATTTATGCGGAAAGAGGTATTAGTTTGAATAAGGAATATAATAGCCGATATCAAAAGAATGAGGAACATAATTATGAACTAAAAGAACAGCAATTCTTCCCAGGAGGACCGGGGGGGCCAGGACCAGGTAGACCAGGAGGACCGGGAGGCCCAGGTCCGGTTATACCCGGAGGACAGCCGATGTCTCCTCCGCCGAACTTCACCCCCCAGCTCCCAAGAATGGAGGCACAGCCATTTGCAGGTCAGCGGGGAGGCGATTCCCGAAATATTCGAAGGTGTATGAATCAGTTTACTTTTATCTGGTTGTTTAACGGTAATAGTTTCTGGTTCTTTCCGGTTAATATCAGAGGAGCCTTTATCGAAGGCTTCCGCTGGAGGAGAAACCGTTGGGAGTTTACTAGGATTAATAGAAACAGAATCCTATTCTTCCTCTGCTTCTAAGTAATCAATGTTCAATAATAACAGGGGTAGTATCATACGGACCTAGGATGATACTATCCTTGTTTTTCGAGAAGGATATGAGGAAAAGCGATATTCTATGTTTTTAATCTTTGAATTGTGGTAGAATACAAATAGAAATGATCTCATCCTTGCGAGGAGTGAATAAGAGTAGTATCAGAAGAGGAGGGAGGCTATTATGAAGACCATAGGTGTAAATAAAACTATATCGAAAGGGATTGTCATAGGGAAAGCTTATCGTTGGCAAAGTCCGGATATGACTCCTGCTTCGCATAGGATTCCGATGGAGGAGATTGATCAGGAGACGGCAAGATTTCAACAGGCGCTCCATGTAGCAGAAAGCACAATGAAGCCTTTAGCGGATAGCTCCGGTATCTTTTCGGGACACCTACTGATTCTTCGGGATCCCATGCTGATTTCCTCAGTTACGGAGAAAATCAGTAAGCAACTAAATGCCGAACAGGCTTTACATGAGACCATGATGGAATTGACTGATATCTTCAATAGTATGGATGATGATTATATGAAAGAACGAGCAGAGGATGTCCGGGATGTCTGCTACAGAATCATGGGAGTACTGAAGACGGTGATGGAGCCAGGGCTGTCAGAGCTTAAGGAAGAGGTTATTATCGCTGCTAAAGCATTGGCTCCCTCGGATATTGCTCTGATGGATGCAAAATATGTGATTGGTATACTTACTGAGTCCGGAGGAGCTGCAAGCCATGCCAATATCATAGCAGGGCAAAAGGGCATTCCCATGCTAAACGGTATTTCAGGCATCCTTGATGAGATTGCTACAGGAGAAATGCTAATTCTTGATACCGTAGAAGGACAGCTGATTCTATCTCCGGATGAAGCCACGCTACATTACTATGAACGAAAAAGAAATGACTACCTCAAAAACAGAAAGCAGATGGAGAAAAACAGCAGCCTGCCCACCATAACAACAGATGGAAGAAGGGTGCGGGTATGTGCCAATGTGGGAAACCTGGAAGAGATGAAACAGGCACTCGGCAGATCTGCAGATGGAATCGGATTGTTCAGAAGTGAATTCCTTTATATGGAGAAGCAGCATTTCCCGTCAGAGGAGGAGCAGTTCCAGGCATATCGGCAAGCGGCCGAGCTATTTAAAGAGGAAGTAATCATCCGTACCCTGGATGTCGGAGGAGACAAAGCCCTGCCTTATTACCGCATTGGCGGAGAGGATAACCCTTTTCTTGGATGGCGAGGGATCCGGATCAGCCTGGAGCTTACCGGTATCTTTAAGACACAGTTGAGGGCAATCTTAAGAGCCGGATATTACGGAAGACTAAAAATCATGTTCCCTATGATTACTTCATTGGAGGAACTAAACCAAGGGAAGAAGCTTTTGGAACAGTGTAAGCAGGAATTAAAGGAAGAGGGAATGCCCTATCAACAGGAGATAGAGGTTGGAATTATGGTTGAAACTCCGGCGGCAGTCATTCATATTGACAGCTTTGCAAGACATGCAGATTTTTTCAGCATTGGTACGAATGATCTGACCCAATACCTACTGGCAACGGACCGAAATAACCCGAAGACCTCCAGTCTGTATAATCATTTTCATCCCGCAGTATTAAGAAGTATCCAGAGAGTCATTGAAGCAGGCCATAGGAATCATAAGAAGGTAGCAATGTGCGGTGAATTTGCCGGTAACCCCAGGGCAGTCAGGCTGCTGCTAGGTATGGGTCTGGAGGAATTCTCAGTGTCAGCTGATTTGTTGGCTGAAATTAAGAGTCTCATTAGAATGACGGATTATTCTGAGGCGAGAAAGCAGGCAGAACTGATACTGAGGGCAGACACAGTGAAGGAGGTCATGGAGCTTCTTCAGCAATAATGTGGATATCGGAAGCATCCCATTGTACGACAAAAGCTTCAGGGACCTTTTACTAAAACGCAACAAAGAGGCTGCTTATAACTCAATCATTTGTATACGAAATGAGGGCTTTGGGTAATTCGCGTAATTCTAACCCAAAGCCCTTCATCAAGTGTTAGGAGTTATAAAGCCGACAGCCTTATCTATAAGCTGCCATATACAGCTTTTTTTTATTTCGGATGAACCGAAGTAGGCTCATCCGGTATATAAAACCGAGAGATCCTAAGCGATAGGCTTATGTCTCTGCCGGCTGCTTTACTCAATTGAGATATATTTTTTCTCCTCCAGCTTCGCAACCTTCTTATCCTTAGGGAAAACCAGCTTCAGGATACCATTATCGAAGGATGCCTGGAAATCCTCCTCCTTCAGATAATCGCCTACATAAAAGCTCCTCTTGCAGCTGCCGCTATAACGCTCACGATGGATGTATTTTCCCTTCTCATCATTTTCCTCTTTGCTTTCCTCTCTTGCAGCGGTAATCGTCAGATAGCCGTTATCTAGTTGAGCACGAATGTCTTTCTTATCAAACCCCGGAAGCTCCACCTCAAGAAGATATTCACTTCCAAGATCCTTCATATTGGTACTCATCCAATTGGTTGTCCTTGAGAAGCTGATGGGAAATGTAAATACATCCTGAAAAAAGCTATCTACAAAATTTTTATCAAAGATACTAGGTAATAACATATTGATTTCCTCCTTTTATATGAAGTATTTATTGTTATTGCTGTTCTATATGTAATATAACACCTGATATTGGCAGTGTCAAGAGGAGAGTGCTAAATTCACAAATAATTCACAAATATGATGCGAATAATCAGAATAAGGTAAGTCCTTCCGATACTGGTAAGGAATGTAGGATATTGGTTGCCATGGGATAGGTTTCCATGATAAAATATTCCATAGGAATGATGATTGTGCTCGGGTCGGCTGCTACATAGGATAAAGGATATCAGGGTATCAAGAATCTGCTACAAACAGAAAGAAGGTAGAGTTATGGGTATAGTGATATGGCCTATTTTAATGATAGCGGTATTTGGTTGTCGATATATCATTAAATGGTATGAGCAGGACAGGAGTCAGCTGATGAAGCTATTATGTATCTTTGGACTGGCTGCCTCTGGCTTTATATTAATCTATTGGGGCTTTACTCTCGGTATCATACTTGCCGGAACGATACAGATTGCAATCAATATGGCAAGGTATGCAAAGGACCCGGTGAAGCTGGAGGCGGAATTAGGTACCGAGTTTCGCTTCGAAGCGAAGGATATTGTGGAGTTGGTTTTGCTGATGACAATTATGGCTGTGATCTGCGTAATCGCCTTCAAATCATTAAGGAGCTATCTTCGGGCAGTAAGACCAAATGCAGCAGGAAATTTCCTGAATAGGAGACAGATGGGCAATCTAAGGGCCAACAAAAGCCAGATGGGTAAATTCATGGTGAAATCTGCCGATGAGAAGAAGCAGCAAAATATTAGCTCTGTATTTTGTCCAAAGTGCGGTAGCAGAGTGGTGGAGGGAACAGCGGAATGCCCCGGCTGCGGACGTAAAAGAAGAAAATAACAAGTAAAATGATAGAGGGTGTGAGCAGGGGGTTCTTTGATCTGTTCACACCCTCGAACGATTCAGGAGAATATTCATAGAAAAATTACCATTCCCACTATTGACTGCGTAACAATGTTATGTTATATTTGGTTTATAGAACAAAACAATGTTACGTTACGGGAAAGAGGTGATAGAGGTGAATTTGATTTCCAAGAAGGATCTACTGGCAATCACAGGTATTTCCTATGGTCAGCTATATCGATGGAAGAGGGAACGACTAATACCTGAGGAATGGTTTATGAAGCAATCCTCTTATACAGGGCAGGAAACCTTCTTTCCCAGGGAGCAGATACTCAGCAGAATACAATCCATCCTGGATCTGAAGGATCAGTATTCCCTGGAGGAGCTTGCCAGACTACTTTCCCCGGAAAAGGCTGTGACCAAAATCACGATGGAGCAGCTACAGGATATCAGTGAAATTGGCCATATCTTAACGGATCTTCCCAGGATTTTTGGGAAGGAGGAATTTGACTTTCTAGACATCGTGGTTACAGCCGGACTGGTTGAGACGGCTGATAGGATTGATATGACAGAGGATCAAATAAAGGATTTATTACAGAAAAGTATTGCATCGGCGGTCAGACAGAAGAGTACGAATATTACCTGTACCATATTTCGTATAGGGAATAGCTTCCATACTGCTTTTTCTCCCAATGCTATACCTGTGTTCTTTGATGATGAGCTAGAGGTGAAGGCACAGATATCCCTTAGTGAGATAGCAGATAAGCTTAGGATAAAATATAACAATAAATTCAAATAGTAGATCGTAGATGGGAGGAATATAGAATGCATGATTTTCACATTGAGGGGATTGGTAACATCAACGGCGGTGAATTTGGCAATTTCACAGTAGAGGGAGTCGGAAACTGCTCCGGAGATATAAAAGCGGATTTAGCCCGTATTGAAGGAGTATTTAATTGCAAGGGAAAAATTGAGGTAACTATACTGGATTGTGAAGGGGTGGCAGACTTTGCCTCTGATATACGTGCAAAGAAGATCATGGTAGAAGGTGTCTTAAATACAAAGAGGGACACGAAGATTGAAGCAGAGGAAATTCACTGTGAAGGAGTGATTAAGTCCGGAGGAGTGATTTCGGCAGATATTCTTAAGGCCGAGGGGTGTATCACAGCGGATGAAGTCGTTGGGGATAAGATCTATATCGATTCCGATCATCATCCAAGATTTGTCTCAAGAATATTCCGCAGATGGAGATCGGGAATCAGACTCATTGAAGCAACTACGATACAACTGAGCGGTGTAAGTGCAACCTCTGTGAATGGTAAGGATATTACAATCGGCCCTGACTGTAAGATTGAGAGTATTGATTGCAGCGGTACACTGTTTATTGATCAGAGCTCTTATGTACGTAATATTACCGGTGAGTATACAAGAAAATAGGTAGAAGGATAGTGCAATGTCATACAAACCCCGGCTCAGATGCGGATGAAAGGAGTACTCCTTAGTCCGCAGTTGGTCCGGGGCTTTTTATTTGGTTTTATGTCATTTATGATCTATTTATTTATATAAAGCTCGTAAAATGCTGAATTATGATAAATTACATTGAACTGAGATATGTGTTGTGTTAATCTATGAATAGTGATAAAAAACAAAAATAGCCTACGTAATATAGATCGTATGTAAGCAAAGGGGTTGGGACCTTGTTTCATGAGATGGAGAATAATAAAATTGGTTCTGCCATTCAGTATTTCCGGGAAAATTACAAGATCTCGCAAAGTAAGCTATCTAAGGGCTTATGCTCCGTTCCTACTCTATCTCGTATAGAGGCAGGGGCCAGGGATGTTGACTCCTTGCTGCTGGAGGCTTTGCTTGAGCGACTCGGAAAAACACCGAACCAATTCGAACTGATTTTAACGGATTTAGACTATGAATCCTATCAAAGCAGGGAGGATATCAAGAAGCTAATAGAAGAAAATAATCTTCAGGCGGCAGAGCATCTGCTTAATTTGTATGAGAAGATATTTTCCGCCAAGGGAAATGTACATAAGCAATTCATCGTATCCTGTAGAGCATTTTTAAATGAAATTCGTGGTGGTGATGTTCGGGAAACCATTGAACTGTTCATGGAGGCCATCAGCTATACGGTACCGGATTTTAAGACAAATGAAATAAGTGACTATTTTCTGAGTAGTACAGAGCTTACGATCATCATAGATATCATCCGAAGATTGGTTGCTGCTGATTTCATTGTTCGGGCAAAGGAAATCCTCTTTCAGGTGCTTGATTATCTGGAAAACCATATCTCCATGGCAGATAACAGCAGGCTTTATCCCAAGGTGGCCATAATCGCTTGCCAGCTGTATCAAAGAGAGAATAACCCGATGATGGCTTTGGAGCTATGCGAGAAGGGTATCGAGAGAAATATGGGGAGCAGGAAGCTGGACTATAGAGCAGAGCTGGCGCTCATCAAAGCCCAGACCACGGAAGACTTAGCAAGGATGGAAGGCTGCTGGGAGCAGAAGATGAGGGAATGCAAGCGGCTGTTCCTGGAGGCTTATTATATCTATGATTTTTGTGAAGAATTTCATATCGCTGAAGAAATAAAGTGGCATTTACAGGAGATATACAAATGGGAAGATACCGATTAGGAGATATCATCAGATTAACAAGAAAGTCCTTATCCATCACACAGGAGCAGCTTTGTGATGGGATCTGTTCCGTAGAGACCTTATCCAGAATGGAGACCGGCAAGCAGAGTCCTAACAGGGATACCTATGAGCTGCTGATGGAACGCATGGGTAGGATTAGGGAACGGGCCTATTCCATGTTATCCATCTCCGATTTTAAGGTATTGGAGAAAATGAAGCTCTTTGAGGATTGTATCCTTCAACATGATTATAAACGGGCGGAGAGTACCTTGCAGGAAATCAAGCTATCTCTTGGTAATACGATTCTGGATAAGCAGTTTCTGATCCGTGCAGAAAGCCTGATTAGATATCGTCTAAATCAGACCACAACGGATGAATTCCTTGAGGGTCTCAAAGCAGCGATTAGACTAACTATTCCCAGATATGGAACCATATCTCTGGCTAGTTGGCCATTAACTTACAATGAAGCGTTACTTCTTCTGAATATTTCTACAGCTTATGCAGAAAAAAAGGATTATGAGAAAGCCATAAAACTTTTGGAGGAAGCTAAAAACGCATTGAAGCTCAGTTATATGGATGAACAGCAGAGAGTCGTCATGCAGCTGTCCAATATTTATAATTTATCAAAATGGCAAAGTGCAATCGGAAGTTATGAGAAATCCACAGAGACTGCGCTGGAAGGCATTGAAATATGTAGAAAATATAAGCTTTGCAGTGCACTCCCACAGTTAATCTATTGCGTTGCCTGGAATAATGAACAACTGATTCATATGGGAGTGCTGCCGCAGGAGAATTTAAGAGAATGCTTACTTGAATTTAAAAGGGGATATTATTTGGCATCTGCGTTCCAAAGCCCCTTAATTCAACAGGTTTTTGAGGGGCATGTTCAGGAGAGCTTTCAGATGATTCTATCGAATGACTAAAAGGTGTCAATGGGAGGCATATCGTGACAAATGGTAATGCTGCCTTCGGGTTCCGAGGGAGCTACCGGAGCTGCTGTACCTGTAGAAGCAAAGAGAGCAAGTGCAAGCTGCATAAGGATCATGGAAACTGCTAACATTTTCTTTAAGTTTTTCATAGTGAAACCTCCTTTGATTTAGGTGATTGGGGACTTTACTATTTCTTTGAAATAGTAAGTTTATTTCTTAACAAGCTCATTATAGTATGCGACTTATCAATAAACCATGTCGTTTTTGGAAAATTTTATTTGAAATTTTCCAAAAACGACATGGTTTTTCTGTTGACGAAGACTTACAATTGAAACAGCTGGAAGCATTGACTAACAAAGAAATGAGAATTCATATGGGAAAAACTAATGAGAGCATGATGGTATACGACAGATTAACAGGATTACCTAATTTGAATTTATTCAAGAGCAAAATAAGAGAGCTAATACATGATCATTCCGGAGACTTATCTGCCGGAAGAAATCCTTTTGCAATAATACACCTTGATATTGATCATTTCAGATATCTTGTTGAAGCCTTCGGCAGTGAAGCGGGAGATGCAGTGTTACAACATGTGGCTGATTATCTGAACAGTCTTACGGAGGATCCTTCCTATTATGTTTCACGAACAGCATTTGATGAGTTCGCAATAATCTGCACCGGCGTTCCTTCAAGGAAAGAACTAATGCTACGGGTGGATGAGATTCTGAGTAATGTCTGCCAGCTCTGTCCGACAAAATATATCTATTATATCACTCTGAGCGCAGGTGTGGCGCTTTATCCCGATAACGGAGAGAATATGGATGCTCTGATGCTGAATGCGGAGATTGCCACCTATCTGGCAAAAAAGTCGGGTGAGAACTATAAGATATACAGTAATAAGCTTCATAGGGATATCATGGGGCATATCCATATGGTAAATAGATTACAGGAGGGAATAGAACGGGAGGAATTCACGCTGTATTATCAGCCGGAATATAAGCTTGCTACCAATGAAATCATCGGAGTAGAAGCTCTGGTAAGATGGCCGCAGCCAACAAAAAAGGATATCCCGCCGGATCTATTTATACCTATTGCAGAGAAATCCAAACAAATTTATGCGTTGGAACGATGGATTATCAGTACTGCACTCAATCAGAAGCTTACCTGGGAGAGAGAAGGGCTGGAGCATATTGAGTTATCTATTAACCTATCGAGTAAGACACTGGAAAGTGAAAGTAATTTTCAGAGGATTGAAGAGTTGATTACCTCTTATGAGATCGATTATTCGAGAGTTACCATCGAGATTACCGAGACGATGATTATCACTAATGTAGAAGAGGCAATTGAGAAGCTGACAAGATTAAGAAGCTATGGCATCAAGATTGCGCTGGACGATTTTGGAAGGGGATATTACTCCTTGAATAATCTATTGAAGCTTCCGATTGATATCATCAAGATTGACCGAAGCTTTATCAAATCCATACCTGAAGCGAATGAAGAGACCGCCATTACAAGGAATATCCTGTCGATGGCTCGGGATTTGAATTATATGGTGGTGGCAGAAGGAATAGAGACCAGAGAGCAATTAGAGTACCTCAGAGAGAACGACTGTGAACGGGGACAGGGCTACCTGCTTTGTACACCCTTACCGATCGATCAAATAAATGAAATGTTAAGAAATTTCTAAATGGGCAACTTTCATAATGCATTTGCTATAGTGGATATAGCAACAGGTGTATGGGGATAAAGAATGACGCATAGGAATATGCGTCATTCTTTGCGTTGTATGATATAAGTAGAGTCAATGGGGCTCGAACCCATGGCCTTTCGCGCGTCAGGCGAACGCTCGTCCCAGCTGAGCTATGACTCCGTGTGGGACAATTATATCATAAGTGGATGAGAAAATCCAGATAGAAAAAAATTAACTTGGTACATCATAGGAAATGTAAATTGCTTTCGTAATTGAAGTATCTTCTTTTTCTTGTCTAAATCCAACCGATCAGAGAAAGAAGGATCAGTGTCACGCCGATGAAGAGGAGATAGAGCTGGGTGGAGCAGATACAGCTGTTGATTGATAGTTCAACATCTCCTTCATATTGCCAGGCCCAGACAATTGACATGATAGGGGCAGGGCAAGCAAACAGAATACATAATAGTATGGTATTGTACCGATCGGTAACAAGGCTTAGGACACAGAAAAGCAGCAGGGGGAGGCATACAACCTTTATGATACTGATCATAATGGCAGGGGTGCTTTTGATCCATCGAAATACGCCGTATTTCGCTATGGTAATGCCTAAGAAGATGAGGGCGATCGGGGAGGCGGCAGAACTAAGGCGATCAATCGTTTGATTGAGAAACACAGGGGGCTCCCATTGCGTGACTGTTATGATAAGACCGATCATTAAGGCAATTAAGCAGGGACTCGCAAGCCTTCGTTTGTCCATCTGCTCTGATTTACCGAGGAAGGAGGGGTAATAGAGCATCCAGATCAATACATCCTGTACCACACCGTGGAGTATAGCATAGGATACTCCCTCTGCTCCAAAGAAAATACTGATCAGTGGTATTCCGACATAGGTCACATTACCAATACCAAGGATATATTGTAATAGGAGCCGTTGTGGTCGTTCATAATTTCGAAAGAGGACCTTACCAATGAAATAAAGTGCCAGTGTCACTAGGAAGGTGATGATAACAACTGTTAAACCGGAGGACAGCAATTCCTTAATGCTTAGGTCCCTAAAGGTGGACAATATCATAGCCGGGTAGCAGAGGTTGGTTAATAAAGCCGGTAAAGCAGCAGTAGCTGCATCGGGCAGCAATTTCATCCGAAATGCTGCGTAGCCGATGCAGACTGTTGTAAACAAATAGAATAATGCAGCTGACTGCATGCTAGTATTTACCATCCGTAGCTTCAAAGTGAGTAGGAGCATTGATTGCCTCGCCGCCGGCCATAATCCATTCGGCAACCATGTCAATCATTGTATTCAGAGGCACCGTCGGATACCCCATCAACTGATTCATTTTGCCTGCATTGCTCAATAATGCACGGTTTCCCTCTGCTCCGGAGAAGATCGGAGTCTTGTTAAAACGCTTAGCAAATTCATAGGCAACCCATTTTGTTGATATGGTTTCCGGCCCGGTGACATTTAATTTGGTCGGGGGAACGCTGGTATGCAGTAGGGAGCGTAGCGCATATTCGCAGACATCTCCCTGCCAAATACAATTAAATACCGGCTGACCTAAGGATACGGGGGTCTCCTGATAGACTGCGTTGGCAATGTCATATAGGACGCCATAGCGCATATCAATGGCATAGTTAAGACGGAATAAAACCATGGCTGTATTGTCCTTTTGAGCATAATGCTCCATAATACGTTCTCTGCCGAGACAGGACTGAGCATATTCTCCCTCGGGCCTTACTTCATCCAGCTCGTTAGAGCCACCGGAGTTCACCTCAGTCATGCCATAGACATTACCGGTGGAAAAGGCTACGATACTGGAGCCGGGGTAACGTTCACAGACCTTAGAGGGGAGCAGAGCGTTGATTTGCCAGGTTTGCGCTTGGTTTTGTGAGGTGCCGAACTTGCGGCCCACCATATAGATGATATTCTTAACATCGGGCAACTCCTTAAGAACTGCGGGATTGGATAAGTCCGCTTCGATTACCTCAACTCCTGCAGCCCTCATGGTATTTGGAGCATCCTGATAATCAAAAAGGGAAACGGCGATCACTCTTTTGTCGATGCCGGCAGCATCGAAGGCTCTTTTTGCAGTTACGGCAAGGCTGGGACCAACCTTTCCGCCTGCTCCTAAGATCATGATATCACTATTAAGTGTTTTCATATCCTCAATCAGTCTTTGGCTGGGACGAGTCATAAGTTCAAAATAATCTGTTGTTGCTATCATGGTAATTCCTCCTGTAGTTGTACTTAATTGTTTCTTGCAAAAAAAATAATTTACGTTATAATAGGCATTGCAACAATATTCCATAAATATGTGAGGTGATATCGTGAGCAAAAATGGTGAAAAGCGCATGACAATAACAGATATTGCGAGAATGGCCGGAACATCAGTCACTACCGTTTCCAGAGTTCTGAATGATGTGAATTATCCGGTGAGTAACGAGTTGAAGAAAAAGGTGAGAGAAGCAGCAGAAGCAGCTAATTATGTACCCAACCCAATGGCTCGATCTCTCAAAAGCAATCATGCGTTTACTGATATAGGAATTGTTATTCCGAATATTTCGAATCAGTTTTATCTACAGACAACACTGGGTATCAATAATATAGCCTTTGAGAAGGGCTATAATCTCATTCTGTGCAATACCATGCGTCGTATTGAAAAGGAACGGGAATATCTCAGGCAGCTCTATGAACGTCAGGTCCGAGGGGTGATCCTTTCCTCCATTGATACGGATGCAAATATTGTCTGTGATTACATTTCAAAGGGAATGAAATTTGTACTCCTTGACCAGAGAATAGAGAACTCTAACTGCTCTTGTATCAACTTCGATTCGCGAAAAGGTGCTAATATGGCCGTAAATTATTTGATCAGTCAGGGGCATCAGCGGATTGCCTTTGCGACGACGCCGCTGACTAGATGGACGCGTAAGGAAGTGTTTATTGGATATAAGGAGGCGCTGAAACACGCAGATATTGAATATACCGAGGAGCTGTTATATGTTTCCGGTCGGGAGTTTGACAATGAGGACAGTAATTATGAAGTTACCTCAGGTGATGTATTGGCAAAGCAATTCATTGAAAATCCTCATGATGTCACGGCCGTATTATGCATTAATGACATGGTTGCATTTGGGTTTATTCATACCTTAAGTAAATATGGAATACGTGTTCCGGAGGATATTTCGGTAGTAGGATTTGATGACATCCCCTTTGCAGACACCTTTATACCTCCGCTTACCACCATCCGGTATCCATCCAATGAAACTGGAAAACTGGCAGCAATGATGCTTTTTAGTAATATGAGCGATGATGGTGCCAGTCTAACCCTGGATATGAATCTGGAACCTAAGCTAATCATCAGAGAAACAGTGAAGAACTTGAAAAAATCCTAGTCCCTTATTGCTATTGGAGTATTTATGGCAGCAGACTTCATAATCGCATCCATTAGCTTCACTGAGAATAGTAATCTACCTGTATCAGGACTTTTACCGCTAGAGATTACATCAAAGAATGCTTGTAATCCATGAACATAACATGTAGTATCGTCTAAAATATAGTCTTTCTTCATCTTAACCATAGGGTGGGGCAAATCAGGTGCAGAATATATCTGCACTTTTTTGTTTGCTTTTACACCCGCTGGGTTTTTCTTTTGTTCTTCATAGTAAACATCTGCGCTCACATGATCCCCGGATATGCTGGCTTTCACGGAAACAGCATGTTCGCCACAGATTGCAGTGCACAAATCCGTTAAGTGACTACCATAGAAATACCATCCTCCAAAGGGAGAATTGGGATCGGCCCGGTAGGAAAGCTCTGCATAATCAGAAGCTTTGAATTCCTCCTGTAGCAGTGGTAGCTCCGGTAAAAAGCATAGGGTAGAGCCACCGGTAACAGGGGTGCCGTAATCCTGTGCGGCTTGCAGGATTAAAAGGGCATCCGCCGGATCAACCGTAAAGGGCTTATCAATAAATACAGGCTTATGTTTTTTGATGCATTCAAGGGCATAGTCGATATGTTTATTACCATCACGAAGCGTAATGAAGACAGCCTCTGAAGCATCGATTACCTCACTGGGTGTTTTTGCAATCCACTCAATTTCTGCTGAGGCGGCACAGGAGTGAAGTCTGTCCTCAGTGGTGTCACCTCCCCAAATGCAGTGAACCCGTGCATTGCCAAAGCGCTTTTCTTTGTTGATTGGAGAGGAGAAGTATTCCACATGCTTACTCTCTGCTCCAATCATTCCTAGTTTCATATACGAAACCTCCTTTCCAGATTGAATGATTCAGATAATTGAGAAACGAATTGCTTGTCGCAATCATCTCTTTGTTTTGACAATTTTGATTATATGACAGAGCTTGTTAAAAAGTCAATAAATAGAAAACGTTTTCTACATTTTTTCACGAATAAACTTAAAAATAATTAAAATATATCTTGAAAATATATGTGCATATGTTATATAATCGATACGAAAAGAGATTCAAAGTTGTTTAAACTATGCAATATAAGAAAATATTTACTATATTTTTCCTGAATTAGAAATAATATATAGAAAACGGTTTCTGTTTTTTCTGTAAAACTAACCATGCTTCATCTGTTTATCTAACCTTTATTACGGGGTTTGCGCACCACGGTGCGTTTCATATAAAACCTAAATTAAGAAAAGAAAAGAGGGTATTGTATTATGAAAAAATTAGTTACACTGGTTGCTTTCGTACTGATGCTCACCATGGCAGCTACAGCCTGCTCAAAAGGTGCGAAAACAGAAAAGACTCCCGACGCGAGTAAGGCTCCTGAGGCTACGACTGCTCCTGCTGGAGAAGAGAAGAAGAATCCGATCAAGATCGGTAGCCTTCAGGATTTAAGCGGTGGAGCATCTGAAGCAGGAAGAGCAAATGCTTGGGGTGCAGAGTACGCTGTTCGTCAGATTAATGAGAATGGCGGTATCAACGGACGTATGCTTGAAATCATAACATTGGACATTAAGAACGATGTTCAGGAAGGTATCAATGCTTACAGACTGTTAAATGATGAACATAAGGTAGATGCAATCATTGGACCTCCGTTATCAAATCCGGCTCTTGCCTGGGTTGAACTGTCCACTGAAGATAAAGTTCCTGTTGTAGGTCACTTCATGGATGAGCGTTGTACAACAAATCAGGATACCGGCAAGCCCTATCCTTTTATGTTCCTTGCAGAGCCTGGATGTGCACAGCAGTCCTATAGCATTGCAAAGTATGGTGTGGAGGATCTCCAGTTAAAGACCTTTGCAACCTTCTATAACGCTGGTTTATCCTATGCGGTACAGCATGCTTTACCTTTTGCTGAGTATGTAAAGTCCAAGGGTTGTGAAGTAGTAGCAGAAGAAACCTTCCAGACCGGTGATGTTGATTACCGTGCACAGGCGATCAAGATTGCAGAAGCAAATCCGGATGCAGTATTTATTTGTAACTATGCAGCGGACAACGCTCTTTGCTACGATTACCTTCGTGAAGCTGGTTATGAAGGAGTTATCCTTGGTAATAACACCTTCCAGTCACCCTTCAACTCCCTTGTAAAATCTGAAGTTTATGATACATATTTCTTACAGAACGTAGATATGGAGAATCCTGAGTCAGATTCTTATGAAATTGTACAGGCTTATATGACTGAAACCGGTGCGAAGTATCCGATCGCCAACGCTTGCTTCGGATATGATGCAGTTATGGTATTAGCTGATGCACTGAAGCGTGCACAGGATCCTAGCAACGGTGAGGAAGTAGCATCTTTACTGGAGCAGACAAAAGAGGTTCAAAGCTCCTCCGGTCCTATCACAATCAATCCGGAAACTCATCGTACAGTAGGTATGCCGATGTTAATTGCTAAGTATGATGAAAACTTCAGTCTGATCATCATTGACAGCATTCTGTTAGAAGAAGGTTTAGAATAAGTAGATATTTCGGCTTAACATTAATGCGGACGGGCTTTCATAGCCCGTCCCATAAGATATGGAGGAAATAATGAACCTGCAACTATTATTTAATGGTATTTCGTTAGGCGCTGTATATGCCCTAATCGCGGTTGGGTTTGCACTTGTATTTAGTATTTTAAAGTTCAGTAATTTCGCTCATGGTGGAATGATCAGTGCATCAGCTTATATTGCGTATTTTTTTCAAGCGTCATTTAAAGAAGCACCACCGATTTGGATGACAATTTTATTTACCAGTATCATGAGTCTTTTGATCGCTTTGTTACTTGATACGATTTGCTATCGTAATATTCGTAAGAAGAACAGTCCTACTATTTATTATTTTGTTGCTTCCATCACGTTTGGTATATTAATTGAACAGATTCTGAATGTATTCTATGGTAAAGCATCCTACGGCTTTCCCCGTATGTTCGAAAAGACATCACTAGAGGTCTTAGGAGCAAAGATCTCTACACTGGATGCAGTAATACTGGCAATTTCCATTGCAATCTTAGTAGTACTAATGATAATCATCGAAAAAACGAAACTGGGTCTTGCAATTCGCGCGGTTTCTATTGATAGTCACACAGGACGGTTAATGGGTATCAACTCCGGACTTGTTATCGTATTTACATTTGCCCTTGCCGGATTATTGGCAGGAGTATCCGGAACGCTTCTCGGTATGAAGTATTCCGTTTATCCGACGCTTGGATCCTCCATGGTTGTAAAGGGCTTCATTGCATCAACCATCGGCGGACTGGGTAGCTTACCGGGAGCAATCATAGCGGCAATTTTACTTGGTATTGTCGAGATGATATCGGTTTATAATCTTGGTTCCAGCGTTACACCGGTATTGTTATTTGGTATTATGTTATTTTTCTTATTCGTCAGACCACAGGGCATTTCCGGTAAGTTCGCCCAAGATAAGGTTTAGGAGGTATACTCATGTCATCATATCAAATGGGCTTGTTAATTCAAGCATGTATTTCAGTCATATCCATCACCGGAATTTTTGCACTTACCGGTCTTGCGGGAATGTTTAGCTTAGGGCAGGCTGGTTATATGGCGATAGGGGCATATGGAACCTTCATCCTGGCTAGCAAGCTTGGGGTTTCCTTCTGGCTTACCTCATTGCTGGGAATTTCGATCTCCGCAGTCATCGCCTGTATTGCTGCTTATCCGACCGTACGTCTTAGAAAGGATTACTTTTCACTGATCTCTATTGGCCTAGGACAGGCGGTTACCGCGTTACTTATTACTTTCAGCAGTATTACCAATGGATCTCAGGGCTTTACGAGGATCCCCAAGGTAAAAAATCTTTTGATTATAGTTTTAATTATTACTGTGATAGTGATCATCGCCATCCACAACTTAAAGTATTCCCGCTTTGGCCGTATGTGTATTGCATTAAAGAATGATGAGCTGGCTGCAAAAAGCTTTGCCATCGATGTGTACAAGCTCAAAATCAAGGTATACGTTCTGGCTTCCATTATTGCTTCTGTTGCAGGAATTCTGTTAGGTCTGCAGAGCAGAGTGTTGCTTCCTGAGACCTTTGGATTTACGGCCTCCTCCGAAATGGAAATCTTTCTTTTCTTCGGTGGTACCAACAGTATGACGGGCTCTATATTCTCCGGATTTGTTCTTAAGGTATTACCTGAGCTATTCAGAAGTGTAACCCTGTTTGGACAAAGCCTACAAGAGTATCGTACCATTTTATATTGTATTTTAATTATTATTGTACTGAACGTAAGGCCTGCCGGATTATTTGGTGAATACGAGCTTAGCCTGAAAAGCCTTAAGAAATTATTCACGAAAAAAAAGTCAAAAGAAAACGGTGGAAGGAGGGTGCGTAAATAATGAGTGATTATATTCTTAGAACGAAGGAGATCGGAATCAAATTTGGCGGTGTTACTGCTGTAGATAAGTTCTCCATGGAAATTAAAAAGGGAGAAATTAAAGGGATTATCGGTCCCAATGGTGCCGGAAAAACCACAATCTTTAATCTCTTATCACATATTTATACACCTGGCTCAGGCTCCATAGAATTTGATGGCGTGGATGTTACCGCAAAGGATCAAATTCAGATTGCCCGCATGGGACTTTCAAGAACCTTCCAGAATACCCGTCTTTTCGCCGGACTGAATGTTCTTGATAATGTTAAGGTTGGTTTGGACCATGCCGGTAAATACAGTATGCTTGAGGCATTTTTCAGACTACCCCGTGTTCGTAAGGAGGAAAAGAGAATCGAAGCAGAGGCATTACATTGTCTCGAGGTTCTGAAGCTTTCCCAGTATGCAGAAATGAGACCCAGTAATCTGTCCTACGGAATTCAAAGAAGAGTAGAGATCGCCAGGGCGCTTGCCAGCAGACCGAAGCTGCTGCTCCTGGATGAGCCGGCTGCTGGTCTTAATCCCGAGGAAGTATTTGTACTGATTGACTTTATTCGTGACATAAAGGAAAAGTTTGATTTATCAATTTTAATCATTGAACATCGTATGGATTTAATCATGAGCTTATGTGATTACATCTATGTACAGGATTTTGGACATACGATTGCCCATGGAACACCTGAGGAAATTCAAGTGAATCCTGCTGTATTGGCTGCATATTTAGGTGAGGAGGAATAGTAGCATGACATTGTTGAATATTAAGGACTTAAGAGTCACATATGGACAAGTGGAAGCTATTCATGGCATCAATATGCAGGTGGAGCAAGGTAGTATCACTGCAATTATTGGTTCCAATGGAGCTGGAAAAACCACGATACTTAATGCGATCTCTGGCATGGTGAAGCGTACAGGAGTCATTGAATTTGACGGTAAGCAGCTACCGGATAAGTCCAACCAGATTGTGAAATATGGAATTGCACAGGTACCTGAGGGACGTAAGGTTTTTGCGGGCCTATCCGTAGAAGAAAATCTGAGAATTGGTGCTTACTGCAATAGTGACAGAAGTGAAATCAATTGTCTGATTAATGAACAGTATAAGCTTTTCCCTCGCCTGAAGGAGCGAAAGAACCAGGACGCCGGAACACTTTCCGGTGGAGAGCAGCAAATGCTGGTAATCTGCAGAGCCTTAATGTCTAAGCCGCGCCTGTTACTGCTGGATGAGCCCTCCCTTGGATTAGCACCGATTGTTGTTAAGGACGTATTTGCCAATATACAATCCGTAAGAAAACAGGGGATAACGGTTGTACTTGTAGAGCAGAATGCAAAAAAATCACTGAGCATTTGTGACTATGGTTATGTAATCGAGAATGGTAATGTTGCATGTCATGGCACAGGTAAGTCACTACTGGATAATCCGGATATCGCCAAGGCTTATCTCGGAGGGAATCGTAGTAGTGTGGACCCGATTAAATAATAGATATCAAGGAGTAGAATATGGAAACGTTTAATAATGTGGTTGATCAATTACAGGTCAGAGTGTTTGAGACAAGAAGAGAAATGGGTCTTAATGCTGCCAAGGATGTTGAACATAAATTAAAGAGAATTATCGCCGAAAAGGGAGAAGCGACAGTGGTTTTTGCCGCTGCACCTTCTCAGAATGAATTACTGGAAGAATTGCTTGCTTGTGATGTGGAATGGAATCATGTCCGTGCGATGCATATGGATGAATATGTTGGGCTGCCGAAGGATGCCCCTGCCGGTTTTGGCAACTTTCTGCGCCGTGCTATTTTCGATCGTGTCACATTTAAGGAAATACATTATCTTTCTGATGCAGGTGAGGAAGAGGCTGAGGCCTGTGCAGCTTATAGTGCACTCTTGGAGAAATATCCTCCCGATCTGATTTTACTTGGTGTTGGTGAAAACGGACATCTGGCCTTCAATGATCCTCCGGTGGCTGATTTTAATGATCCCCATCTGGTTAAGGTAGTGGAGCTTGACGAGGTATGCCGTAAGCAACAGGTGAATGATGGCTGCTTCCCGTCCTTAGAGGAGGTTCCCAAATTTGCCTTAACACTGACCATGAGTGCTATTACGAGAATTCCGGAGACTGTAGCTGTAGTACCCGGTATCTTAAAGGCAAATGCAATTGAAGCAATGCTTCATGGCCCGATCTCTACCGCTTGCCCTGCAAGCATACTTAGAACACATCCGTCCTCAGTGCTTTATCTGGATATGGATAGTGCATCAAAGGCAAAGCTTAGCCTGTAGAATAAAGGAGTTAATCAAATGCTATTACATCGAATGTCAGCAGATGAAATTGTGAAGCAGGATCCGGAGCTTGCGATTATTCCTGTAGGCTCCATTGAACAGCATGGACCGCACCTACCTGTTATTACAGATTGGTCCATTGCTACAGCCTTAGGAGAAGGGGTAGCAAAAAAGACCGGAGGCTTTCTGATTCCGGCGCTGCCAATCAGCACCTGTAGAGAGCAGATGGGAAAAAAGGGGTCTGTCTGGATGAATCCGGACACCTTTTATCATATGATGACGGATATCGTGATGTCCCTCAAGGAGCAGGGCTTTAAGAAGATATGCCTTTTACAATGCCATGGCGGTATTTTTATGATGACACCATTGGTACGGGAGTTAAATGCGAAGTATAACCCGGAGCTAATGGTAGCCAAAATCGATATTTGTGATCTCTTCCCTATGCTTTATAAGGAAGGAATAATGGAGACCAATACGGAATTACATGCAGGTGAATGTGAAACATCTCTGATGCTTCATTTGGAGCCGGATACAGTACGGATGGAGGAAGCGAAGGATTATGTACCGAAGGTGCCTCGCCCCTATCTAAGCTACGGCAGTATATTCCGAGCAACTCCTACCGGTGTATGGGGTGAGCCTACGAAGGCTTCAGCCTCGAAAGGCAAGCAAATTCTTGAGTGTGCCATAGATTTCTCAGTTACTCAGATGCAGGAAGCATTTGATTTTATGGCAAAGAAGGAACCCTTTGGATACAGTCAATTTTAAGGAGGAAGTTATGGGAGATAAGGTTAGAGTATTAATCGTGGGAGCGGCTTTTTCTGCAGACCTACATGCAGACGGCTATGCACGGATTAAGGATAAAGCGCAGATTGTAGGAATCGTTGACCGGGCAGTTGACAGAATTCATGCATTAGCAGAGAGATATGGATTTACAGATTATGTGGCCTATGATGATTATGAAAAGGCAATTGCAGAAGTAGAGTGTGATGTGGTTGATATTTGCATGCCTAACTTCCTACATCATGATGTGGCTATAGCAGCACTCAATCGTGGCAGACATGTTATCTGCGAGAAGCCTTTGGCTACAACGGTGGAGGATGCTAGGAATATGGTTGAAACCGCTAAGAAAGTAGGCAAGCAGATATATTATGCGGAGGATTGGCTCTTTGCCCCTGCATTCCAGAAGGCAGTGAATATATTAAAGAGCGGTCAGCTGGGCAAGCCTCTGTATATCAGAGCCCGTGAAAGCCATTCCGGCTCCCACAGTCCCTTTGCACAGACCATTAAATACTGTGGTGGAGGCTGTATGGTTCATCTGGGTGTGCATCCGGTCAGCTTCATGTTAGCTTTAAAGAACAATGAGTGGAAGGAACTGGTAGCCATGACCTCTGGCGGTAGTGATAATAACCTGGTGCATCATCAGATGGAGGGTGAGGATTGGGCCGGTGCCTTCATGAGCTTTAAGGATGGAACCTATGCTACCCTAGAGGCGAACTATGTAACAGTGGGCGGAATGGAGGATATGGTAGATATCTATTGTGAGCAGGGATGCATCCATGTAGATTTATCCTTCTCCGGACCGGTAAAGGTATTTAGCATTCCGGGACTTGATTATACCGTGGAGAAAGCAGAAGTAACAACAGGCTGGTCAACACCTGCCATTGACGAAAAATATAATCTGGGCTACACAGGAGAAATTCTTCACTTTATGGAATGTGCAGCTCAAAACAAGGAAGCCATGGTTGGACTTCGTGGAGTTGATGGGTTGGAAGCGTTAGAGGTTATCAATCTGATTTATAAATCATCTCGTGAGGGTATAAAGATTCAAAATAGCAAATTGGAGGCGTAATTATGATGGTAAAGGATATTATGATACCGGTAACGATAGGCGGAGTAACCTTTAAAAACCCCTTCTATGTTGCATCCGGTCCAACGACCAAAAATGTTCGCCAATTAAAGCGCATTGAGGAGACAGGCTGGGCTGCGGCTAGTATCAAGCTCAGTATTGATCCTGCTCCTTATATCAATCGTAAGCCTCGTTATGGGATTTTTGAAGACAGAAACGCCCTTGCCTTTACCACAGAAAAAAGACTAACCTTTGAGGAAGGCTTAAAGCTGATTAGGGATGCAAAAAAGGTATTAACCGAGCTTAAGCTTATGGCTAACATTACCTATGCCGGAGAGATCGGAGTAGATGGCTGGGTGAATATGGCGAAGAAATTTGAGGAAGCCGGAGCAGACATTATTGAACTTAATATGTGCTGTCCGAATATGTCCTTTAATTTGGAGCTTACCAGCGGAGATTCTGCTTCCACTAAGAAGAAGACCGGTGCCAGTATGGGCCAGCAGGCGGATGTGGCAGCAGAGATTGCAAAGGCAGTAAAAGATAACATCAGCATCCCCTTATTTGTAAAGCTGACTCCGGAGGGTGGTCAGATTGCAAAGGTGGCACAGGCTCTGTATGCAGTAGGTGTAGATGCTGTCGGGTCAACGGGTAACCGTATGGGCATCCCCCCCATAAATCTGGATCATCCCGAAAGCTCTTACTTCCATTTGCAGGATGAAATCAGCATGAGCTGCCATTGCGGAAGCTGGTTGAAGCCATTGGCACAGCGTGATACCTATGAAATTAGAAAGGTATGCGGAAATGATCCCTTTATTATGGCAACAGGCGGCATCACCAACTGGAAGGATGCTGTTGAGATGGTACTGTGTGGAGGAAACCTGCTTGGTATCTGTGCAGAAACCCTAATCAACGGTTATGACATTGTTCGTCCGATGATTGCAGGAATGAAGCAGTATATGGATGACAATGGATATCAGACTCTGGATGATTTCCGATCAAAGATTGTACCGGAGGTAAAGACAGCAACGGAGGTTACCCTTCATGGCGGCTATGCCAGCATTAAGAAGCCTAATCTTTCCGCTCCCTGTAAGGTTGCTTGTCCTCACCATGTTCCGGCGCAGGCCTATATTAGAAAGGTAGCCAAGGGGGAATACAGAGAAGCCTTTGACTTGATTACCTCTAAAAATCCACTGCAGGGGATCTGCGGACTTGTATGCAGCCATCCCTGTGAGGATGCCTGTACCCGTGGCATTAAGGGTAGAGCCGTACAAATAAGAGATATTAAGCGCTTCGTACTTGAGTATGGTAAGGAAAAGGGATGGAAGCCCAATGTTTCTGTGGCAGAGGATAACGGTCACAGGGTTGCTGTCATCGGCTCCGGACCAGCCAGTCTTTCCTGTGCGGTAGAGCTTAGGAGAGCCGGCTATCAGGTTACTGTTTTTGAACGTGAGGAAAGACTGGGCGGAAATCTTGCCTATGGTTTACCGAAGTTCAGAATGGGGCAACACCTCATTGAGGAAGAGCTAGATGCGATCAAAGCGCTGGGTGTTATCTTTGAAACGGGCAAGGAATTTGGCAAGGATTTAACCCTAGCATCCCTGAAGGAGGAGAAGTTCGAAGCGATCTTCCTTGGAATTGGAGCACAAAAGGCAAAGGTACTGGATTTGGCAGGAGAGACTGCTCAGGGTGTTCTCTTCGGGAATGAGTTCTTAAAGAGTGTAAGTAAGGAAGAGCCGCTTGCCCTCGGAAGGACGGTAATCGTATATGGTAGTCATTATGCAGCGATTGATTCTGCCAGAACTGCCATAAGACTGGGGGCTGAGAAGGTCTATCTGGCAATGAAAACGATTTCCTCTAAGCGTTCCTTCCTGGTTGAAAATATTAAAAGGGCAGAAGCAGAGGGTGTCAAGGCAATCAGTGGGGTAGAGTTAAAGAATATTGAGACGGCAGATGGCAAGGTGATTGCTGTGGAGCTCGAAAATACGATCGGAATCCCCATGAGAGTGGCTTGTGATACTCTGGTGATCGCAGAGGGAACCCAGGTTGAGCTGGACCTGATCGGAGGAATTGCTAATGTCAACGGCTTTATCAAAATTGCGTCCAAAACCGGTGCTACTGATCAAGAGGGAGTATTTGCCGGTGGAGATGCTGTAAGAAATGCCAACATCATTACAGCCATTGCTGCAGGCAAGACTGCTGCGGTATCCATGGACCGTTATATCCTTGGAGAGAAAGCAACCCTGGAATATACCGAAGGTGTGGTTTGCGTGAATACGGAGGAGGTACTTCAGAGAGTAGGATACTTTAAAGAGGAACCTTCAGCCCTTCCTAGCGAACTGGAGGTAGAGAAGGAGCTGACAAACAATTTCGAAGCCTATACGAGAGTGATGACGGAAGAAGAAGCTGTGAAGGAGGCCTCCCGCTGCTTAAATTGTGGATGTGGAGAGGGTTGTCAATTATGTAAAACAATCTGTACCGATTTTGCTCCTTTCATTAAGGACACTGATACTTTATCGATTGAACCAGAAGCTTGTGTAGCCTGTGGTATGTGCTACAATCGCTGTCCGAATCAGAATATCGAGATGGTGGTTACGAGTAGAAATGTATAGGATTCATTGGTAATAGTCGAAAATACAGTCTTAAAAGGAGGAAATGAAGTGCTTAGATTAAAACAGGAATATTTAGACATCTCCGCTATTTGGGAAGAAGCAGGAATCTCGACTCCCAGATATGATAGAAAGAAGATGATTGCTCATACAAGGGAAAATCCGAAATGGGTGCATTTTGGTTCAGGTAATCTGTTTCGTGGTTATATCGCTGTATTACAGCAGGAGCTTCTGGATAAGAACATCGAAGATACCGGCATTATCTCAGTAGAAACCTATGATTATGAAATCCTTGATAAAGTATATCACCCTTATGATAATCTGAGTCTCGTCGTAACCATGTATCCCGACGGTAATCTGGGGAAAGAGGTTATGGGCAGTATTAGTGAAGCACTGGTGGGTGATTGCTCCAAGAAAAATGACTGGGAAAGACTCAAGGAGATCTTTACAAAGCCATCCCTTCAAATGGCGAGCTTTACGATTACAGAGAAGGGTTATAACCTGGCTAAGACCACCGGAGAGTATTTTCCTGAGGTACTGGAGGATTTTAAAAATGGTCCCTCCTGTCCCCAGAACGTGATGGCGAAGGTAGTTGCCCTTGCCTATGAAAGATACCTGAGCGGTAAGCATCCGATTGCTTTCGTTAGTATGGATAATTGCTCCCACAATGGTGAGAAGCTATACAACGCTGTGAAGAAAGTAGCTGTAAAGTGGTTTGAGAATGGCTATGTTGACAAGGGATTTATTGAATATATCAATAATCCTGAGCTGGTTTCCTTCCCCTGGTCCATGATTGATAAAATCACACCAAGACCTTCTGAAACAGTGAAGGAGCGTCTGAATAAGCTTGGCTTTGAGGATACTGATATTTTCTGCACGAAGAAAAATACCTACATCGCTCCCTTTGTCAATACGGAGGAAGCTCAGTATCTGGTCATCGAGGATAATTTTCCAAACGGTCGTATGAAGCTAGAAGAAGCAGGTGTATTCTTTACAGATCGTGATACCGTTGACAAGTCAGAAAAAATGAAGGTATGCACTTGCCTTAATCCCTTGCATACCACATTAGCTGTGTATGGATGCTTGCTGGGCTTTGAATCGATTGCAGATGAGATGAAGGACGAGTGCTTAAAGCAGCTGATCACGAAGGTGGGATACGAGGAAGGACTTCCGGTAGTAATCAATCCCGGAATTATCGATCCTAAAAGGTTTATCGATGAGGTAATCGGTAAGAGATTCCCCAATCCCTATACCCCCGATACTCCTCAGAGAATAGCGACAGATACCTCCCAAAAGGTAGCCATCCGTTTTGGTGAAACCATTAAGGCATATCATGGGAAGGAGCATCTGGATCCGAAGCAGCTGACCTTTATCCCGCTGGTCATTGCCGGCTGGTTAAGATATCTCCTTGGCGTAGATGATAAGGGAAACCAGATGCAGCTGAGTCCTGATCCGATGATGACTGAGCTAACGGCCGGCTTAGCTAAGATTAAGTTTGGTCAGCCTGAAACGGTTGAAAATGAGTTAAAGCCAATTCTGTCCGATACCAAATTATTTGGAATCAACCTGTATGAGGTTGGTCTGGGAGAAAAGGTTGAGCACTATTTTAAGGAGTTAATCGAGGGCAAGGGTTCTGTCAGAGCTACCTTAAAAAAGTATTTGGTTTGCTAAGTTGATGTAATTGATCAGGTATGGTAAAGCTTTGCTTATCTGCTTCCGGCAGAGAGCAGAGTTTTACCATTACCGTATTTCGGAGGTGGCATGTAATGGATGAATTTATCTTAAAATCAGAGAATCCAAGTGGTATATCTGATGAGGAATTGAAAGCGGCGTTGGAAAGATCCTTAGGTAATCATGGTAGAGCATTAAAAAAGGTACTTTTAATACCCCCGGATTTTACAAGGCTATATTCAGGTGCAGGTAAGATTGTAGAATACTATTATGATATGCTGAAGGAAAGCTGCCATATTGATATTATGCCTGCCGTCGGTACTCATGAGGCAATGAGTGAGCAGGAAATCAGAGCTTTTTTTGGTAAAGAGGTACCGCTTGAATGTGTGCTGGAGCATAACTGGAGAAATGATGTTGTAAAGATAGGTGAGGTACCGAAGGAATTCGTTACAGAAGTATCTGAGGGATCTGTTGAGAATAAGATTGATGTTGAGATCAACCGAAGATTACTGGATAAATCCTACGACCTAATCATATCCATTGGACAGGTGGTGCCCCACGAAGTAGTTGGCATGGCAAACTATAGCAAAAATATTTTTGTTGGATGTGGCGGTAGAAATATGATTAACCAATCCCATATGCTGGGAGCCTTTTATGGAGCTGAAAGGATTATGGGAAAAGACTTTTCTCCGGTTAGAAAGGTATTTGATTATGCGGAGGAGAACTTTATTCAGGACATTCCCCTCATGTACGTTCTGACAGTCACAACCAATACCGGTCATGAAACCAATCTCCATGGATTATTCGTAGGAAGAAGCCGTAAGCTCTTCGAGGAAGCGGTGAGCCTAAGTCAAGAGAAGAATATTAACTTTGTGGATCAGCCGCTGAAAAAGGTAGTCGCTTATCTGGATGACAGAGAATTTAAGACAACCTGGGTTGGAAATAAATCCATCTATCGCTCCAGAATGGCAATTGCTGATGGTGGTGAGCTGATTGTACTGGCTGCTGGGATCCGTAAGTTCGGTGAGGACAGCGGTAATGATGAAATGATACGAAAATATGGATATCCCGGTAGAAAGAAGGTACTGGAGCTCGTGAAGAACAATGAGGATCTGCAGAACAATCTATCTGCAGCGGCACATTTAATTCACGGTTCCTCCGATGGTTTATTCTCAATTACCTATGCAGTGAAGAATATCAGCAAAGAAGAGATTGAAAGTGTAGGCTATCAATATATGTCTTATGAGGAGGCGATTCGCAAGTATAATCCGGATCAACTGAAGGACGGCTTTAATACCTTAGAGGACGGAGAAGAAATATACTACATTAGTAATCCGGCCTTGGGATTGTGGGCTTCAAAAGATAGATTTTAGTATAGGAGATAAAAAAATGTTGGTTTTGGCGCTTGAATCTAGTACAACATCTGCCAAGGCGATGCTCTATAGTACAATAGATGGTGTGATTGATTTGGTAACACAGGAGTACCTTCCACAGAACAGTGATGGTAGAACCCAGGACGCAGAGGGTGTCTTTTTACAGACGATGGAGGTTGGAAGGCAGGTAAGTGCAGGTCATAAGATTGATTGCATTGTACTTAGTGGGGTATGGCATAGCGTTCTTTTATGCGATAGCAGAATGAAGCCACAGACGAGAGTCTTAAGCTGGGCAGATACCAGTGCAGCTGACCTATGCAATCGGTTAAGACAGAATAAAGAAAAGGTACATAATTTCTATCAGACAACGGGATGCATGGTGAATGCAATATATCCTGCCTTTAAGCTACAATATCTAAGGGAACAGGGATACCGGCTGGAGGATTATTATATCTTTGGACAAGGAAGCTATAATACCTACCGGTTAACAAAGCAGCGGATCGTAACGGATTGTATGGCTTCCGGAAGTGGTCTGCTGAATATACATAAGAAGGACTATGATGAGGATATTCTTAAGGAAATCGGCATAGTAAAGGAGCAGCTTTGTAAGCTTGTGTCCTATAAGGATATGGTAGCGCTTACTGAGGAAGGGGCAGAGCTGTTAGGACTGGAAGCCGGAATTCCGGTCATGCCTCCCTGTGCAGATGGGGCATTGAATCAGGTTGGAGTAGGGGCATTAGTAGAGGGTATTATGACCTTTTCCGTAGGAACAAGTGCGGCAATTCGACTTACCACCTCAAAACCGGTGCTTCCTAAGGAACCAAGCACCTGGTGCTATCTGTCACCGACCCTTTGGCTAAGCGGAGCCGCTACCTCAGGTGCCTGTAACTGCATTGATTGGTTTCGTGATCATTTCTATCCGGCAAGCTATGCTGAGATAGAGAAAAATAGCTATGAGGTTACCGAAACCCCTGTATTCCTACCATTTTTATTTGGAGAACGGTGTCCCGGGTGGAAGGATGATCAACGGGGTATGTTCGTGGGTATACAGCCAAGTCATACCAAGGCGGATTTTTACCAGGCGGTACAGGAAGGAATATTGTTCAATGTATATCAATGCTACCAAGTATTAGCAGAGCAAAACGGTAAGCCAGACAGAGTCATTTTGTCCGGAGGGATCATAAATTCCGAGTTTTGGACACAAATGTGTGCAGATATTTTTGGGATCGAAATGGAGATTCCGACCATTGACCAATCCTCCTTAATGGGCGCCATTGTTTTGGCCTGTGAGGGGATTGGAGCAATCACAGATCTGAAATCCTATCCCTTTGAAAAGGGAAGAATCGTGAAACCGAATCCCGAAAGAAGTCTGGTTTATGAGAAGAGGTTTGAACAGTATCTGTATTGGTACAATCAGCTGAATCCTAGGACAGGCTTATAAAGAAGAAAGAGCTATGAAAATTGGAAGAGTTTAATAACAAGGAAGATGACAGTAGATAGATCACAAATAGAGAGAGGGAATAAGATGAAGATACTAGTAAGCCCTACTTCAATGCAGGAAGGCAAGAATTGTAAAGCACTTGAGCTACTGAAGAATTTCACCACAGATATTATCTATAATCCCTATGGCAGACCCATGACAGAGGATGAATTATTACCATTGCTGGAGGACTGCGACGGATTTATTGCAGGCCTTGATGCTGTGACAGAAAAGGCAATCTCCGGTGCGAAGAAGCTTAAGGTAATATCTCGTTACGGAGCCGGTGTTGACCGTGTGGACCTGGCAGCAGCGAAGGCAAAAAATATTGCGGTTACCAATACACCCGGTGCCAATGCAGAAGCGGTAGCAGAGTTGGCTTTCGGAATGATCTTTAACCTGGCAAGAAGGATCTCCTTCTTAAATGAAAAGACGAAGGCGGGAGAATGGGTTCGTTCCACGGGGATGGAGCTTAACGGAAAAACCATTGGAATCTTTGGCTTAGGTGCAATTGGCAAGAATCTTGCGAAGTATGCACAGGGCCTGTCCATGAAGGTAATGGCATATGATCCATATCTTGATGAGAATTATGCAAAAGAAAATAATATTACGGTTGCTACCTTTGATGAGGTGATTGAACAAGCTGATGTGATCAGCTTACATTTACCCCTGACACCGTCTACAAGACACTTAATTGATCGGACTGCCATCAGTAAGATGAAGCAGGGAGCACTTCTGGTGAATACCTCAAGAGGTGGGATTATTGACGAAGATGCAGCCTACGAAGCTCTGGTAAATCATCGTCTGGGCGGACTTGGATTAGATGCCTTCGAGGTAGAGCCACCCACGGGATCTCCGCTCTTTGCACTGGATAATGTAGTAGTGACTCCACATACAGGCGCACATACAAAGGAAGCAATGGATAATATGGCTGAGCTTTCCGTAGAAAATTTGATCAATGTACTTAGCGGTAAAGAATGCAAACATATCTTGAATCAATAGAGAGGTGAGACTATGAGTAAAGTAATGGATAGAATCAATGCAACAGGACTTGTACCTGTGGTAGTAATTGAGGATGTAGCTACAGCAGTTGATACAGCAAAGGCACTTGCTGCAGGTGGCGTAGATGTAATGGAAATCACTATGAGGACCGAAGCAGGGCTGGATTCCATAAAGGAGGTTGCAGCAGCCTGCCCGGAAATGCTTGTAGGAGCAGGAACAGTACTGACGATGGAGCAGTGTAAGAAGGCAATTGAGAACGGAGCAAAATTCATCGTTTCTCCGGGCTATGATCCTGAAATCGTACAATATTGTATCGATCAAAACATTGATATATGCCCAGGCTGTGTAACACCGACAGAGATAACAGCAGGACTTAAGGCAGGCCTTAGAGTACTGAAATTCTTCCCTGCTAATATCTATGGCGGTCTGAAAGCAATTAAGGCCTTAAGAGGACCCTTCCCGATGATTAGATTTATTCCTACAGGTGGCGTAAATCTTACGAATCTGGCTGATTTTATGGATCCGGGTATTTTTGCAATTGGCGGAGGCTGGCTTTGCGAGAAGAGCATGATTACGAACAGAGAATTTAGCCTGATTACAGAAATCAGCACAAAATCAATTGATATTCTGTTAGGTCTTCAGAGCGAAGAAGGGGCAGATATTACCTTAGCGGAGCTTATGCAAAAGGGTGGAAGTGTTAGCACCAAAAATCTTATCCGGGCAAAATCTCAGTTAACCCGCCGTGGCTTTGAATTAAAAGCTGAGAGTGAGAAATCAGCTGAGCTTGTGAAGGATGAGCTAGTAATTCAGCTATCTTTATCATAAGATACCAAAAGGGGCCGATCTGTCATTAAGCCCCACTAAAAACCCAATACATCAATAAAAAATCATACAGGAGCTATACGTAGTACTTTGCAGTGGATACATTGTCTATGTATAGCTCTGTATGATTTTATCTTTGCTTAATCTGCAATCAATAGAATTTGGTCGGGTTTTATCATCAATTCTGATGATTCTTTGCGATTGTCGACTTTATCGGTAATAATTCTTGATATAATCTACCCATTCGAAATAAAGTTCCTTCTCGGATACCCCAAACACCTCACCATAATCCTCAGTTACAATGAGCTCCAATACCTTATCCCATCCATAGGTAACATGTATGTATTCAATATAGGTATGTGCCAAACGATATCCACCGATATTAGAAAACTTAACCGGATTTTTCGTCTGTATATCCGAATATGAAGGGATAGGTAGAGATTCAAGATATGATTGATAAAAGGGCTCTCCATTTGATAAATATAAGGCCAATCCCTCAGTAAGCCATAGCTGGATATCGGGATTTAGAACGCTGACATATGCATGAACCATTTCATGTAAAACAGCAGATGTAATCGAATTATAATGATGTACCTTTCCCGGATTAGCAGGTGAGGTCAAGATAACGCTGGTATTGATATTATCTCCTATATACCAGTCAAGTCCCAATAAAGGAGCAATCAAACCATATTTCTTAGTTTGCATGGTGCTTTGATCATCATAGATGTATATAGTTACATCCTGCTTCGTAGAGAAACCTAATTTTTGCACAATTTCTTCTGCCTTGAGTTCGGCCAGCAGGAATACATCCTTCGCTGCTTCCTCCTCAGCTTCATAATATACATTCACCCAATTGCCTTCTAATTTGGTCATATCCTTTGTTTTCAGCTTCCAAGTAGGTATCATATTGATTAACACCAAAATTGAAATAAGTATTACGGCACCTGCTATGACCTTTAATAAACGTTTTTTTCTTTTCATTTTTATCACACCCATCAGCTTTATGTTAGTACATGTCAGTAAAGATTAACAGTCTATGTTATTTTACCATAGGTATGAATATAAATAAACATGAAACACCAGAACATGGCTCATAAATGTTCCGTTCCAGTTATTTTCCGCCTGCTTTCTCACCTCGAATACCCTTAGCAAATGTCGTTACGATTGCAACTATTTTATTGCTGAGCTCGTCTTATATTTGAGTTACCATATGACGGAGCCCTATCCCTATATATGCTGTAACTATGAACTATTTTGGAGGATTAGACATTGAGAAAAATATTATTTGCTTTATTAATGATTGGATTGTTTGTATTTTCGGGTTGCCAAAAGGAAGAGAGTGGTGAGAAGGACACACCGGCTAACCTGCAAGAGGATAATAATCAGGATTTGTCTCTAAAACCAGATCAAATCAGCTATTTAACAAATGAAGTAATTAGATGCCTGTGAAGTATATAACATCGAAACAGATCAAATAACAGGGGTATATGATAGGGAAGGTCTCAGGGGAAGAGATCCTTATGATGTGTGATATTCCAAGGTAACTCTGATTGACATTCGTTATATTTCCAGCGATCTGTTGGGAGACTGGATTACTTTTCAGGATCAGGATGCTCTGTTCTTATATAGTAGCTCCATACTAAATTCAGCATCGATGTTAAAATAAATCCGGCACTCATTTTTGTTGGATTGAAAGACCTCGCAGTATACTAATTTTAATCTATCTTTCATGAAAAAATAAGATGACTGGAAGACGATTGTACATTAAGATAGAAGAAGAATGGTTTGGTTAAGGAGGGATGGGAATGAAGCTTTATATGAAGCAAAAGGTATTTTCCTGGACTGATAAATTCAATATTGCTGATGAGCAGGGAAATACTTGTTATTATGTGGAGGGGGAATTATTTTCCTGGGGTAAAAAGCTCCACATATACAATAGGGGAGGACAGGAGCTTGCTTTTATACGTCAAAAGGTTATGTCCTGGCTTCCGCGGTATTTTGTGGAGATTAGAGGTGTTACTGTTGCCTCTGTAGTTAAGGAATTTACTTTTTTCCGGCCATCCTATCGTGTTGAGGGTTTGCCTTGGAAGGTGAAGGGAGATTTTTGGTCCCATGATTATGTCATGCATGATGATCGCAAGGATATCATGAGGCTGAATAAGGCTTGGTTTACCTGGGGGGATAGCTATGAGCTTGAAATCTTTGATCCTGAGAATGAGCTTCTATGTCTTTGTGTGACACTGGCTATAGATTGTGCCCTTGCACAGGCTCAAAATAGTAATTAATGAAAAAAGCAATCTATTTATGAATAGATTGCTTTTTTATCATAGGATTCTCCAAAGAGCAAATTCGAAAGGTACAAGTCGAATAACAGGAAGGCAGTTTGATCGATCTTATAGTTCTAAACATCTAAAATAGTCAAGCTCATCTTCTCCAACAATGTGAAAGCCTATTTTCTCATAGAGCTGACCAGCCACTACATTGGTCTTTCTATGACCGATATTAATCTTGTTAACATGCAGATGCTCCACCAGATATTGAATCATTTGCTTGATTGCTAGGATGGCATAACCTTTATTCTGATACTTCTCGTCAATCATTAATGGATTAATAAAACCTGTGATCCCATCCTCATCATATCCACCACCAATGATACCGACATATTCCTCTTTGTATTTTATAGCAAAAAGCTCCGAATGTTCTTCGTATCTACTAATACCAATCCAATATACATTAGGAATCGGAAAGATCTCCTTTTGAGCTGCACAAACTGATAAATCACAGACCTTGAGCCAATTGTCTTTATTTAATCGTTCTAATTTTACATCCTCATTGAGCTCGTTTTCGAACATATCAACCTCCTATCTATGGATGGTATGGTTAACAACACACACTATAGATCTTGAATAACCTCCACTTGTTTCTTACTTCTTCTGATCAATAAGGTGATACCAAGTATCAATACAGCAGCTCCCATCGAAATAAACGCCGACCATAATATATTCCAATACGATGCTGATGTATCAAACATGAACATAATCAGTTCATGCCAAAAAGATAATCCTGTAACAATAGCAAACAGATCGAATAATAAATATCCGCCTCCCAAAAGATAGATCCAACGCCACCAATAATTATGTTTAAGATTTTTGAAAAAGGTTACTATGCCCAATATACAAAAGCCTGCTAATATACCCATGAGTGAATAATAAAAAGCACCTTTTTCGTTCATGGCTCCTATCCAAAAGTCAGCATATGATTTTCTATCAATAATTCCCCATATTCTATGTAAATGAAATAACCCAAAGAAAATGAAAAACCAAGGCTCGTAGATTTCTATTTTTTTCATCTGGTAAATCTCCATTCCAAAATTTGCTACCGTTATTTTACCCATAATAGCATATCAAGTGAAATTAATAAACCAAATTTTCCATTAAGAAAGCACACCAAGCATAGATAGGTATCTCATACACTTCTTTCATTGGCGCTGCATCACTGTTGCACCATACATTCGATTGCTTTATGAACCTTCCGGCTCATTATATGCATACCAATCCGATTCCGGCAACCCCAGCTCCCGTAAGATGCCATTTAAGTAGCCAATGTTATACATGATATGCCTTATTTGTCCTATAATTACATCCGTATAAGTATATTGTGGATCATCGTTATGAATTGAAGTACTTAATTTTTCATCATATAGATGATCAAATAAGCAGGTGGTTTTGACTTGAATTGCGTCCAGGTATTCTAACATTTTGTCTTGTGAGATATATAACCCTTCATAGCTTTCTGCATATAAGTCAGTAGTATACTCATTGTCAAAAATCATTGTACGCCATTCACTATCATCAACCTTATCACGCATCCAGAAATCAATAAAATAAACATAATGAAAAACTTGCTGCCAAAAAGGTACATCATTATAGGAGCTAGCCCAAACTTTTTCAGGGCAAATCTTTACAAGTATACGCGCCATATGAAATGTAGAGTCAAATTGATTTCGTAAAGCCTCTGTTATTATTCTATTCATCATAGCCTCCTGTATTATTTTAACTAAGTTCCCAAGTATGCATAACTTACCATACTCAACTAATTTAATATGATGGGTAAGCTCGTGTTATTCACATACGACCTGTATGTGTCCTGATTCTGATGTTCTTCATGGATGTAATCCTCAAGCTTTAAATAAGCAGGTATTAATTCTAATTTCATTATACATATCCTCCAGATTATATGATTGTATCAGGAAAATATAGAGTATAGCCGTTGACTGCTGAGTCCAATTCGAAAATAGGCGCATGATCCAAATCTCTTTTCAAATTATGTTTTTAATAGTTGAAATTGGAAAACACATCCCATGACCATTATGTAGCTACTAATAAAGAATCGCAGATGATTCTGAAAATTTCTATTCATTAAGTATAGTTTTACGATTAACAACTGTATTATCAATGACAAGACTCAACACGGCTATAAATACTAATATAATAAGTGAGGGAATAATCTTATTTGTAGCTGGCATAACTTCCCAAAATGCATTGATAGTAGCATGGGAGAGTATCGATAGTAGAATACTTCCTGATATATAACGAACAGAACCGATATAAAAAGATAATTTGAGAGCATTTATACAAAACCATATGTAATTTATATTTTGCTGGTTAGTACCATTAATAAACCATAATGGTATATGCCATATTGACCATATTATACCTACAACTAATGTTGAAGCAAAATGCGATATTTTTTTTTCAAGTTCGGGTTGTAATAGCCCTCGCCATCCAAGTTCCTCTAAGCCCCCGCCAATAATCATTGGTAAAATCATAATAAATCCCATATAAAAAGGTTGTTTAATTGTTGAGTATCCAATTAACACAGGAATTCCTAGGATTATAATTGCTCCTCCAATAGCATATAGATAAAGACAAATTGAGTACTTTGGATTTATTATACTCTTTAAAAATTTCTTAAATTCTTGATTACTTAATTCTCTCTTTTGTATTATAAGTACACAGATTGCTGGGGAGATACCACCAATTACAAATAGGATCATTCCTATTGGAGTACCATATGACAAACATGTTATTTCTAATCTCCCTCCAAGTGCTACAAGCCCCCACATAATCCAAGAGCATAAAAAAGTACTAACTAAATATTTTAATATTCTATTGGACATATATTTCTCCTTAAATTATAAATGAGATGTATCTCATTAACAATAACCAAGGAAACAAATATTGTCAATAAAATACTGACCGCACTCTCATTAATTTTAATAGTAATATCTGACTATGAATAAATTGCTTAAAATAATCTCTTGTAGGATATTTAAGAGGAGCTCCACAATATACAATTGAACTTGCAACCAAATCAGTAATTCCATCTATATACGCTGATATATTATTCATAATAATTTCCATTGGTAATAATAATATCTAGCATAGTGATATTATAAAGGATTTATCTTAAGCACCTCGATTGCAGCTTTCACAATTTTTTCTGATTTTTACTTTCTTGTAATCTTCTATATAATATTTGCAATTCACATTAGTAATCAATTATGAGTATAACATATTCTAGCATACCAAAATCTCGTCGTCTACAATGACTCCCACATAATGGAATAAACTATAAATGGAGACGGTATAACATCTTACTATGCAAGCTGTGAACCCGCGCCTCCCCTCAAGGTCATTGCTCCGTAAAAGACACTTCGCAAAGCCCTTAGTCTCAGTCTGTGAGAGTACGAATCTGATCAAGAACAGAATAAAAAAGTAGACTATCTTACGATAATCTACTTTTTTATTAAGCGCGAGACGGGATTCGAACAAATCCCCACATACATAAATACTGATAAATAGGAGATTTGCGGCTTCTGTTATATATCTGCACACATAAAAATAATCAATTCTTGATTACTTGCTTTCTGTAACGATAAATGTCACCGCCTAAAGTACTTTTATGGTAGAGATATTCAAAACCTCTTTTTAACAATTCTTCATCAGGTTTTTCTCGGATTCTATCATCGTCACCCATACAATCGAGTATATAGCCATTATGTTTTGTTACTCTTTGCATTTCAGTAAGTTCAGCATCATAATTATCGCCTACTACATGGGCTGACATAACGATATCAAATGTGTTATCTTCATAAGGAATATGTTCCACTGTTCCATCAACGACTACTACATTTGATATGTGCTCGCTTTTTATCTTATCCCTCATAAATTCACGTAGCATATCTGTTGGTTCAGAAGCATATACTTTGCGTGCAAATTTGGCAGCTGCAAATGCTAATCTACCGGTACCACTCCCGATATCTAATACAAGTTTGTCTTTGAAATCAGCTAATTCTAGTAAATGTTCTTCCTTCCAGTTATAGATATAATTACAGTTTTTATTCATATTGATTGGGTCAGTATAAATAATTGAAGTTTCTGTTGCCTGAACGATAAATTCTTCAGCAGCGTTAATCTGTTTAGAATCAGCGATGAATGGTGCTGATTTAACAAGCTGTTCAACTCTTTCCTTAACTTCAGGAGCTTTTTTCATACAATACCAAGCAACATATGGCCTTGATGATAATGCTAATGCTAAGTTCTGAGCAAATTCAGGCCAATCATTGCTTGTATTAATAATCATCCTAATTAACCACCTATCCATTAACAAAAAACTATCCAGCGTGTATTGGGATTTATCAATAAAATTAAATAACATAAATGTCCTCCATTTCTGTAAGGGAGGCTATTTTTTTGTCTCCCTCCATGTTATATGTGTTCTTTTTGCTTCTATTACGTACTTCATATAATATCACCCTCTCTTTTAGTTTTTGTAGAATATGACTTGCATTTCAATACCAGAAATATGTAATAAAGAAGATAGATATTAATTACTGCATAATTCCTGATTAAATGATTATAGCTTTTTATATGATAAGAAGTCAATCAATATTGGAATTTAGTGTATTATTATACAAGTAATACAAGCCTTCCTGACTTTTAATTAAGTGCGAGGAGTCTTCTCACCATGCGCCTCCTCGCAGCGTCCTTTTGCTTCGCATATGGCTATACAAAAACGGCTATAATGCTCCACAAAAAGCCGCAGGAAGAACGATAATATCGGCGTGTGAGCCTCCATTCTTGTTCTTCCAAGGGTTACTCTGTGCGAGACGGCGCACGAGGTCCAGTGGACCTCGGTTATGCGCGGACCGGAGCGAAGCGGAGACATTCGAACCCGCGACCCTCGCCTTGGCAAGGCGATATAGGGGAAACTTAAGAATGGCATATAGGTGTGAAAACCCTGATTTTACGATGTTTATGTGATTTTTAAGTAGGAATTTGTATCATAAAATATCATGAAATAATTTATTTGCTTTGACAAAACTTTGATAAAAATTAATATGAAAACAATATATTATGCTAAAAGGATATCTGAAAATATTTAAATTTTCTAATATAACTTGATAATCCAACAGGACATGTTGGTTTTCAAAAGAAAACGGCTAAACAAAGGTTACTCTAAAAGTATAATATTATAAATTATATTCATTTGACTTTTATGCATAAGTTTCAAGAGATATTGAGCATGAAAGTCATTTTATTTATAAGAACAGCTACGTATTACGTATACAATTTTTGAATGATTAATGGAAATTATTTTGACTACAGTTTTTCATATGGAAAGATTATCTTTGGAATTGAAGAATAACACACCAAAAATAAAATATTAACAAATGTGAAATCATACAAATTAAAAACGATTTGACATTTATGCTCAATAAGTTCATAATTATGAGTATAAATGTTTGGTGAAAGAAGGTGCTTCATGACAAATTCAGAACAAATACTTGAAATATTAAAGAAAAATAATGGTGTCATAACTACATCTGAAGTGACGAAAGCAGGAATTTCTCGAGGAAGTTTAAAATACCTCTCAGAAACTGGCATTCTAGAAAGAGTAGCAAGGGGGGTATATCAGTTAGCAGATGTTTTTGATGACGAGATATATCATCTGCAAGTGCGGTATAAAAAAGGTATTTTCTCGGGTGAGACAGCATTATACCTTCATGATTTGACGGATAGAACACCGATGCGATTTCAAATGACATTTCCAAATAGCTATAATCTAACGAATGTTAAAAATGAAAACATTAAGTGTAATAGAGTTATAAAAAAATTATATGATATGGGAATTGTAGATATTAAAACACCGACAGGAAATCTAGTGAGAGCATATAATATGGAACGAACGCTCTGTGATATTATAAGAACGCAGAGTAATACAGACATACAAATAGTATCAGAAGCTTTTAAACGATATGCCAAGAGAAATGACAAGAACATTCCTTTGCTTTCTGAGTATTCTAAGATGCTCAGAGTAGAAGTAAAGTTGCGCTCTTACATGGAGGTGCTTTTATGAAAAACGCCATGCAGTTAAAATCGATTATTAAAAATATTGCAAAAGAAAAAAGCATTTCTGCTCAGCTTGTTATGCAAAATTTTATGATGGAAAGACTCTTGGAAAGAATTTCTCTTTCTTCTTATCAAAATCACTTTATATTAAAAGGTGGGTTTTTAATTGCTGCAATGGTTGGCTTAGATACAAGGGCTACTATGGATATGGATGCAACTATTAAAGGAATACCCATGTCAGAACAGTCTGTAAAAAATATGTTCTTGGAGATATGCAAGGTTGAGGTTCAAGATGATGTGGTTTTTTCTTTTTTGAGTATAAATGAAATTCGCGAAGGCGATGAATATGGTGGTTACAGGGTTGCGCTCACAGCAAACTTTCCACCAATGGCAGTACCATTGAAATTGGACATTACAACTGGGGATAAAATAACGCCAAGAGAAATCGCATACGAATTCAAACTGTTGCTTGAAGATCGGAGCATTAGAGTTTTAGCTTATAATCTAGAGACTGTTCTTGCTGAAAAACTGGAAACGATTATTTCAAGATCAGACCAAAATACTAGGCCAAGAGACTTTTATGACGTTTATGTTTTGCAAAAACTTCAAAGCCATAATATTAAGATAGAGTTATTAAGAGAAGCGATAGTAGTAACATCGGAGAAAAGGAGTTCAATACAAATAATTAAAAATTATAAACATATTATTGAAATTATACGCGATAGCAACGTAATGAATCAACGATGGAAAAATTATCAAAAGGATTTTGATTATGCTAAGGATATTGAGTTCGAAGAGGTTTGTGATGCTGTTTTTGAGATAACAGATAAATGTATTAGATAGAATGATGGGATACGATAGATAGTAAATCAAGATGGAGGTGCAGTAATGAATATAGAGGCTTATGATCTTGACTCACTTAGAAAAATAGTGCGAACTCTTCAAAAAGAAAATGAAGCCTTGAAATCTCAGTTGAAAAAGGCTGATATTGCATTCGATGGGCCTAATCCATTTGAGGAGACAATAGAGAGTATTCATGAGTATGATCCTGATCAGGGAGATCGTATTCTTGGAAAATATATAACTGAGGATCTTGCAAAACGATTTTTTGCTATGTTTTGGGGTAGAGAAGACGTATATGCCAAAAGGGGAAAGAATGGCGGATATTTTCCGCAGTGTGATAACAGATGGAATGATGCTTTGTGTCCAAAACAACGTGGTAAAAAAATGTTTTGTGATGATTGTGAGAACACAAAATGGACTAGGCTTGATTTGAAGAAAATTGTAAGTCATCTTGTAGGAAATAAAGAGGATGGAACAGATGTGCTTGGAGTTTATCCGCTTTTACCAGATGGTACATGTCGATTTATAGTATTCGATTTTGATAACCATGAAAAGGATGCAGAGAAGACGGATTTTGCTAATACAGATGATGCATGGCATGATGAAGTAAATGCACTTAGAAAAATGTGTGAGCAGAATGGTATCAAGTCTTTGGTTGAAAGGTCTCGCTCTGGAAGAGGTGCTCATGTATGGATACTCTTTAAAAGACCAATAGCTGCATCTTTAGCAAGAAATTTTGGCTTTCTTTTATTGGACAAGGGATCTGCTTTTATTAATATGAAATCTTTTCACTATTATGACCGAATGTATCCTTCTCAGGATGTTGCTAGTCGTATTGGTAATTTAATTGCTCTTCCATTGCAAGGTCAAGCTCTTAAAAATGGAAACAGTGCTTTTGTGGATGAAAACTGGAATGCATATCCTGATCAATGGAAGGTCTTGCTAGAAGAAACAGAAAAACTTTCGCCTGAAGATATCGAGAAGTATGTGTCAAAATGGCAGGTAGAACTAGCCGAAGCTAGGGGAATGCTTGCTAATTCAGTTGCTGAAAACAGACCTAAGCCGTGGAAAAAGAAGGAAGGATTTACGAAAGCAGATGTTGTAGGAAAAGTGCATTTGGTTCTAAGTAATGGTGTATATGTTGATACGCTTAATCTAAGGCCACGTTTACAGAATCAGATTCGTAGCATGGCAGCCTTTGATAACCCGGAGTTTTATAAAAACAAGCGTCTTGGCTATTCAAATTATTATAATTTTAGCGCTGTTTATCTTGGTAAAGATGTTGATGGGTATATAAGAATTCCACGGGGACTGAAGGAGTCTATTATTGAAGAATGTGAAAAAGCAGGTATTGGTATAGATATTACAGATATGAGAGAAAAGGGGCGTCCAATTAGAGTATCATTCAACGGGGATTTAAGAACACAGCAAGATCTTGCTGCCCAGAAATTACTTTCTTATACCGAGGGGGTGTTGAGTGCAGCTACTGCATTTGGTAAAACGGTAGTATGTAGTTACCTTATTTCGCAAAGAAAAATGAATACTCTAGTATTATTACAGAGCAAAGATCTGCTAAATCAGTGGGTAGATGAACTAAATAAATTTCTGGATATCAAAGAAGAATCACCAGAATATGAGACAAAAACTGGACGAAAAAAGAAACGAGAAAGTGTCATTGGAATTTTACATGGAAGTAAAAATACATTAACCGGAATTGTTGATGTAGCTATGGTTGGTTCTATGTATAGTAAGGGCAAATTCAATGAGTTAATCAATTCTTATGGAATGGTGATAATGGACGAATGTCATCACGCTGCATCAAATACATCAATGGAGCTATTGCAGAAGATTGATGCAAAATATGTATATGGTGTATCAGCTACACCCAAAAGAGGCGATAATCTTGACAAAATCATATATATGATGCTTGGACCACAACGTCATAAATTTACTGCGCTTGAAAGGGCTGAAGAACAGGGAATTGGGCATTATTTTGTTCCAAGGTATACCAGAGTGGTCGATACGGATGAAAGTAAAGATGATATAAATCGTGCGTATGGTTTAATTAGTTCAAGCAATGTCAGAAATGAAATGATTACTAGCGATGTAAGGGAATGTATCACAGCGGGACATACCCCAGTTATTCTTACAAAATATAAAGAGCATGCGAAACTTTTATACGACGAACTGAAAGGTAGTGCTGATCACGTATTCATTTTGTATGGAGACAATACTGATAAAGAAAATGCTGAAATCAGAGTGTCACTAAAAGCAGTTCCAAAGGATGAAAGCCTTATTCTGGTAGCAACAGGACAAAAAATTGGAGAAGGCTTTGATTTTCCAAGACTTGATGTACTGATGTTAGCAGCACCCGTTTCTTTTGAAGGACGTTTAGAACAATACGTGGGACGATTGAATCGAGATTATGAAGGAAAAGAAGCAGTTTTTGTCTATGATTATATAGATTCTCACATTAGATATTTTGATAATATGTATGCAAAGCGTTTACGAACCTACAGAAAGACTGGGTTTACACTATGGACTGGCGAGGAGGCTACAAAGCAAATAGCAAATGCAATATATGACTCCGGTAACTACGTTGAAGTATTTGAACAGGATCTTGTTGAAGCTGAAAAGAAGATTGTAATCTCTAGTCCTGAAATTATTCTTGATAAGATTGAACGATTAATATATCTTGTGAAGAGTAGACAGGAAGCCGGTGTCAGCGTAGTTGTAATAACAACAGACCCGGATAATATCTCCTATGGTAGCCCTGATGTTTGCAATGAATTAGTAGAACAACTGAAACTTGCAGGCATTATAGTGAAGTTAAAAGAAGAGGTAGAAGAACATTTTGCGGTAATTGATGATGAGCTTGTATGGCACGGCGGTATGAATTTACTTGGAAAGGAAGATGCTTGGGACAATCTTATGCGTATCAAAAGCCATCAGGTTGCGGCAGAATTATTGGAGATAGCATGGGGAGAAAATACAGGAGCATAGGATAATGGATTTTTGATTATAACACTACAAAAAAATTGATTTAATATATAAAAAACAATTGACTCTTAACTTAACATTAGGCTTAGAATGCATATGAAAGGTACTTTTCAAATCTAATCATGGAGGTGTAGCTATTGAGAATCGGAGAATTTGCTGAGATTTGCGATACAAGAATATCCGTTTTGCGACATTATGATAAGGAGGGGCTATTACTCCCGGACTTTATCGATCGTTTTACCGGGTACAGATATTATTCCGCAAATCAAGTAACCTCTTTCAAAAAGATTACCGCGCTTAAAAAAGCAGGATTTTCATTGAAAGAGATAATAAGTATATTGTCAAAATCGGATAACACTAAGGTTATCCTGGACATTATTAGCAGTAAGAAGACCGAGCTCACGAAATTGCTATCTAATCTGGAAGAAGCAAAAAACATTATGTTAGGAGCCGAAAATATGCAGAATACGATTATTATTGAAAATGAACGCGGAGTTGAGATGCGATTGTTGGTTAACAATCCCGTAAAGAATTTTCGTGGTGCTTGCGAGCAACTGGAAGAAGAGGCAAACCGGTTGGATTATCAACGCATCTCAGGTTTTAGAACGTATGGAGAGAAGGATGCGGATCAGATCATTATTGCCATTGACGTCATCAAGCTCAGCCAGGAGATCATAGCACTTAACGAGGATATCAGGGTAGCCTTTGAAATTGACGATGTGGTTGGAAAATGGGAAGTCATCGGAGATTTTGCAGTGAAAGATGACTTCTTTGCCGGTACGAAAATAGGCGAAGCATTTTATGGTGATGTTAAGAAGCAGATATATTTCCTGCCCGGGGGAGAGAAATACTGGTGCTATGGCTGGACGAAGGGATTTCTTATCATAGATACCGGTGATGGTACCTCCTTAAATTCCTATGAAGTAGAAGAGTATAACGGAGAACGGTATATGTTTATTCAAAACAAGTCCTATTATTATCGCCGTGGGGGTAAGCCGACCATACTAGTGCTACGACAGCTTGACCATAATGCTTATCAAAATAGTGACATCTCCAGACACGATCCTATCGATATGCCCTTTGTGCCAGATCATAATGTTCGTGGAAAGTGGATATCCGTCTGTTATCTACGCTCAATCGAAGAGTTTGATCCGAATTATCGGGTAAGCGAAGAAAAATTGTATTTTAAACGGATTGAATTTTTCGAAGACGGTAATTGTATCAGTATATACGGTAATGAAACAATTGCAGGTGATAATATGCAGGTTTGGACAAAAGGCTATGTTCTAAGAAAATGGAATCGTACAGCTTGCGCCAATGAGATACGATTGGATAATAATAAGGAATATCTCATAATCGAATGGAAAAGCGGAGATTATCGCTGGGGTGGATTTGATACCGATTATTATGTATTTATGAGGGAATTGCAATAGTACAAAATAATAAGAAGAAGATTGCATAAAATATAACCTTTTAATGGAGGTGTAAACTTAGTTTCTAAAGACGAAATTTTAAGTTGAGTGGTATGAAAACATTATACCATTTCGCCCAGTTGGTATGGGAAAGTGATGCCATTTAGTTAAAATGGTATCAAATCGTCATACCATAGATTTGATTCTCGAAAGTGAAACAGAGATATTTCGAAAGAGTGGTATGAAAATGTCATACCATATCGGCTCTTTGGTATGATTATGTAATACCATATTGGAAAATTGGTATGAAATTTTAATACCATTACATGAATAAAGGGGTTTTAGGGGATTTCCCCTAACCAGTGGCAGGAGACGGCTCTCGTGCGTATCTGGCAAAGTCCTTCCTTGTTATCTTCAAGCCATTTTGTAAGGGATGTAGTACGAAGGACTAATTGATAGAACGAAGAATAAAACCAGGTGAAGCAAAATCTATCTTAGAATAGGGTAGAGGTTGCTTCACCTGTTTTTGTAATTAAGAATACAATTATGTAAGAGCTGAAAACGATCAGTACGATAAAATTAAATCTTCAAATTACCCGTCATATGATGTCGTGTTGACCCGACATACAATGTCGTGTTGGTCAATAAAGATTTATGACATAATTGGTGTAAAGATACGATATGTCAGGGAGTGATAATCATTGAACATAGAAGAGCGGATAACAAAATTGGAACAGGATAACATTGAATTGAAAGATCGTATCGACATGTTATCTAGGATGGAGCATTATGTTACCCCGACAGAACTTGCGAAGATATTGCATTGCTCTAAGAACCATATCTACATACAGATCCGATCCGGTGCAATGCAAGCGGTTTCGGTTGGTGCAGCGATCCGAATCCCAATATCCCAATTTGAAATGAACCTGATCTCAAATAAGAAACCAAACCGGAAACAATATCAGCCGGAGATACAAAATGAAAAGCGTTCCATCGAAGAGATAAGAAAGCGGGTCTTCGAATAGAACAGAATAGAGAGAAGACCATTCCAGAAAAACAACTCCATCCTTGTCTATCAAGGAAGAATATGCTAAGATACAGACAGCATAATATATTGTTTTTCGCTAATATGGGAGGAATAATATATGAGTATTCAAACAAGAGAATATACAAGTAGAAAAACAGGAAAGACCACAACCAAATACTATGCTGTCGTATTTGATGCCAAGCAATAGAAAGCAATCTGGTCAAAGCAAAGCTATAAGACAGAACGGGAAGCAAAGCGTGAGGAAGCCAGGATGTTGCGTGATCTCGAGGAAAATATAAGGCTATCCGGCAAGGTGACTTTTCAGGAAATCGCGAAGTCATGGACGGACAGCTCAGCCGAGAATTATGCGAACAGCACCTTTCAGAGTTATTTGTGGTATCTGAGCCGATATCTACTTCCGGTATTTGAGGACAAGTATATTGATGAGATTGAGCCGAAACATCTGCAGACCTTCGTGAATGAATTGAGTAAACAGTACTCAGCAGAAACGGTTAACAAGAACATAAATATATTATCAAATATCTTCCAGCATGCAGTTACTCTACAATTAATCAGAAGAAATTTGATGGAAGGGATTAAACGAAAGAAGGTAGTCGTGGAAAAGCAAATGACATGGACAACCGGTCAGATTCAAGAGTTCCTGGCCTTTGGCATGGTGAAGACATCTCCTTATTATGAGCTGTTCCTGCTATCATTTCTCACCGGAATGCGGCCATCAGAAGTATGTGGCATTGCAGCAGATGATTTCTCAGATAATGGACTTCTGACACGGAACCGAGGTTATGATCGTTACGGTGTTGTATCGGATATGAAGACAGTGAAATCACATCGACCGATTCAACTATCGAAGAACATAACCGAACTTCTAAAGAACCGGATCGCAAGCCAGAAGCATCATGCTGAATTGATGGGAGAAGATTACGAACAGAATGATTTTCTGTTCAAACAGGAAGATGGTTCCCCGGTCAATCCTAATGTCTATTCCAAAGCCTTTAAACGCTGCTTAAGGGCATACAATCAACAGGCAGATGTTAAGTTGCCTGATATCAGTCTTTACAGCGCAGCAAGACATAGCTTTGGAACCAATCTCATCGTGAATGAGCATATTCCAACGTCTATTGTAAGCTCGATCATGGGTAATTCTGAACAGGTGCTGACGGAACGTTACGTGCATGTGGCAAATTCGGCTCAAAGTATTGCAATCAACCTGTATTCAGACAAGATCTTTGCATGAAGAATTATCATAAAAAAATCAATTACTTTGATAAAAACTTTGATAATTCGTAAACGGTAGATAGTGGGGTACCCACTATCTACCGTTTACCATAGATGAAGCTAAGAAACGAGGTATGGACTATTTACCGTATACGTTTACGATAATTCTCACTTTGACAAAAAAATAAGACCTTCCGAAACTCGGAAAGCCTTGATTTTACTGATTTTGTTGTAAGCGCGAGACGGGATTCGAACCCGCGACCCTCGCCTTGGCAAGGCGATACTCCACCACTGAGCCACTCGCGCATATTCTGTTGTCGTACTGAGTACAAGAGATATCATAGCTTATGAGAGGGCTCTTTGTCAAGCCTTAATTAAGGGAACTTTAATCAAAATCAATCAACAGGATCCGAATGCTTTACAGATCTTGTTAACCGGATTTTAATGGAACCATTGAACATCTCATTTCGTCTGAACTATTGATCCCATGCTATCCGCCTTCTTTCTCACTTCTTTATCAGAATCCTTAATTTTCAATGAATGCCTTTCTAATGTAATACGATAAATCATGTTGAATTATGGCGATAATGTGATAAAATAATAAGATGGAGCCAAGGGGATCTGACACCATGACCTACTGTAAGTGAGGTGAACCAAATATGGCTGATCGTATACTTTTTTGACAACTATTTAACGAATCGTAACAGTTTATTCAATCTCATTCAGAGATTGTAACCAATAGAAAGAGATGAGGAGTAAAATGCAGGATAAGAGAGAGGAAGAATTACTAAAGCAACAGGTTCTTGATATTATGGTTGAGGAGCAGCAGGATCGGGAGAAGAAGCATCAGAAGCCGAGGCAGCCCAAGAAAAAGAAGAAGCGTACAGCACTTAAGGTGGTAGGAATTCTTTTCGCAGTACTTCTGATCCTTATTGTTGGTGTTGTAGGGACAAGGCCCGGACGGGGCATCATCTACAGGGTGGCAAGCAACTTTGTATTCAATAACATGAATAAGGAAGATACCCATAAGGATGATACCGATGAGAAAGGAAAATCGGAGGATAATAAAAACACATCCGTAAGGCAGGAGAATTATATCACTAATTATTTGATCTTTGGTATTGAGAAAATCAATGGAGCAAAAAATACAGATTCCATGATGATCGCAACCATCGATACGAAGAAAGATACCATAAAACTGACTTCTCTACTTCGCGACAGCTACGTAGAGATTCCCGGTTATAAGAATAATAAACTGAACTCAGCCTATGCGAAGGGTGGAACAAAGCTATTAATGGAAACCATAGAACTGAATTATAAGATTAAGTTGGATGGGTATGTATCGGTAGATTTCGAGTCCTTTGAGAAAATCGTAGATCTCTTAGGCGGAGTGGATATCGAACTGGGTGAGAAGGAAGCAAAATACCTGAACACCACCAATTACATCTCCAAAAAATCAAACCGAAATGTGAAACCGGGTATGAATCATTTAAATGGCAATCAGGTTATGGGATATTGCCGTGTCCGTAAGGTTGAAACCCTGGGTGGAAAAAACAGTGACTATGGTCGAATCGTCCGTCAGCAGAGGACTCTGGAAGCCATCTTCAATGCCTATAAATCTAAGAGCTTCTTTAAGCTATTGCCGCTTGCGAAGGAATGTCTCGCTTATGTGAACACGAACCTTTCACAGAAGCAAATCGAGGATGCGATGGAAGCGGTGGTAGAGAATAAGATCAGGACCATGGAGACCTTCCGTGTCCCTGTGGACGGTGCATTTGAATCACCGAAGAAATATAATGGTATCGGATATCCCCTGGTTCTTGAATGGGATACCAACAGAGTAGAATTGTATAAGTTCATATATAACGATAGTGATAGTGAAGCACAGAATGCATTAGCGAAGTTATCAAATTAGGGTAT
>JAEYRK010000014.1 GCA_023435645.1 Bacillota bacterium
AACACATGTAGTTGACTGTTACTAATAGGTCGAGGGCTTGACCTGAAAAGGTTGGTACAGAGAAAGAGCTTTAGGAAACTAAGGTTCTTGGAGGTTTTCATTTTCTAGTGTAGGTTTTAGTCAATAAGGCCCAGTGGCTCAGTTGGTTAGAGCGCCGCCCTGTCACGGCGGAGGTCGAGGGTTCGAGTCCCTTCTGGGTCGTTTACGACTGAAATATAAGTGATATGAGATTTTATTACAGTTGTAAAATGTATTACATTATTTGCAAGGATGGAATCATCTCGCAAAGAACATAATAATCCCATGGGATCTTAGCTCAGCTGGGAGAGCATCTGCCTTACAAGCAGAGGGTCATAGGTTCGAGCCCTATAGGTCCCACTTATACACAAAAAAATATGCCGATGTGGCTCAATTTATGATCCTCATTCGTGAAACGATGAGGATAGACAGAGCAATCGGGCAGGGCACGTAGCTCTGACATCAAAAAACTTTATATGCCGATGTGGCTCAATTGGCAGAGCAGCTGACTTGTAATCAGCAGGTTATCGGTTCGAGTCCGATCATCGGCTTCAACAATGATATATTTTAGATTGTTGTATATAATATAGTATATAATTTGGATGGGTTCCCGAGTGGCCAAAGGGGGCAGACTGTAAATCTGTTAGCGACGCTTTCGAAGGTTCGAATCCTTCTCCATCCATTGGCGAAAGCCAAATAAGTTTACACATACTGAGAATTAAAATCGTGGACTTAAAAAAGGTGCCGCGGGGTGGAGCAGTCTGGAAGCTCGTCGGGCTCATAACCCGAAGGTCATAGGTTCAAATCCTATCCCCGCAACTTATTACAAGCGTAACATTGCTTCGCTTGTACATAACCAAATAGTTTCGTTTACCCAAGAAGAAGCGGAGAATTCCAACTTCTGAAGGCCAACGAAGTTGACCTTGCCCAGATAGCTCAGTTGGTAGAGCAGAGGACTGAAAATCCTCGTGTCGCTGGTTCAATTCCGGCTCTGGGCATTTTTACTTATGAGATATTAGCTCAGTCGGTAGAGCACTTGACTTTTAATCAAGGTGTCCGGGGTTCGAATCCCCGATGTCTCACTTAGAAACGACCTTATTAGGTCGTTTTTTGTATATTAGAATAAGTAGAGGAGCATAACATTTTATTTGACAACCGGTATCCAGACCTCGCAGCAGTAAGAAATCATCTCATTGTCCTTCCAGGTAAAATTCTCTAGACTAGGGTCAAAGGCCTCGTTTTCTGAGATGTAACCTGTTCTGAACAAATCCTGTTCTATATGATCTGAACAGCCTTCTGCCTCAGGCTCTTCCCGTTTCACGCATTTTAATCCCTATGTAGGGGGAATATTTTGTGGATTATCCCACTCAATCATTACTCTTTTGTGGACACCATTATTCGTAGCTATATCTAAATTCAATGGTAGAATTTCAGCGTTATTGAAGGTAAATTGCCTTATTAATCTAGGCCAAAGAATATGATGGGCAGAAGGACTATTGAATTTTATTGCGAACTAGGCAGGGGTTTGGTTACCATGATATGGAACAAAGCCCATAAAACAGGATAAATAGAACATGTATTTTTATACGGATTTACCCATTAATTATTAATATTCTAATAAAATAGTTGACATAATAAAAAAACTAATTATGATTAAAGATAGGATGATGTTGGATGCAAAACAGGATATGGAGATGGTAACGATGCTAAATGAGAACATTAATATACTAAAGCATTGGATTGAGGAAAGCAGCCACATCGTCTTCTTTGGAGGAGCCGGGGTATCTACAGAGAGTGGAATACCGGATTTTAGAAGCGCTGACGGTCTTTATAGACTGCAGTTTGATGATCCGCCGGAGGTTATTCTGAGCCATTCCTATTTTACTCTGAACACGGAAATGTTTTATAGGTTCTACAGAGAAAGAATGATTTATGCTGAAGCCAAACCAAATAATACCCATAAAAAGCTTTATGATCTGGAAAGCCGGGATAAACTGAAGGCTGTGATTACGCAGAATATAGATGGCTTGCATCAGGAGGCAGGAAGCCGGAAGGTCTTGGAGCTTCATGGATCAATTCATAGGAATTATTGTATCGAATGCAATCAATTCTATCCCTTGGAAAAGATTCAAAATTCTGTTTCAATACCACGATGTGAATGCGGAGGTATCATAAAACCGGATGTGGTTCTGTATGAAGAGGAATTGGACCAGAAGGTATTATCCGAGTCCATTCAAATGATTACAAGCGCAGACCTCCTCATCGTAGGAGGAACCTCCTTAAGTGTATATCCAGCAGCTGGCTTGCTTCAGTATTATAAGGGATGTCGCATGGTCTTAATAAATAAATCTGTTACACCATATGACATGGAAGCGGATTTACATATTCAAGCCGGACTGGGAGCGGTGTTTTCAGAAATCTAAGTGAGCTCAGCGATAAGCTGCCCAAGGATTATAGTAGTATAAAAAGAAGTCGCCTGTCATCAGGTGCAGAAAGAAGAAGCTATGGCAAAGGTAATTATATTGTGTGGCAAAATTGCCAGCGGAAAGTCCTATTATGCAAATAAACTAAAAGAGCAAAGCAATGCCATTATCCTATCAGTGGATGAGCTTATGCTTCGCCTGTCTGATTCCTGCTTAGGGCAACAGCATGATGATACGGCACGCAGATGTGAACGCTACTTCTATCATTTAGCTGAACAGATGATACACAGTGAGATAGATGTAATTATAGATTACGGATATTGGTCCAGAAGGGATCGGGAGGAAGCAAAGGAGTTTTTCAGAAAGAAGGGAATTAAAGTGGAGCTGCATTATATCCAGATTTCTGAGGAACAGCGCATAAAGCAACTGGAAAGCAGAAACAACAGCCTGATTGCTGAAAGAGAGAAAAATGAAGCAGGTAGGGTATATATTATTGATGAATTACTACGGGAAAGACTCGATGCTAAATTCGAAGATCCTTTAGAGGAGGAAGTGGATGAGCTAATTGCAAAGAATTGAGAGAGATGGACCGGTAAGACGAGAGTACAATGAATAAAGTTTGGGGACTGGACAGAGGATACATAGTTCAGTAGATAGGGTTACTTGCGGGAGGAATATATGAGACGGACGATACCAAAGAATAGAATTGTACCACTAGTTATTTTTGCTTTAGCAGGCACCATGATATCATTGATTTTAGTCATGCTTTATATGAAGCATATTGTTAATGAGAGTTATAACGAAACGCTTCAAACCTATGATTTATTGTCTGAGGATACCACAAAGCAAATTAGGGAAGGCTTTCAGGAGAAAGAGGAATATATTCAGACAGCTGCCAATTTGATTGGACAGAAAGGCACACTGGATCGAGACAGTAGGATGGAAGCCTTAAGGATTCTGGCAGAGGATGAGGATTACCTGAGCATGGTGATCGTGGATGCTTCAGGAAAAGGAATAAACTCTGCCGGGATAGATGTAAATTACGGTCAGGAGCAACTCTTTCAGAATGGAATGAAGGGAACTTCGGATATTACTATGACGATGGAGGAGGGAATACCAGCATTGGTTTATTCCGCACCCATCTATCATCAAGGAGAAGCTCTGGGGGTATTAATTGCCACACAGAAAGCCAGTCTGGATGATCTCGGTGAAATTTCAATAAATCCTAACGATTATAAGGTAAATGATATCTACATAATGAATGAGCGGAAGGAACTTGTAGCTTACCAAAAGGAGCTCTTATCAACAGAGTTCAACTATGAAGAAATTACGGCTGAAGGTTTTTTATTTAGAGAAGGAGAAAGATATTCCGTTGTAACCGGATTTCAATTGCTCAGTAATCCAATTGGCAGCAAATTAAGTAAAGTATGGTTTCATAAACCGCTTGAAATAAAGGAATGGACTGTATTGATTGGCAGGTCGGATATAATTCCTCCTGTGACACAAAATATCATACGAATCACGAAGCTGCTATGTGTTGTTATTTTAATTGGAATATTGCTATTGTTTCTTATATTATTCATATATCTGAGAAGCTTTAATAAGAAGATGCTTCAAATGCTTTATCTGGATCCTGTTACTGGTGGAAGTAACTGGTATAAGTTTCGAATTGATGTAAGCAAGCATCTGGACAGCAAAGGTTTTCATAAGAAGAAATTCGCGATAGTTAACTTTGATATCAATCGCTTTAAAATCATTAACGATTCCTTCGGACATCAGAAGGGTGATGAGGTACTGAAAGAAATCTATCATCTGATTAAGAAGTGGGTCAGACCTGAAGAACCCTTCACCAGATACTCTGCAGACCAGTTTTATATCCTGATGGAGTATCAGCATCCGGAAGAGGTGAGCAAACGGATTTTGGATTTAAACAATCGTTTGCACCAGTATAAGTACACAAAAACGGTTAAATTTTATTTTGGAGTCTTCTTTATTACGGAAAGGAAGGACTCCGTCGACAGGATGGGGGAATTCGCCAGTATCGCAAAGCTAAAAATCAAGGGCAGCAGCGAGGAAATCATCTCATTCTTTGATGACAATTCCAGAGCAAGGCTTCTAGAGGAGGAAAAGATAGAGAAAACCATGTATGAAGCGCTACAGAATAATGAGTTCATGGTCTATCTTCAACCGAAGTATACGATGGAAGAAGAGAAGATAAGCGGTGCTGAAGCCTTGGTCCGTTGGAATAAGGAGGACGGGAGTCTGCTATCCCCCAGCTTCTTTATACCGATTTTCGAAAAGAATGGATTTATCACGGAACTGGATATGTACATGCTTAGGAATGTATGCTGGATCCAGAAAAGCTGGTTGGATAAGGGTTATAGACCCCTGCCCTTATCTGTGAATATCTCCCGAATTCATTTTGCTAATCCCAATCTGGCGGAGATGATCAAGGATATCGTGGATGAATATGAAATTCCCCATGAGCTGGTAGAGCTGGAGCTATCGGAAAGTGCGTTCCTACAGAATAAGCAGATGCTGATTGGTACGGTTACTATACTTAGAGAGTATGGATTTGTAGTATCCATGGATGATTTTGGTGCGGGCTATTCCTCTTTAAATTCCCTGAAGGATCTTCCCCTGGATATCGTAAAGCTGGACGGTGAGCTCTTTCGTATCACTGATGAGGTGGAGCGGGGTCAGACCGTAATTAGGAATACCATTTCTATGGCGAAGGATCTTCATATGAAGGTGGTAGCGGAGTGCATCGAAACAAGGGAACAGGTGGAATTTCTTAGTTCTGTCGGTTGCGACATCATTCAAGGCTACTATTATGCTAAACCAATGCCGGTGGAGCAGTTTGAAAATCGTTATCTTGAGCAATAAGCAATGTATCATAGAGGAAGATTGTAAATTAATTATCAATAATGGATCAAAATAAAGCAAATGTGTGTGAATATTGACAGTTGCTTTGCACCTCTTTTTATTGTATATTTAGTAATATATGCATTACAATATAACAGGAATGGAACTCCATTCCTGTTATGAATGTCCGCGAGGGCGGAGTAGCATACCGATAAAATTTATATACTTATACAAGGAGGAAATATAAATGAGCAATATTGATACAATGTCAGTAAATGCGATCAGAGTGCTGTCAGCAGACGGCGTTCAGAAAGCAAATTCGGGACATCCGGGACTTCCGCTTGGAGCAGCAGCCATGGCTTATGAGTTATGGGCAAAGCATATGAAACACAATCCTGCTAATCCGAAGTGGCCAAACAGGGACAGATTCGTTCTATCCGGCGGACATGGTTCCATGCTGCTGTACTCTCTGTTACATTTATTCGGCTATGGTCTGACCTCTGAGGATCTCTCCCAGTTCCGTCAGGAGAATTCCTTAACACCGGGACATCCTGAGTATGGTCATACCGTTGGAGTGGAAGCGACTACCGGACCTCTGGGAGCAGGTATGGCAATGGCAGTTGGTATGGCGATGGCAGAGGCTCATCTTGGTGCGAAGTTCAACAAGGAGGGTTATCCTGTTGTTGACCACTATACCTTCGTACTCGGCGGTGACGGCTGTATGATGGAGGGTATTACCTCGGAGGCAATGTCTCTGGCAGGAACCCTTGGCTTAGGTAAGTTAATTGTATTATATGATTCTAATAAAATCTCCATCGAGGGAAGCACGGATATCGCCTTCACAGAGGACGTTAAGAAGCGCTTTGAGGCCTTCGGCTTCCAGACCCTTGTAGTTGAGGATGGTAACGATCTGGCAGAAATCGGAGCTGCAATCGAAGCAGCAAAGGCTGATTTAACCAGACCTACCATGATTACTGTTAAGACCAAGATTGGCTTCGGCAGCCCGAGAGAGGGCATGGCAAGTGCCCATGGTGAGCCTCTTGGAGCAGATAATATAAAAGCAATGAGAGAGAAGTTAGGCTGGACCTCTGAGACAGCGTTCGAGGTTCCGGAGGAGATCTATGATAACTATAGAGCAATCGGTAAGAAGCTTTCAGGCTATGAGGAGGAATGGAACAAGCTCTTTGCAGATTATTGCAAGGAATTCCCTGAGATGAAGGAAACCTGGGAGAAATACCATAATGAGAAGGCAGCCGTAAGCTTAATCGACAATGATGAGTTCTGGGCTTATGCTGACAAGCCGGAAGCTACCAGAAACCTTTCCGGACAGATCATTAACCGCATTAAGAATATTCTTCCGAATTTCTTCGGAGGCTCTGCGGATCTGGCTCCTTCCACGAAGACCTATATGAATGATATGGGCGACTTCTCCAAGGAGGATTATGCAGGACGTAATCTTCATTTTGGAGTTAGAGAACTGGCGATGGCAGGCATCGGAAACGGCTTGGCGCTACATGGCGGTCTGAAGCCTTATGTTTCCACCTTCTTCGTATTCAGTGATTATGTAAAGCCAATGGCAAGACTGGCAGCTTTGATGGGGCTTCCTGTTACCTATGTACTCACCCATGACAGCATCGGTGTAGGAGAAGACGGACCCACGCATGAGCCGATCGAACAGCTGGCTATGCTTCGTGCTATGCCGAACTTTACCGTATTCCGTCCTGCAGATGCAACGGAGTGTATTGCGGCCTGGTATTATGCAATTACTTCTACGAAGACTCCTACCGCTTTGGTGCTTACCCGTCAGAACCTGCCTCAGTTGGCTGGCTCCTCCAAGGAAGCATTAAAGGGTGCCTATGTAGTATCTGATTCTAAGAAGAGTACACCGGATGCAATTATCATTGCCAGCGGTTCCGAGGTAGAATTGGCACTGAATGCCCAGGCTGAGCTTCAGAAGGATCAAGTGGATGTTAGAGTTGTCAGCATGCCTTCCATGGATTTATTCGAAGAACAGTCCGAGACCTATAAGGAAAGCATCCTTCCGAAGAGTGTAAGAGCAAGAGTAGCGGTAGAAGCATTGTCTGATTTCGGCTGGGGTAAGTATGTTGGCCTGGACGGAACAACAGTAACGATGAAGGGCTTCGGCGCATCCGCTCCTGCCGGTATTCTATTTAAGAAATTCGGCTTCACTACCGAGAATGTAGTAAAGGCTGTTAAGAGCGTATTATAGTAAAAGTTACACAGAATAAACAGTTGTTAGTCCGGCCCATCCCCAGGAGAGAACCTGATGGATGGGCCGGCTTTATGAGACCAATTCTAATTGAATTTTAATATACATGTATTGAAAAAGTACCATGTAACCGATACAATGTAAAAGAGATAAGCAGGTGAGGTAAGGAGGGAATCTATATGGCAAAGATCTTGATCGTAGAGGATGAGATAAAGATTGCAAGGTTTTTAGAGCTGGAGCTAAAGCATGAGGGCTATGAGGTCCTGATCGCAGGGGATGGAAGAACAGGACTGGAGAAGGCTACGAAGGAAAAAGTGGATCTGATCATCCTGGATTTGATGCTGCCGGGACTGAGTGGCATCGAGGTTTGTCGTAGAATACGTTTAGATTCCCAGGTCCCGATCATTATGCTGACTGCGAAGGACGATGTTACAGATAAAGTAGCGGGACTGGATACCGGAGCGGACGATTATATGACCAAGCCCTTTGCTATAGAAGAATTATTAGCCAGAATCCGTGTTGCTTTAAACAGAAGAAGGCATACGGGAGAACCCAAGGTAGAGATTCTTCAGTATGGGGACTTATTGATCAACCTTACCAGCCACAGTGCACATTTCCGGGAGGAGGAGCTGCAACTGACCAAGAAGGAATATGAACTGCTGGAATATATGCTTCGGAATAAGAATGTGGTACTGACCAGAGAGCAGCTGCTCAACCATGTATGGGATTATGAATACTTTGGGGATACCAATGTTGTGGATGTCTACATCCGTTATCTCAGACAAAAGATAGATGAAAAGTATGGTATAAGGCTGATTTCCACCGTTCGTGGAGTGGGATATATTATCAAAGATTAGAAGGGAGAAGGCATCGCTTTCGCCGACCAGATGAAGGATAAGATAATTGGTTTCATTAGAATAATACTTAGAAAAATCATCCTTCCTTTAAGAAAGAGAAAGGAAGCTTTTTATAATAATTTCCGTCTGTCCATAGCCTTTCGAATCTCCTTGGCATATCTTAGGTTAATGCTATTATACGGAGTACTTTTCATGGCAGGCTTCTTCCTCCTTTATCTGCATTCAGAGAAGGAGAACTTCGATCGAATGGCTGACGACATCATTGCGTCCATGAAAGAGGAGGGAGGCAGCGAACTGTTAAACCCTTATTACATGCAGGGACTTTCCCTACAGTTAAAAGATAAGGATACGAAGGATGAAATCTACAATGATATTGCATTTCTTCCGGATTCAGAGAAAGCCTTTTTCCACGGAATCCATTTTGAGAATAAGGACAAAAAAGTTCTGATCCTAAATGAGGATCGGGAGTTTACCATAAGAAATATAACATATCAGGCAAGGTTTCAATATGATATGTCGGGAAGCTACCAGAGCTTCCTATCACTACTTTGGAAAATGGTGCTTCTATATCTGGCGATAGCAGCCTTGATCATTCGGAAAGGAAAACGAAATGATATGAAGCTGTTTGAACCGGTGAGGATCATGTCCGCTGCTGCAAACCGCCTGACAGCCAACAATCTGCACAGTGAACGCCTGAATGTAGAGGGAACCAAAAACGAGCTGAAGGATCTGGCCACGGTAATCAATTCTATGCTGGACCGGATAGAAACCTCCTACGAAAGCCAGAAGCAGTTCGTTTCCGATGCTTCCCATGAGCTCAGAACTCCCATCGCAGTGATCCAGGGCTACGCAAACATGCTAAATCGCTGGGGCTCCACAAATGAAGAGGTACTGCAGGAATCCATCGAGGCGATTCAAAATGAAGCGAGATCGATGCAGGATCTGGTAGAAAAGCTTTTATATCTGTCCAGGCATGATAAGAAGACCTTTAAGCTGAATAAGAAGAGGTTTAATATGAGGCCTGTTGTGGAGGATATGGTAAGGGAGACCAAGCTTGTGGCTGATAAACGGATCATCAAGAGTCCAATTCTTGAGGATGTAATGGTCTATGGTGATAAGCAGGCACTGAAGCAGGCAATCCGTATCTTTATTGATAATGCCGTTAAGTACACCAGAGAAGGGGATGAAATCACAGTCCTCTGCCAGCAGGTGAATGGGGATTGCGTGATCACCGTCCAGGATACCGGGATAGGAATGACGAAGAAGGATGTGGATCATATCTTTCACCGTTTCTACCGAGCTGACTATGTAAGGAATCAGAACATAAGCGGCCATGGGCTGGGATTATCCTTAGCCAAGCTGATTATTATGGCACATACCGGTAAGATTAAGGTACGTTCCCAATTTAAGAAGGGATCTTCCTTTATCATTACTATACCGAAGAGACGGTTGTAATCAATGCTACAGATTAGTTCGGAAGGATTAATCCGCTACCAATACAGGATGAGAAGCTGAGGGCTCTCTGGGATTTGATTCTTAAGAATCCGAACCATCATGTGATTCTGGGAATTGAAGAATCAAATATCATATCCCTATGCCAAAGAACTGGCGATCAGGGAGAACTGTTATAAGATGATGTTGCTCACAGGTTCTAAGTCGGAGAGTACCTTAAACTTCTATAAGAAGGCGGGGTATAACAGCACAGACAAAACAGGATTCATCCAGTGGCTGGTGTAAGGAAGGCATCAGCATGAACAGTCATAAAGAAGCATAAGGAGCTGCTGGCTCATCTTCTTCATATGAATATAAAAAGCACCGCAAAGAACCGTTTGGTTCTTTTGCGGTGCTTTACTGTTCATTGAATAAATAAGGGAATGCTGATATTATACATTTTTAAACTGAGCCATATACAGATTATAGTACAGGCCTTTCTTCGCCAGCAGCTCTTCCGGACTGCCGGCTTCCTTTATACCACCGTCATCAATGACAAAGATCCGGTCTGCCTTACGGATCGTGGACAACCGATGGGCGATGACAAAGGAGGTTCTTCCTCTTAATAAAGCTTCGATACCCTTCTGTACCAACAGCTCCGTATGAGTGTCAATACTGGAGGTTGCTTCATCCAGAATTAATATTTTCGGCATAGAAACCATGGTTCTGGCAAAGGCAAGGAGCTGGCGCTGTCCGATGGATAATCCGGAGCCCCTCTCCTTCAGCTCTGTATCATAACCCTTCTCCAGCTTCATAATGAAGTCATGGGCATTTACCGCCTTTGCTGCAGCGATAATTTCCTCATCACTAGCATCCAGCTTACCATAACGGATATTATCCTTTACGGTACCGGAGAATAGGAAGTTATCCTGCGTCATGACGCCCAGCTGATTTCTTAGACTTTCAATCGAGACGTCCTTAATATTAAAGCCATCGATAAAGATATTTCCCTGCTGAATATCGTAAAAACGGCTGACTAGGTTAACGATTGTAGTCTTACCTGCCCCGGTGGGGCCGACTAAGGCAATGGTTTCTCCCGGCTTGATACTAAAGCTAACATCATTCAGAACCACCGTATCCTCATCATAGGCAAAGGAAACATGATCGAAGCGTACCGATCCCTCGATGGGCGGAAGCTCAATGACATCCCTTTGGTCTACGATTTCCGGCTCTGTATCCATGATATCAAAGATACGTTCTGCACCGGTAACATTGGTAACCAGCTGATTATATAGATTACTTAAGTTCATAATCGGATTCCAGAACATACCGATGTAGGTGCCGAAGGCTATGATAGTACCAACATTTGCATCGGTAAAGCCCAAAAGCTTAACTGCTACAAAATAGAGTGCGATGGTGCCCATTCCCCAGCTTAAATCTACGACCGGGAAGAAGGCATCATTCAGTACAACAGCCTTCTCAAAGGATTCCCTGTGCTCCTTCAGGAGCTGGTCGAAGGACTCTTCCGTCTCATCCTCTGCTGTAAAGCTTTGAATAATACGCATACCGGACAGATCCTCATGAATGAAGGCATTCAGGTTCGAGCTCTTCTTACGGTGAATTCTCCAGCGTAGATGGGACTTGGTCTGGATAAACCATAGTCCAAGAATCATAAACGGCAGGCTGACCAGTGATGCCAATGCCAGCTTCCAGTTTAATACAAGCATAATAACAACGACAGCACAGATCGTAATAAAATCCGGAATCAAGGTTGTAACACTGTTGGTTAATACATCCTTCAGGGAATTGACATCGCCAATGACCCTGGCCAGAATTTTGCCGGTGGGCCTGCTGTCAAAGAAGCTGAAGGATAGCTTCTGGATGTGTGTATAAAGCTCCTGTCTTATGTTTAACAGAACCTTATTGGAGATCTTCGCCATCAGGTACATCCTTGTCTTTACAAGAATAACAAACAGAATGTTAATCAGTACGGCAAAAATCCCCAACTGATATAAACCCTTCATATCGCCGTTTGCGATATGGACATCCACCGCCCGCTCTATTAGCAGCGGGTTTAGGATGGAGATGAATACTGTAACCAGCATGATAAGTAATACTCCGGTAATCGGGAGCTTATATGCCAGAAGGTATCGAAATAAACGGAACAAGGTATTTTTTTTATCGACGTTACGCATGAATTCGTCGTCTCTAATGGAATTTACTGACATGCAGCCACCTCCTTTATGTCAGGGCTCTTCCCGGGAATATCGGATAGATCATTGAGATAATCCCCGTACTGAGCCATATAGGTATTGTAATAGTAACCCCTGCACTTTAACAGCGTCTCATGGGTACCGCGTTCAGCAATTTTTCCATCCTCAAGGATAATAATTTCATCCGCATTCTTAACCGCAGAAATTCTGTGAGCGATGATGATTTTCGTTGCCTCCACTTCTGAGAGAGCCTTCTGAATCTCATGCTCTGTCTCCATGTCAAGAGCGGAGGTAGAATCATCAAGCACCAGAATCGGAGACTTCTTAGCCAAGGCTCTGGCGATGCTAATTCTTTGCTTCTGACCTCCGGACAGACCGACACCCCTTTCACCGATGACGGTTTCATACTGCTCCTCCATCCGTTCGATGAACTCTTTTGCTTGGGCACCCTCTGCAGCCTCAACCACTTCTTCCTGCATTACATGATGCTTATCACCCATTTTTACATTTTCATTTATCGTATCTGAGAATAGAAATACATCCTGCATTACCAGTGAAACACTCTTCCTCAATTGCTTCAGGGTAAGGTCCTTGATATTGACCCCATCCAGTCTAATCTCACCCTCAGTCACATCATAAAAGCGCTGGAGCAGGTTGATAATAGAGCTTTTTCCGGTACCGGTAGCACCCATGATACCGATGGTTTTTCCTTCCGGTAGAACAAAGCTGATATCGGATAGGATGGTTTTATCACTGAGAGAGAAGGATACCTTGTCAAATTGTATGGAACCCTTTACCTCCTCAAGAACAACAGGCGCATCCGTTTCCTTAATCTCCGGTGCTTCCTTCATGATCTTCTTGATTCTCTTATAGGAAGCTACGGCAGATGCGGCATCATTTGCCAGCCAGCCGAACATTTCCATCGGCCAGACGATATTCATGGAATACTCAATGAAAGCACCCAAGGTTCCCAGCGAAATATCTGAATTGATTACCTTATAACCGCCATAGATTACTACGAACATAGGCAGCAGCTTCGTGATCAGCTGAAAGTAGGGATAGATTTTAATAAATACCCTTGACTGCTTCATGTTCAGATCGTAATACTTCTTATTATGGGATAAGAATTTCATAATCTCATGCTTCTCCCTGGCAAAGGCCTTAACAGTCCGTACACCGGACAGATTTTCCTGAGCCACCAGATTAAGCTTTGAATTTTCCTCACTGATCTGTTCATAAACACTGCCCAGCTTACGTTCCATTAATATAGCAAGGAAAGCTACACAGGGGAGCACTAGTGTTGGAATGATTGCCAGAGAGGGGCTTAAGCTAAACATGAAATATAAGGCAAAGGCCGTATGAACTGTAACCTGAATAATCAGCATGCTGACATAACCAAGAGCCCCCCAAAGTCGGTCAACATCATCCTTTACCCTTGACATCAGTTCACCGGTATTATTTGAATCAAAAAAACTTAAGGAAAGACTCTGTATATGCACAAACAGTTGTTTTCTTATTTTAACTGTTATTCTGGCACTGATCAGATCAAAGATAAGTTCTTTGACATATTGGAGTACACTTCTCCCCACCGCAATCAGTAAAACGATTCCCAGCAGCTTTGGCAGCAAGCTGTTATTCCCTTTACTGATGACATCATCTATGATGACTTTTGTTACCTGGGGTGATAGCATATCCAGGAATACTGCCACAACAATACAGACAACAGCGGCTGCGTACGCGTACCAGTATTTTTTTAAGTACTTTGATATTATGTTCATTGCTCCTCCATTTCCCGCATTCCCTAGATGCATAGAATAATAACAGATTATTACATGGTCCAACAAGTTTGTATTTCATCGTCCATTTATTTCAAGGGCTCGCCAGCTCCGTTGAAATAAAAATAAGCCGCAGTAAGATATACCGCGGCATAAAAGCATAAGAAATACAGATTCATGATGTTCGCCTCCTGCTGGCAGCAGGAAAATACAGGAAGGCGCACAAAATTACTATCTCTTCTTATCACCGGAGGTAATCTCATTGAATGCGTGCTTTATTAAATTATTATTACTTACAATAGCAAACTTCATTTGTTTTACCTCCTTTTTGTAATAGTCTGTTAAAATTATATATGCAAGAATTTATAATGTCAATCTGTTTTTTCAAAAAATATAAAAAAATAATACAAATACGGTAAAGTTATCCGTATCACTAGAAAATATGACAAAAAAATCCTATCTGTGAACAATAGATTAAATTTTCATTAAGTTATAAAATCTTCAAGGATTGTTCATATTTTTATGCTATAATAACTATGAATGAACAATTTATGAACTGCTATGTATGTACAGAATACACAAAAATGAAAAGGTTGTGATGGAATGGATCTTCCGATGTTTTATGATGAAGCAGAGGAATGGAACAATGCATTGTTCTTATATGATGCAGCACTGAAAGAGATAAATACGAAACTTGAAATTTTGAATAATGAATTTAAACTGGCCCACCAGTATAATCCGATTGAGCATATTACTTCAAGAATAAAAACGCCCCAAAGCATTGCCAAGAAGCTGAGACATAACGGTAAGGAACTAACAGTAGAGAATATTGTAAAATATGTAAATGATGTGGCGGGAATCAGAATTATCTGCTCCTTTACCTCGGATATCTATAGAATAGCGGACTTGATTGCCAAGCAGAATGATATCAAGGTATTAAAGATCAAGGATTACATCGTACAACCGAAGGAAAACGGTTATACCAGCTATCACATGATAGTATCCATACCAGTTTATCTATCGGATACCATTGTGGATACGAAGGTAGAGATCCAAATCCGTACCATTGCTATGGATTTTTGGGCTAGCCTGGAACATAAAATCTATTATAAATTTGAAGGGAAGGCACCGGAGCATATCCGGAAGGAGCTAAAAGAATGCTCTGATATCGTATCCTATCTGGATCAGAAAATGCTTTCTCTAAATGAAGAAATAAAAAGCTACAGTCAGGACCAGCTGGAGGGGTATGAACCGCAGCTCAGTGCAAACTATAAAACAATTGTTGCAGAATCCTTCGGTACATTCATTGAGGATGAGGTAGAGAATACCTCCGAACATGGGAAGGTAAAGAATGCGGAAGAAAACAAGGAGAAAAATGTTGAAGAGAAGAAGAAACCGGGACGAAAGAGAATACTCTTCGGACTGGGTAGCTAATCCTGTCTCCAACCTAAACTTAACAATGAGGATGAAATAAGCCTAAGCCACCGTATAATATGCTCCCCTTGTAGTAGACAGTTTCCTTAATCACTGTTAACCACAGGGGGAGCAGTTTCATATCAGCAGTTTAGGGTCTTTTTAAATTTAGGACAACTTTATGTTTTTTAATAAGGCTGCCAGCCCTGTGGTAGCTTCCTCACCACTGGAGTAGGTAGCAGGGGCATTCTCGATATCCTCAACAACCTCTTCCTTCTCCTCTACCGCTTTCTTACTAAGGCTGATCTTGCCATCCTTAATATCTGTTACCTTTACTGTTACGGTGTCGCCTTCCTTCATGATCTCGTTCGGGGATTTTAATCTCTTATCACTCATCTGTGAGATATGAACCAGGCCGGATAATCCGTCACCAATATTAACAAAGGCTCCGTAGGGTGCTATTTTTTCAACGATACCGGTGGTAACGATGCCTAGCTGAAGCCTTCTCAGCTTACTTTTCTTATCCTTCTGGGCCTTATCTTTTTCCACCTCTTTTGCAGAGAGAACAAGCTTCCTATCGGCTTCAGAACAGGTGATTACGAGGGCTTCCACCTCTTTTCCAACCCAGGTATCCAGGTTCTCTACATAGGATAGGGATAGCTGGGAGGCAGGAATAAAGGCACGGATACCCTGAAGATAGGTTACGACGCCGCCATTTACGGCTTGAGCGATTTTCACCCGTACCACGGTTTTGTTGTTCATCATTTCCATTAAATATTCCCAGGCAAGAATATCATCAGCGCGCTTCTTAGAGAGAAGAATGCTTCCGTGGCCGTTGTCCTCCCTGAGAACAACAGCGGAGATTTCCTCTCCCAGGGTAATATCGGCTTTGATAGAAAAGCTGGGATCATTGCTCAGCTCCTCCAGCTTAATGATGCCTTCGGTATAATAACCGAGATCCAGGTTAACCTCGGTTTCGGAGATTCCGATTACGGTGCCCTTCAGAAGATCCCCTTCATTAATTTTCTTAAAGGAATTGTTGATCTGCTCCTTGAATTCATCCATGGAAGGAATGATTTCCGGTGCGGGAGCTGCAGCTTGATCTTCTCTTATCACTTCGTTTTCATTCACATGCTCTGTACTCATCTTGTTTTTGAAGGGTAATATCCTCCCTTCTACCTCCTTTACTCTATGTAATTATGGTAAGTATACCACATGTCCCATAAAATATGAATCGGAATTGATCTAAGAAGTCTTACTTTTTTGTTTCACTTCATTCATAGTTCTAACAGAGATTCTTTCATATAAATAGGAATTACCCTTTTTCCCTGTGCGCTCCACGAGGCCGAGATAATGGAGAATATTCAATGCGGTCTGAGCATTCCCCAGAGAAAGGCCGGATGCCTTCTTAAAATCCCTTGAGGTAAAGGGATTTGATAAGGTCTCCGGAACTAAGCGCTGATAGTCCTCCAGACATCTAATAGGAATCTCATCCACCAGTTCAGTAGGGATCCGGTCACAACGAGTGGAGCCCTTCTTTTTATCCTGACTCCAGCCATCAAGAAATCGGTATTCCTCGATATTAATCAATACAATGGAGAAACTTAAATTGGGTAAGGTAAGATAGTTCTTTATTTTATATAGCTCAGGAAATATGGAATAGGGAGTACCAGTTTTCGGGGACTTTCTCGGCGCACTGATTTCGCCGGTTTGGGGATTCACCCACCGAAGCCATTTGTAATAAGGAATGGGATATACAATAGTTACAGGATAATAGGTTAGAAATACCTCGAGCTTTCTTCTCAGCCGGTCGAAGCTACGGGTCTGTATCTCTATGATTTGATGACCGTTGCATATATCTGCCACAAAGTCGCCGACCTTAATCTCCTGGTTGATGAGCTCCGGTGAATAGTAGGCTTTTAAAACAGAATGCACTGTCTTCTCACTGAGCGTCCCAATACCATTCCTTTCCTGACTCTGCCCAATCACCTCATCACATACCTTATGGAACAACAGTCTGTCCAAGTAAATCACCTCTCCCTATCAAGCATTCGCTGTTATTACTTACAATAAATGATTTTGTCTTATTACGCAAGCAAAAACCACCCTAGGACCTATGATTGCAGTCAGGTGCAGGGTGGCTTGAGAGACTCCATTTAGAATGGTAACTCCATTCCTAAGGATTACACCATTCATAATAAAATGTTATCTGTAAAAAATCTGGGTCATATAGGTCTGATAGGTACTGCTGTCATCGTAGATGAAACCGACACCCAGACTGATGAAATCCGGGTTAAGGAGATTGCGACGATGCCCTGGAGAGTTAAACCATGCATGGTTATTAAGAATGGCTGAGCCATAGCCGGCAATGATATTTTCTCCGACTCTTTGAGCCAAAACACCCTCCTCCTGCAACCGATCCCCGGGCAGACGACCATCCAGGGAGACATGATCAAAATAGTTTTTCATCGCCATATCCTTGCTATGCTTACGGGATGCTTTGGCAGCAGTTGAGGACCAGGAAAAGGCGGGCAGTCCGTTTCTGATTCGGAGAGAATTTGCCAGATCATAGCTTAACAGCTCGGCATCCTTCATGACACTTTCATCATAGCCTGTCTCTATCACATTGCTACTGAGAACATAGATACCGGTGACCAATCCGGTATCTGCTTGATCCATCAGAATACTAGCCTTAAATTCCTCAGTTTCAAAGGGGATTATTTCTTTTGGGGCAGGGGTGCTGCCAAGTACCCGGCTAATCTCCTGCAGATTTGATCCGGAGGAAATACCCATAAAGTTAAAAAGAAGGGAATCTGTATAAAAGCCTTCAATCAGGCCATCCTTGACTGCTACAAAGAGCAGGTAACGGTAATCTCTGTTATATACATAAAATTCAAAATTATACTCTGTATCGGCAATTCTTCCCGGTATACCGAGCTTTGCGATCAGACTATCCACGTTCTCTCCGAGAGAAAGAAGCTTATCCCCAATGATTAGAGAAGCGCCTTTCGCTTCAGATACTTCGGAAAAGGAGGAGGAAGAGGATGCATGAATAGGGGAACCGGTGACCGGCAAAGCCCCTGTTGAAGATGGATTGTCATTGGCCTCTGCTAACTCCTTGACATTCTTTGATACAGGAGAACTATCGTACGGATTGGTATCCGGGGTTTTAATGAACCAGTTGACGAGAACGATACTCAAAAGCAGAGCACCGCAGTATGTAAGTATTTTCATAAAATAAGCTTTCTAGTGGAAGGAAATCATCCTTTGTGTATCTGCTGCGAATAGTTAAATTCTATCATATGGCAGATAAGAGGGAATGTGTACATTGCTGGGAAATATCCCATTATTTTCATATTGTATGGATTACCTATTTTCAAATGTATAGAAATAAAGTAGAATAGGGGTATTAAAATAGCTCAAAAGGAGAAAAGCCCATGAAGATTTTGGTAACTGGAGGTGCAGGATACATCGGAAGCCATACGGACCTGGAGCTTATAAAGGCCGGCTTCGAGCTTGTTGTTGTGGATAATCTGAATAATTCCTGCAGAGAAGCAGTACGGAGAGTGGAAAAGCTGGCAGGTAAGCCCATCCGATTTTATGAAGCGGATATTTTGGATAAAGAAGCATTAAGGGAGATTTTCCGGTATGAACAGATTGATGCAGTCATTCATTTTGCCGGCTTAAAGGCTGTAGGTGAGTCCTGTAGGATTCCGCTACATTATTTTAGAAATAATCTGAGCGGTACCATTACACTCCTAGAGGTAATGCAGGAGTTCGGTGTGAAGAACCTGGTATTCTCTTCTTCAGCAACCGTATATGGGGATCCGGCAACGGTTCCCGTGACAGAGGAATTTCCTCTGTCCGCTACGAATCCCTATGGAAGAACGAAGCTTATGATCGAAGAAATGCTGAGGGATCTTTATCAGTCGGATTCCACCTGGAACATAGCAATTCTTAGATACTTTAATCCAATCGGAGCCCATGAAAGTGGAGAAATTGGAGAGGATCCCAACGGGATACCGAACAATCTGGTGCCCTATGTTGCTAAGGTGGCATCCGGCGTTCTGGAAAAAATTAATGTCTTTGGAAATGATTATGACACCCCTGACGGAACTGGAATCAGGGATTATATCCATGTGGTAGACCTGGCAATCGGACATATCAGAGCAATAGAAAAGCTAATGGAGAATCCGGGCTTGGTTACCTACAATCTGGGAACCGGAGTGGGATACAGCGTATTTGATGTCATTCATAATTATGAAAGGGCCTGTGGAAGGAGCTTGCCCTATGTGATTACCGACAGAAGACCCGGGGATATTGCGGTTACCTATGCGGATCCCTCCAAAGCATATCGTGAGCTTGGTTGGAAGGCAGAAAGAGGAATTGATATCATGTGTGAGGATTCCTACCGCTGGCAGAGTAAAAACCCGAAAGGGTATAATTCTTAAGACAGGGCATCCAAGAATCCTTATGCATTATCATGAAAAACCTACCAATAATATTAAAAACTATTGACAAAATACCTAAAATTTGCTAGTCTATAGAAGGTTAGTACTGGAGAAGGTATGATACCAGAGGATTCAGTTGGGGAAGCGAGAGGGTAGAAGGTATAAAAAATAAGATTGGCTAAAACGTGTATCCATAGGGGTGCACCTTTTTGGCCAATCTTATTTTATAGGTAAAACAATACCTTCATTCTATGAACCAATCTCCCAGTACCTTTTTTGCCAGTGCGTAGGTTTCATCATATGTAAAAGCACCTCTTACGGCTATTTCTGAGACCCCATGAACCTTTGCCTGTTCAGGGGTATAGTCTGTCAGCTTGTAAATACCATAATGATAATCCGCAGGCCCATTTTCATAATGGGTTACGATGGGGGTGATACCCGCCTCACTGATATAGGTTTCTGACCCTTCTTTCGTAATCGTAACCGTAGCCATACCACCGAGCATCCGGGGGGCCTCCTTCTGATAGGACAAAAAATTCCCCAGAGAATAATAGACCAGCATCCGCTGTCCGGGTTCCGTCTCAATCCATTCTACCGGCTCCAGTACATGAGGATGGGTGCCGATGACGAGATCCACACCCAGGTCATAGAAAAAGCTTGTCAGCTCCTTCTGCATGGAGGACGCTTCATAGACATATTCAGTACCCCAATGCGGAAACACAATGATAAAGTCCGACAGCTCCTTCGCCCGTAAGATATCCTCCTTCATCCTCTTCTTATCAAGGAGGTTCACAAGATAAGGCTTGTCCTCCGGCAAACGATAGCCGTTTAGACCATAGGTATAATTCAGCAGGGCAAGCTTTATTCCGTTTTTCTCAAGAACAGGGATCTTTTCCTGTGCATCCTTTGTTTCATTGATCCCCAGTACTGTAATTTCAGGGTATCTCGACCAGAATTGAAAGGTATTTTTTATCCCCTGATATCCCATATCCATGGTATGATTCGTTGCATGAGTTATAACATCAAAGCCTGCATTTACGAGAGCATCCCCGATTTCATAAGGAGAATTGAAATTGGGATAGCCTGAAAAGGCAAAGTCCTCCCCTCCCAGGATGGTTTCCTGATTAACCACTGCCAGATCGGCAGATCGGATCTCCTTTGCAAGATTATCATAAAGATGATCGAATTGATAGGAGCCATCCTTCTGCTTACCGCTTTTTACTACCTCAATATGAATCAGGTTATCTCCTACAGCCAGGAGTGTCACCTGAGAGCGCTTTTCAGAAGGACTCACTTCCTGATCGGACAGGGAAGCAGCGGTGGCTCCTGTCAGCGGAAAATCAGCCCACCTTACCAGAGAGCCTTCATGAAAGCTCCAGGAGGGCGTACTCAGAGGATAGGTAAGCTCGTCTTCATAATACCAGGGATCCTCTTCATGAAGTGGGTTCTTCAATATATGGAAGTCCTGAGCCGGCATATAGCCCTGGGCCAGCAGAAAACAGCTTCTTCCGGTAGAATCCTTGGCAATATCTACCACCAGGACACAGTGACCGGGGCTTCCCCCCTGAAGGAAGAGATCGCCGGGTCTGATTTCATCTATAGCGATAGGCTTACATTCCTGTGAAAGGCTTAAGGTACCTGCATAGGCAAATACCATAGTGAGATAGCTCCGGAAGGTTTCGTAGGAATCGTCATAGCCTTTGGACTTTTTCCAGGAAACATCATTACCATTTACTACGATCCGGTAGCCCTCCCGCCATTTTGTATATTCCATCAGAAATCCGTTGGTCAGATGGAAGGAAATCTTATCATAAGCCCCAATGGACCAATAATATTCCCCATAGATCCTGATAATGGAATCAGCACATTGTTGGAGATCCCTATCACCGGTATCCAGATCAAAAACAGCAATATGACCCTCCTGATAACCCTTCTCTGTTCCATCATAGAGCAGGACAGGGCTCCCATCCGGCTTTAGTTCCATACGGCGAAGGAAGCTTGTAAGCTCCTCTGCCACGGAAGGCAGTCGATCGTATCCCTTAGGGGGAAGAATACGGCTCTCAAGAGTAGTCCCTTCCGGGTTGAGTACGGAATAGAGTACATCATTGGATATGGCTTCTTCGGTGGGAACAGCATCACCGGAGGAGGTTTGCTTCTCATCAAAGGGATCTTCGGGCTGATCCTTATCCTCCGGTTCAGCTACAGGTGTAATCGTAACAGGGATGTCTACACTGGGAGCTTCTGCCGGACTCTTACGGTAAGAGCAGCCGGTTAAAACGATCAGTAGAATAAAGAATAAGATCGACTTTATTATATTTGGTACAGACCATCCGGTCCCAGACGGTTTGTTGTGCATAAGAATCTCCTTTTTAGTGAACTATGACAGTATCATTTTTTCTATTATAACATAATTTGGACAAGAGGATACCTATAAAAAATAGGAAGAAGGAAGGGACCAAAGCGTGCTATCCGCACGAGGATTGACAAAATCCATGTAGCATGGTATACTTTGTCAAATACTTGATATATTATTGATAATAGCATAGGTCAAAGGCTATGAAAAGAAGAGTAGGCAGTGGAGCGGTTGACAGAGAACCCCGGAAGGCTGAGAAGGGGAAATGGGTTAAAAGGCCCTGTTAAACCGATAGGATTAACACGCAGAAGCTGTTGAAGATGGTCTTGGAGCTGCGCACCGAGGGAGAGAACTTCTTAGGCTGCGACGGAAGCAACCGTTATGATGCCCGGCTGTTATAGGCAGCGACAGAGGCCTTACCCGCGAGGGAAGGTAAATTAAAGTGGTACCACGGGAAATTCTCGTCTTTAAAGTAATTTAAAGGCGTTTTTTTTTCGCAATAATCGATAGATAATCAATGTTTGAAAGGAAGAGGAGCCATGAGCAAACAACCCTATTACATTACAACAGCAATCGCCTATACCTCAGGAAAGCCCCATATCGGAAATACGTATGAAATCGTTTTGGCGGACAGTATCGCAAGATTTAAGAGGATGGAGGGCTATGATGTATTCTTCCAGACCGGCACGGATGAGCATGGACAGAAGATTGAGCTGAAGGCGGCTGAAGCAGGAATTACACCAAAGGAATTTGTAGACCGGATAGCCGCCCAAATTAAGGATATCTGGGATCTGATGAATACCTCCTATGATAAATTCATCCGTACCACCGATGCAGATCATGAGAAGCAAATACAGAAGATCTTTAAGAAGCTGTATGAGAAGGGCGATATTTATAAGGGAACCTATGAAGGGATGTATTGCACTCCCTGTGAATCCTTCTTCACCTCCTCCCAGCTGGCGGATGGCAAGTGTCCGGACTGCGGCAGAGAGGTACAGCCTGCGAAGGAGGAAGCCTATTTCCTGAAGCTCAGTAAATATGCGGATCGCCTAATAGAGCATATTAATACCCATCCGGAATTCATACAGCCGGAATCTAGAAAAAACGAGATGATGAATAATTTCCTACTGCCGGGGCTGCAGGATCTGTGTGTATCCAGGACCTCCTTCAAATGGGGTATTCCGGTGGATTTTGATGACAGACATGTTGTCTATGTGTGGCTGGATGCATTGAGTAACTATATCACCGGAATCGGTTATGATGCCGATGGCAGTAGCTCGGAGCTATTTAAGAAGCACTGGCCGGCGGATCTTCATCTGATTGGCAAGGACATTATCCGCTTCCATACAATCTATTGGCCAATCATTCTGATGGCGCTGGAGCTTCCCTTACCGAAGCAGGTGCTTGGACACCCTTGGTTGCTGCAGGGTAGTGCCGGAGATAAAATGAGTAAGTCCAGGGGAAATGTTCTCTATGCGGATGATCTGGTAAAGCTATTCGGGGTGGATGCGGTTCGCTATTTCGTGCTGCATGAGATGCCGTTTGACAATGATGGAATTATCTCCTGGGAGCTTTTGGTGGAGCGAATCAACTCTGACCTGGCCAATACCTTAGGAAATCTGGTAAATCGAACAGTCTCCATGTCCAATAAATACTTTAACGGAATTGTGAATAACAAAGATATTGGGGAGCCGGTGGATGAGGAGCTGAAGGCCCTGGCGCTGGAAACTCCGAAGAAGGTAATTGCAAAGATGGATAAGCTACGGGTTGCGGATGCTATCAGTGAGATCTTTACACTGTTTAAGCGCTGCAATAAATACATTGATGAGACGACACCCTGGATTCTCGCAAAGGAGGAAGAGAAGAAAGCGCGTCTGGAAACAGTACTGTATCATCTGGTGGAGTGCATCTGTATCGGAGCAAGCCTGCTGGAGCCCTTTATGCCTGAGACCTCAGGTAAAATTCTCTCTCAGCTTTCGTCCGATGGAAGAAAGCTTGAGCAGATGAATGCCTTTGGCCTGTATCCTTCCGGAACAAAAGTTACTGAAGCCCCGGAGATTTTATTTGCCAGACTGGATATAAAGGAGGTATTAGAGAAAGTGGAGGCATCAAAGGAAATTGAGAACAAGGAAGAAGCGAAGGCTGCAGTCGAAGCCCAAACCGAAAGCAATGAGGGAGCCTCGGATTCGGAAGCCAAGGATTCTGTGATGGATATTGAGGCGAAGCCGGAAATCACTTATGATGAATTTGCAAAGCTGCAGTTCCAAATCGGAGAAATCATAGCCTGCGAGGAAGTTAAAAAATCCAAGAAGCTCTTATGCTCCCAGGTGAGGATTGGTTCCCAGGTTAAGCAAATCGTATCCGGAATCAAAGCCCACTATTCACCGGAGGAGATGGTAGGAAAGAAGGTTATGGTGGTTGTTAATCTGAAGCCTGCGACTCTGGCGGGGTTATTATCCGAGGGGATGCTCTTATGCGCGGAGGATGATGCAGGAAATCTTGCTTTAATGATACCGGAGAAGCCGATGCCCTCCGGAGCGGAGATAAGGTAAGGAAGCTATCATTCATAAGGGGGAGAAGGAAGAATGAATCATATAGGCACAAAAGAAATTAAAACAGAACGTCTTCTGCTCCGTCAGTTCAGGGAAGGTGACGCAAAGGAGATGTATCAGAACTGGGCGTCAGATGACGAGGTAACAAAGTACCTAACCTGGCCGACGCATAAGGAGCTTAAGACCACAGAAAAAATTCTGGAGCAATGGATCGCAAAGAATGGGGAGCCGGAGAATTACCATTGGGCAATTACCATAAAGGATACGGGGGATGTCATTGGTTCCTTCAGCCTTATGAATATCGATAACCATCAAGAGAGCTGTGAAATTGGCTATTGTATCGGAAGAACTTGGTGGAATCAGGGCTTTATGACGGAGGCTTTGCAGGCCGTGATAAGCTTTGGCTTTACAGAGGTTGGCTTTTATCGGATCGCAGCCAGACATGACATCCATAACGCTGCCTCGGGCTGCGTGATGAAGAAATGTGGGATGCAATATGAGGGTACTCTGAGAAAGGTCCTGAAAAATAATAAGGGCGCCTTGGTTGATTGTAGATATTACTCGATTTTGAAGGATGAATTGATGAAATAATAAGAAGGTGCTGTCACACGAGCGGGTTGCAACAGCTGGTGGGCAGCACCTTTTTATTAATATGAATCTGATGTTTCAGTTTACGATGTAAGCTATGCCAGCTCTGCAACGACCTTCTTTAATGCGGCAGCAGCCTCGTCAGGGAGCTTATCATAGCCACCCTTTTCGGTAGCTCTGGATTCTACGAAATTGACTCTTTCTACCATTCTTGCTTTGAAGGCATCCTTGTATTCCTTGTCAGTTAAGTCAGGAACGAAGCCCTCCCACTCAAGAATCTCGATATCGGAGAAGGAACCCCAAGGCTTGAATACAGCCTTACCCTCTACGATGGATTCCAGAATACCTAAGGTATCAGCAGGCTTTACCTTCTTACCCATAAAGTCTCCCGTATTGATGACATAGCAGTCCACATGTCTATCATTGATGAGCTTCTTAAATTTCTCATAGTCATTGATCAAAGGATAAGTACGGAAGGGATTAGCATAGGTCTCAACAACCAATGCATTGGGATCTACTCCGGGAGCAAGGCGCTCTGCTGTTGTTCTCTTAGTAGCCAGGGTAGCACCCATAACGGAAGCCAGCACACCATCCTTGATCTTGATAATCGGAGGAAGGGTAGGATCCTTCATAATCCAGAAGATTGCATCAACCGGCTCAGGAATCTTATCCACGCGGTTTGTGGACCATAATTTGGACTTAACAGCACGTCCGTTACCATTACGGATATCTTCGGTAACAATCACAACCTTACCGTCCTCATCCATGGTTGCTGAGCAGTTCTGTACAGTTAGGAGGTATTTATTATCATCACAATAGGTAGGATAATCCTGGGTCTTATCATAATAGGTGGGCTCAAGAGCGATGGAGGAGCCGGTATCCGTGTTAATGATGAAGGCATCGTCATGGAGAACGGTTACATCATACTTACCGTCATGCTTCGCATGGGTAATCGTAGATTTACCGGAACCGGAAAGCCCAAATACGGAAGCAACATATTTCTTACCTCCGGTAAGGTTATATCTCTTCTGTCCGCCATGGCAGGAGGCATATCCATTTCGATTAGCGATAGCCCAAGCCAGGGTCAGAGTACCCTTCTTGTGTTCGCCGAAATATCTCATGCCTAAGATAGCAGCACAGTTCGTATCTGTATTAAAATAGCATAAGCACTTAGGATCACTGATGTCTGTCTGGTTGGTGCCTACCCACTGGGGATCGGAGAAGATATAGATATCGGGCTCATTTCCTACAGGTTTAGAGCTCTTATACATCTTTATATAGTTGTCGGACATGTACTGGAAGTTCAGCATCCAGTTATAAACCAGGTTCTCTTCTCCTTCGGGAATAAGCAGGTGAGCCTTCACCATGAATTCCGGATCAAGACCGATAAAAACCTCAACATGGTACATGTTCTTCCATCTTGTATCATAAATCGCATCCATAACGATTTTGTCTAATCTCTCACAGTTCACACCGGGTTCACCGGCGATTCTTCTTGCTGCGGCGTAACGGCCGGTGATAGAACCATCATTGAATAATAAAACTTTTGCATCAGGAGACAGACCAAAATCCTCACCACGATGCACCGGCATGTCAGTAACAACGGTTCCGGGTGAATTTACTGCAAGCTCATAGGCTTCCTTCAGTGAATTCACTTTTATCACATTATTTCCATAGAAGGCAGCCTCGATAATAGAACGTGTCTTGGCAAACCCAGGTTTGTTTGCACCAATTTCGTCATGCTTAAAGTACGCTTTTGTTGACATAAAATATCCTCCTATTTTTTAATTGTCCGAATATTTCTGTTAATACAGAAAATTAACGGAACCAGTGTTATATATAAAACAATTGTCCGCCATATTAAGTATAAAACCGCCCCCTGTAAATGTCAATATAAATTACATAATAATTCCCAAAAAAATTGGGAATTATTCCATACTTAGCTGTAACCATTCATCAAAATAATCCTCTATGATACCAAACTGTGCAGGCCCGATATCCAGAAGGAACCGATGGAACTCCTTGGTGCTAAATTCAGTACCCAGTTTCTCCTCAGCAGTCTCCCGAAGCTCTGAGATTTCCAGGAAGCCAATGGCATAGGGCAGATATATGGCAGGCTCCTCCAGCAGGGTATTATAGATGAGCTTTGAGGTGGTTTTATCCGGATCACCGACAAAGCTGTTTATATAAGCAATCGCCTTCCTCTCATTCCAACCCTCATAATGAATACCAATATCTGCCCTGGCATACATGAACAGCATGACGGCACTGTTGGATTCCAGAAATTCAGCCATGGTTTCATCTATTCCGGCCAGATGATAGGAATAATGTTCAACATAGGTAGCCCAGCCCTCATCATAGCCTAAGAAATTCATGATACTCCGAACCGGAGCAGGCTTTTGATTACGGAAATAAACACACTGGTATAAATGCCCGGGATAACCCTCATGGGCTACTGTAGTATAGATTTTCGATAAGGTTTCTTCATCATTTCCGTTAATATAGATGTTGTTGTCCTTATATTCATCAATCGCCGGTACCAGATACATGGCAGGGCTCAGATAATCTGAGAGGGAGTCATCTACATATTTGATATCACAGCTGACCTGTACCGGTTCAGGAAAATCCTTGAGAATATCCTCCTTAAGATCCTCCAGGATGGCCTCCGGATCTGTGATCGGAAAGGAGGTAAACTCCATATAACGGTCAAAAATATCGGGATGAGCTAAGCTAATCCGGGTAATCTCCAACACCTCAGCACCTATGGCTGTTTCCAGAAGATCGGCAAGCTCCTCCATGCTTCTTTCGGAACCGGTCTTGATTTTCGCCAGATACTCATAATAGGACTGTCCCTCCGGATAGTAATACAATCCGGCATCATTGATGCCGGTACCCTTCAGCTCCTTAAGCGTATCGATTAACAGCTGATAGGCGGGAATGACATATTCCAACACTGCTTTCAGGTTATTGGCCTGATAGGAAGCAATCTCTGACTTTGATAGTCCCTCATAATTTTCTACCTTCTCATCAAAATACTCGATCAGGAAATTCTCCTTTGGATTCTCTATAAAGGCAGAACACTGATCAATGATACTGTCTGCCACCTCATCCCTCATAAACAAGCCCCGCTTGGATTTCTCCCGTTCAAAGGCTGCAATATCTTCAAAATAGCTATATACACAGGGCAGAAGAGCGATATAGTCATCGATATCCTCCCTGGTATAAAAATTATATTCCGCAAGAAGGATCGGAAGCTGAGCCTGGATCCCGGTGGTTGGCCCGAGACACTCCGTATAATATAGATAATCTCCGCCAGCCAGAGCCATCTCCAGATAATTCTTAAGGATATCATAGGTTAGCTGCTGTTCCTTAGTAAGGCTGTTATAATCAAAGCGGATTAATCGTTTTAAATAATTTTCTGTGAGGCTGATCTGTTCCCTCATTTCATCAAGCGTAAATTCACCAAGAGTTATTTTAGGCTTTTCTATACCATAATCCTCGGGAACAGCCAGAGAGTAATTTAGGGTAAGTGTATCCGCCTGGACCTCGTGAAGAAAGATATCATTCATAAAACCATCAAAGCTTGCTTGTACCTGCTGGGGCTGAGCCTTCTTGTTACAGCTGATTTCCAGGGCCATAACCCCGGCAAAAAGGAGTAGAATGAGTATATGCCTTATTTTGTTCCTATACATAATAACCTCCTAGAATTAAATGACATCTTTTGTATGACGGCCTGTTGTATTTTGGACGAGTACTATCCTTTATGTTATTTTATGTATATTCAAAGATTGATGTGGTAAGAAGCAGGATTGCCCGGATTTTCATGGATTTGTCTCAAGCCGATCTGTTTTGTCTGCGCAGGCAGGATATACCAGACACTCATGAGGAATATTACTTAAGTTTTCAACTGATCCGGCCGAAATATTACCAGTAAAGTGTAATTAGCTTATTATACCATAACAGATGATAGAAAAGCAAAAAATGACAATAGTATAGTAGATTTTAGAAGGCGAAGGTGTCAGATTGGATCATAGAATAAATCAACATAAGCTGTACCATCCTACAAAAGAGCTTTCATCAGGAAGGGAAAGCGTTTTAGTGAGGAGCGAGAACCATAGCATCCCTAAGCTGGTGAAGGGGGATAGGATCATAGGCTTTATTACCTCCATATCGGAAGGTATAACGATAAATGTTCAAGGTTACGAGATAAGCGCGCCGGAGGGTATGCTCCAAAAGCAGGGAGTCGGCGATTCTGTTCTTTTTGAGGTGTTAGGTGTCTCTGACAACCAGATTGAGCTGAGAGCAGCGGATCAGGGTTCTGTTCAGAATGGTAAAGAGATGGAGACAATACTCAGGCTGAATGCGGATCGGGAGGTCTTTCTGACCTGGAGAGAACAGGAAGGAAGACAGACACAACGAGAGGAAGAGCATAAAAGCACGATGAGGAAAATAGAGCTGCTCCAGTCCAGAATGACTGAGAAGGACTATAGGGTTCTGGAGGAGGAGGGCTTCTCTGTAGAAGCGTTTACGGTTTCGGGCTTGGAAGCTGCGATAAGCAGATTACATACCTCACCCTTGGGTGGAGCTGATGAAGATGAACCTACGGGAGGCAGAAGAAGTAAAAAAGCGTATTCTGCCAAGGAGATAGAGCAGAGGTTAAAGGAGGCAAATCTTCCGGCAGAAGCAGATACCGTCCGCAAGGTGATGTCGGCCTTAAACATCAGTGCCTCCATCGGAGCCTTAGAGGAAGCTGCGATGAAGCATCTGCTTCGTCAGGAGCTGCCGCCAACGCTTGAGAATCTGTATAAAGCAAAATTCAGTAAGGGGACCTCCCTGAAAGAGGAGCAATTATCAGAGGAGACCTGGAGTAAGCTCATGCCCCAGGTGGAGGAGGTAATCCGGGCATCAGGCTACGAGGTAAATCAGGAAAGTCTTGCCAGAGCCAGATGGCTGGTGGAAAACCAGCTTCCTTTGACGAAGGGGAATTATATCTACTTCAATCAATTATCTGATAGAGAGGAATTCACAGATCAGTCCGAGGTACTACATCAAATTCTCAAGGAGATGGATGAAGGAATTGCACCTAAGGACGCCATCGTTATACCGGGGCTACAGGGCAGAATTGAGAACCTGAGGGAGAAGCTTGATACCATCAGTGAGAAAGAGATCAAGGAGGCTGTCAGGACAGAGAAGGAAATAACCTTAAAGCTTCTGACGGATAAGAAGTATCGAGCAGAATACCGACAGGAGGCTCAGAGCGAGAAGCTAACAGACAGGCAGCAGCTGGAGGCGGTTAGGGCTCAACGGCATTTAGAGGAGATACGTCTCAGGATGACTACGCAGGCAGCGGGTGCGTTGGAGCGTAAGGGAATTCATATCGAGACACAAAGCCTTGAAAAAGTCGTGGAGGAGCTTAAGAAGCTGGAGGAAAGCTATTACCGCCGCTTATTTACAGAGGCAGATCTGGAAGCGGATGCGCAACAAATGGAGCTTCTACGGGAGACAACCCGTGGAATGGAGCAGCTGAAGACGATTCCAAGCTATGTGCTGGGAGCTACGCTATCCTCCCGAAGACTCATGACTATTCCGGGTCTTCTGGAAGAGGGCAGGAGGATGTCCGACCAGCTGATGAGAGCGAAGGAAGTCTATGAGACGCTGATGACGGAACCGAATCGGGAGTACGGCGATTCCCTACAAAAGGCATTCAAAAACTCCGGGTCCCTGTTATCAGAAATGGGGATGGAGAATACGGCTTATAATCAGAGAGCGGTCAGAATTCTGGGTTATAACCGAATGGAGATAACACAGGAGAATATGGAGCTGGTGAAGGCTTATGATCTACAGGTAGGTACGCTGATGCAGAGGCTTCATCCCTCTGTTGCAGTAAGACTGATCAAAGAGGGGGTTAACCCGATGGGAATCCCGATCAGAGAGCTGAATCAAAAAATAGATCAGATGAGAGAAGAACAGGGGATTACCACTGAGGAGAAATACAGCACCTTTTTAAGAAGACTGGAGAAGGAAGAGCGGATTCAAAAAGAGGAGCGGCAGGCTTACATTGGAATCTACCGGCTATTGCATGCGATTGATAAAACTGACGGTGCGGCCCTTGGTGCTGTCATCAAGGCTGACAGGGAGGTAAACCTGAGCAATCTTTTGACTGCGATGAGAAGTCTCCAAAGGGGAGCAATCGATGCGGTGGTGGATGACAGCTTTGGTATGCTTCAGGCGGTGATGGACAGGGATGCCACCATTACGGATCAATTAAACGGTGTATTTACGGAGCAAAGTAGGGGAAACACCTCCACCAGGATAGAGGGAATATCGGCAGGCCTGGATGCGAGGACTGAATTTTTGAAGCAGGCCCTACAGCAGCTGTATCAAGATGCAACACCGGAGGGCTTATTTGAAATGCAACAGAAGCTATTCAGTTCACAACCCTCTATGCAGGGACCGGAGGAATCGACTCCGATATTATCCTCGGGCAGGGGAATTTGGGAGGGGATAAAGGAGGCTTCGGCGGAGAAATTATTAGACCTCTTATCCGTTCCTAAAGAGGAGGATGCAGTATATTCCGGGAAGCTTCAGGAGCTGAAGCAGGTATATCAAAACGCAGATCAGGCAGTCCGTTTCCTGGAGGATTATAAGGTACCCTGTACCACTTCAAATATCCTAATGACCGGTCAGATTCTGAACAACAGCAGTACCTTCTTTAAGAAATACTATCAATTGCGGGATGAAAATAGCAAGGAAAATTCTAAAAATAATCTTCAGGAAATGCAAGATATTGTCGATACATTAATCGACAGAGATTCTGCTCAGTTGACATATGAGCGGATGGAGGAAGAAATAAAGGCAGCACTGGAGAAGGAAAACAGTTTGGAGCGGATTGATACCCTACGCCTTACCGAGCTGAAAAACATGGGTACCCAGATGTTCCTTATGAAAACGCTGGCGAGGAAGGAATTCTACCAGATACCGGTTGAGACAGGGAAGGGTATTACCAATATGAACCTGACCATCCTCCGAGGTAGCGGTAACACCGGAAGGGTAACAGTAAGTCTTGTCACAGAAGCCCTGGGTAGAGTGAGGGCAGATATTTCATTGAAGGATAGGATGCTGAACGGTTATATAGCCAGCGATAGCCGCAGGGGAACAGAACGGCTGATGGATCAGCTGCAGGATATACGGGAGCTACTGAAGGAAGAGGAGGTTACCGTAAAGCAGCTGGAGGTCTGCTATGACCGTTTTCCTAAGGATAGCTATACCTACCAGAACCCGGAGACGGATCCTTTGGAGCCCTTACGGAGCAAAACGGAGGAAAGACTGTTATACCGGATTGCGCGAACCATGGTTCTGGCGGTAAGTACAGCAGATGCTTCCATCAAGTAGAAAAGAACGACTTCCTGTTACAGCAGGCATTACAGAGAGCGGTTTACAAAGACCAGGCAGAACCGCTAAGAATAGGTTTCACCCGGCACATGGAGGTTGCCGGCCAAGAGATATATTTGACGAACCATGAGAACACGGATGGGTATGGCAGTCAAAGCAGAAAGGATAAGGGATAGAGATGAGAATCAATCATAATATTTCGGCTTTAAAGGCTAATAACCAACTGTTAAGAACAAATAAACTGCTGGATGCAAGTCTGGAGAGGTTATCCTCCGGTTATCGCATCAATAGTGCTGCGGATGATTCCGCTGGACTGGCTATTTCAGAAAAGATGAGAACCCAGATCGCAGGTTTGGAGCAGGCCTCCAGAAATGCTTCGGATGGTATCTCAGTCATTCAGACAGCGGAAGGAGCATTGGTAGAAGTTGAGTCCATGCTTCAGAGAATGAGAGAGCTGGCCGTGCAATCTGCGAACGGTATCTATACCACGGACGATCGTATCGCCATTCAAGCGGAGATTGATCAGCTAAGCGAGGAAATCACCAGAATTTCAGAAACTACCGAATTTAATACCATGACGCTATTGGATGGTAATATTGACCGGAAATCCTATTCCAGCAATAACAATGTAAATCTGGTATCCCTATCGGACACAGTAGCTGTCGGCAATTATACGGTTGAAATCACCAAGGATGCCAGACAGGCAGTAGTTGTCGGTAACACAATGTCTGCTTTCGGAAATCCTGCAGAAAGAAAAATTACTGCAGAGGAGGCCGGTTCCATTAATATCAATGGGGAAGCGGTTGCGATTAAAGAGGGAGACACCATCAATGAAGTGTTCCAAAAGATTCGCGATGCCTGCGACAATGTAGACATCAATGTATTTGCCATAGATCCTACGGATCTCTATGACGCGGCCACCAACCCCACAGGACAGCCTGCTCTGGATACGAACCTTAGCATGGCAGGTTATACCAGCAAACAGCTGGAAGAAAGCAATGCCCTGGTATTCGTAACCAGAGACTTTGGCTCCGGCGAAAAGATAGATCTTTATTGTGATAACGAGGACCTATGTACTCTTTTAGGGCTTACAATTCATGGTGCAAAGGCAAGCGGTATCGATGCAGAGGCGAGCTTAATTCTGAAAGGCGATCCCTTGCATGATTCCTTGTTTGAAAATACCGCGACGCTTTCCATAACCGGAAATAAAATAACCGTATCGGATCGTAATGATTTTAAGATGATATTTGAAGTGGACCCGGGAACGGTTAGTACCAGATTCCAGGATGCTGCGATCATAAGTGCCTCAGCAGCGATACAGGATGCCGCTACCTTGGATGCCGGCACAGATCAGGAAGTAACCGTATCCGTACTGGATGCAGGACCAATGGATCTGCAGATCGGTGCGAATGAGGGGCAGATTATGTCCGTTCGTATTCCTAAGGTAAATCCTCAGACTCTGGGTATTGATAAGATTAATGTGGGAACCGCAGACGGAGCACAGGAGGCCATTGGACTCCTGGATACGGCGATCAACCAGGTATCGGAGATTCGCTCCAAGCTGGGCGCATACCAGAACCGTTTGGAGCATTCCATTTCAAATCTGGATGTTACCTCAGAGAACATGACGGAATCCTTATCCCGCATCAAGGATGTGGATATGGCGCAGGAGATGGCGGAATATACCCAGAAAAATGTACTATCCCAGGCAGGTACCGCAATGCTTGCCCAGGCAAACCAGAGGCCACAGTCCATATTAAACTTATTACAGCAGTAATGGTTTTGGAGGGTAAAAAATGAAGAAAGAGGCAATCCATAGCTTTACTGCCAGAATCTCACAGGCATCCAAAAGCGAACTAGTTGTAATTCTTTATGAGATGGCATTGACGGAGATTGGCGAAGCCAGACAGGCACATTCCGAAGCTAATCTGGCAGACTTTGATAAAGGATTGAAAAGAGCACAAAGATGCATCAGTGAGCTGATGGCAACCCTGGATTACCGTTATCCGATCGCTTACGATTTACTGAGCCTATATATTTATACGAACAGAGAACTGATCAGAGCCATTTATCAGAGAGGGGTACAGCCCCTCGACAGTCCCGAACAGGTACTGAGGAAGCTTCTGAACGGCTTCGAGGGAGTAAGCAGCCAGGATACAAGCGGGCCTGTAATGCGCAACTCCCAGCAGCTTTACGCGGGCTTAACCTACGGCAAGGGTAAGTTAAATGAAACTTATCTTAATCCCGGCAACGGGAACCGAGGGTTTATTGCATAAAAGCCACCTACAGTGGAGAAGGACCTTTAGGCAGCGGGTGTAACCAATGAGTGAATAGGACCTAACAAACAAAAGCGCAGTAAAGTACATAAGAGCTGAAGAGTACGAAGGAAAGTCTTCAATTGATTACAAAAGAAAAGCGAAATAGATACAAAAGATGGCTGGAAAGAGAAGGGGCTGTCACTCCGCGGTGGAAAAACCGCGGGTGGCAGCCCCTTTCCTTGCGTATTAGCAGTAATTTTTATCAGAAGCCTTGGCTTGCTTTAAGAGGAAGTGATAGCGGTTTTGAACTGCATTTAGCTCATAAATACAGCTATCGATCAGATCCGGGTCAATGACATTTTCAAAATTTGAATAGGCAGCCTCCAGGGCAACTTTCGTCTTGTTTATTTCATTAATCAGAAGATCATAGGTGTTCGGACGCTTCTGCTTCTTTCGGGAGAATAATGACATAGATAACACCATCCTTTGACATGCTCATTTTGTTATAGTATAGTCAAATAATTTGCCACTTATTCTATTAAATAGAATAAATTGGATAAGTTTGTATATAGATATAGTAGGTTGTATCATAAAGAAACCCGAATTAGTGATGCACACGCCCATGGGTAAGGTATCTAGGGCAGGTACACGGAGGTGGAGATGGAAAAGATCATATTGGTTGGAATTATCGTAATCTGTATCGGCTTCATAGCCTTCTGCCTGATTAGGCGCAGACCGGAGCTGCTTCTTGATTTTGCACTACGGGCCTGTGTCGGTACGGCCGGCGTATGCTTGTTGGACTTTGTCTTAAGGAGCCAGGGCTATCAATTTACGGCCGGAGTGAATATACTTACGGTATTATCGAACGGATTAATGGGGTTGCCGGGGTTTATCCTGCTTTATGGAATCTCCATATATTATACATTTCGATAATAATATGGTTTCATAGAAAAAGGGTTATCAGGGAATTGCCATTGTTACCATACTTGTTTTACACTTTGAAGTGTTATGGTTTCGATAAAGTTATGCAAAATGTTGTAGGTTATGCACCCTTTTATAAGAAATAAACAAAGATTGCGGCTGTCATATGGATTTTATTGACAGCTGTTTTTTGATATTGTATGATACAACTGTAAAATAATTCTAAAACATAGAGCTTGTTGGTAAGCTTATATGATTTCTTAAAACCCTATGATATTTCCAAACCTATCTCTGATTTTGATTCTTTTATTTCCAACGATAATTATGATACTCAGGATTTTTACTAGAAGGACAAAGCGATGATTCAACAGGAGGTGTCCCGGTTGACAAAACTACTGGCGATCTATGACACGGAAGCATCCTATGCCGCAAGGCTTATGGACTATATGAAGAGGGCCACTGTAGCAGACTTCGAGATTCTAATGTTTACCAGAAGGGAGAGCCTGGAAGAGTTCCTGAAGGACCATGTGGTGGAGCTTCTGCTTTTTGGGGAAGAAATGCAGGAGGAGCTTCCCCGGGAAAATATCCGCTTTACTGTGCGACTATCAGGAAGTAAAGCGATAGGACGCAAGGAAGCTATACAGACCATCTACAAATATCAGTCTGCCAGGGAAGTTCTGAATGACCTGTTGGCCTGCTATATGAAAGCTCAGGGGTCACAGAGTTCCGTACGGGATAGAGCACTGAGTCTTATCTCAGTATTCGCTCCCGTCGGAGGACTCCAGGAAGGTACCTATGCAAGGAATCTTGCCCTCTGCCTTGCTGAGAAGCAGAAGGTACTCCTGCTACAGATGGAACAGCTACCTGTTTCTGAAGAAATTGATTTAACAGAGAAGAAGCAGGCCCTATCTGAGTTCATCTACTACCTGAAGGAAGAGCATACACAGTTCATTCCTAAACTAAAGGAACAGCTGATGTTTTCGGGAAAGCTGGCCTACCTGTCCGGAATCGCCCATGGACTGGATCTACTCTCTCTTGGGAAGGAGGATGCCGTAAGGTTGATTGAGGAGCTTAGGAAGAGCACTGATTTTGAGGCAGTCATATTCTATCTCGGTATCTATACGGAGTTTGCGATTGAAGTGATGAAACATAGCGATTATAACCATATCCTGGCAAATGAGAGTTCCTACTCCAGAGGGGTACTGAGGGAGTGGGACAGGCAAATGGAATTTATAAAGGTGGACACCAAAGCGGAGCATTATAAACGGCTTCTTTTGCCGGAGAGCACCAATGGGGAGGGAGCAGCCAATGATAGAAGGAAAGAAGTCAAGAACAGTGCAATATGGCAACTGGCAAAGCAGCAGGTAGATCTATTATGTTAAGGGGGCATCAATACCTATGGGATGGATGAAGGAAAGGCTTCAGCAGGAAGTGCTGGAGAGCATAGATTTAACAACAGAGATTTCGGATGATGAGCTGTTGAATACGATAGATCAGATTCTTATTCTGAAAAGCAGGGAGAATTATATCAGTATACAGGAGAAAAGGAAGCTGCGACGAGAGATATTTAATTCCATAAGAAAGCTGGATATCCTACAGGATCTTGTGGAGGACAGCACAATTACGGAAATCATGGTGAATGGGCCGGACAATATCTTTATCGAACAGAACGGAAGACTTCATAATTGCAACCGCAGCTTTGAATCCCAGGGGAAGCTGGAGGATGTGGTCCAGCAGATTGTGTCACAATCCAACCGTATTGTAAACGAAGCAAATCCGATCGTGGATGCAAGATTATCGGACGGTTCCAGGGTAAATATTGTACTTCCCCCCGTTGCGATGGATGGTCCTGTGATCACCATCCGTAAGTTTCCCGAGAATCCAATCACAATCGAACAGCTGATCAGCCTGGGATCAATCACGGAGGAAGCGGCGCTCTTTCTGAAAAATCTGGTCGTTGCGGGCTATAATATCTTCATCAGCGGTGGAACCGGTTCAGGAAAGACAACCTTCCTAAATGTACTCTCAAACTATATACCCAATAATATGCGAATTATAACCATAGAGGACTCGGCTGAGTTGCAGCTCCACAATATCCCCAACCTTGTAAGACTTGAGGTTAGGAATGCCAACACGGAAGGAAATAACAGCATAACCATCCGGGATCTAATTAAGACCTCCTTAAGAATGCGCCCCGACAGAATTATCGTAGGGGAGGTCAGAGATGCAGCAGCCATTGATATGCTTCAGGCCATGAATACCGGTCATGATGGCTCCATGTCCACAGGACATGCGAACTCTCCCGCTGATATGCTGAATCGTCTGGAAGCGCTGGTACTTCTGGGCGCGGATATACCTCTGCTGGCAGTTAGGAAGCAGATTGCATCGGCTATTGATGTTATTGTCCACCTTGGAAGACTAAGGGATCGTTCCCGAAGAGTTCTAGAAATAACAGAGGTCCTTTCCTGCGAGGAACATGAGATTCGACTAAACCCCTTGTATCTTTTTACGGAGGAGGGCGAATCGGAGGGTGGGATAGAGGGGAAGCTGGTAAGACAGAACAGCCTGGTGCATACGGACAAGCTATACCGGGCAGGTATTAGGCCCGAACAGATTTAATCTGAGAAAAAGATCCTTCTACAAGGTTAAGGAGCATAAGAGAGGTGAGGTGTGAACCTTTGACAAATAAAGATAAGCGATATCCTTTGACTCGATATTCTTTATCTTATAAGGAGAAGCTGGAGGATCTGCTGAAGGGAGCGATCCGGTTAATATGCATAGGGCTTTTATTCTATCGTAGTATTTATGCTTCCATATTTTTAAGCCCCGCCCTTTATTTCTATCTGAGGAAGAGGAGGAGGGAACGGAGGCTAGAAAGACAGTGGAAGCTAAACCAGGAATTCAGGGATGGGATTGCAGCCATATCGGCGGCCCTATGTGCGGGATATTCAGCTGAAAATGCATTTGATGAAGCATTGAAGGACCTACGCCTGATTTATGCAAAGGATGCAATGATCCTCCGGGAATTCACTTATATGATCAATCAGATTCGTATGAATATCACCGTTGAGAAGGCCCTCAGTGATTTTGGTGAGAGATCCTGTATAGAAGATATTATCAGTTTTGCCGAGGTGTTCTCGACAGCCAAAAGAACCGGAGGGGATTTGATTCAGGTCATACGCTCTACCAGCACCACGCTGAGTGACAAGCTGGAGGTCAAGAGGGAGATTCTCACCTTGATTTCCGCCAAGAAGCTGGAGGCGGAAATAATGAAGACAATTCCCCTGGGTATTATAGCATATCTATCCCTGTCCTCCCCCGACTTTTTAACACCGCTTTATCATAATCCTCTTGGAATTACGCTTATGTCAGTCCTTCTTCTCCTGTATCTGGCAGCTGCTCAGGCAGTGGACAAGATCATATCGATTGAAGTATAGGAGGTCTAATGCTATATCTGAATATCACCACAGTACTTATCCTGTGCATTCTTTATATTATATCCCTAAAGGGCTACGAAAGTAGGAGAAGTGAGATGAATAGGAAGGAGCACCGATTATACCTTCTATATCCTCTTGCCAAGCTGATACTGTCAAGCACTGGGCTAGAGAGGCTGATCAGCCGCAATACGAAGACGGCGAAAGCCCTTACAGCCCTTCACGTGAATCATAAGCAAGAGACAGAGGGGAGGCTATACTGGTATGGTAGAGTATCCTTAATCCTGCTCATCCTATTCCTATGCAACCTGTTATCTCTCATCAACGTACTCTCTCCCGGTGAAAAACAAGGGAATCTGGTGGACGGTTCGATTGTAAGACCGGAACAGGGAGAGGGGACTAAGCAAGTAGGGCTGACGATTACGATTTCGAAGGATGGGACGGAAGTGGTGCTCCCAGAAGAGAAGCGTGACTCTAATAATTCTGAGCAGGACATAAAAAAACAGGAGAGCTACCGGGAAGAGATTAATATTACAGTAGCAGAGAAAGAATACAGCGAAGAGGAGCTGGCCAAGGTGATGAAGGAGGCAATCTCTATCCTGGAGAGGGAGCTGCTGGGAGATAATCCGGATTTTAACCATATCAATGAGGACCTGAATTTTATCAGCCGGATTCCGGGAACAAGCATATCTGTGGAATGGATACCACAGGACTACAAGCTTATTGATGGAGACGGACATATAGAAAATGATGAGCTGGTATCCGAGCAGATCCCTACCTCAGTAACAGCAATACTCACCTGTCAGAATATGAGACAGGACCATACCTTCGCCTTCACAATCATACCTCAGGAGATGTCAGAGAAGGAAAGCCTGCTTAAGAAGCTGTATCTTGAGCTTCAAAAACAGTCCTTAGCATTAAGGCAGGAGGAACGCTTACAGCTGCCGGTAAAATTGGAGGGCTACTCCATACGCTGGGAGGAGAAGAAGCGGGAGAACGGAGCTTTATTTTTTCTTCTGGGTGTAGTTCTGGCAGCAGGCTCATGGATCCTAGGGAGCAGTGAGCTAAAGAAACGGATGAAGCTTAGAGAGAATCAAATGCGGATGGATTATCCGGAGATCATTAATAAGTTTAATCTTCTTTTAAATGCCGGAATGACCATAAGGCAGGCCTGGAATAAGATTGCAGAGGATTATGCCGGAAAGAGCAATGCCATTGCGGCAAAGAAACATTATGCCTATGAAGAAATGCTGTTGACTGCACATGAAATAAAGCTCGGTGTACCGGAGGGCAGCGCCTATGAGCAATTTGGCAGAAGGACAGGAGTACTGCCCTATATGAAATTCGGCTCCCTGGTTTCACAGAATCTGAGAAAGGGGAACAAGGGACTGGCAGAGCTGTTAATGAGAGAGGCCCTGGATGCATTCGAGGAGCGGAAGGAGTTTGCCAAGCGTCTCGGAGAAGAAGCCGGGACCAAGCTTTTGGGACCTATGATGATCATGTTTTTGATTGTGCTGATCATCATTATGATACCGGCGTTTTTATCCTTTGGAATATAAAGAAGGCTGAAGGAAGGCTGCTAACCCTTCCCGGTAGGGCTGTATTAAGTGATAATTTATGGAGAGAGGAGACTGCCTAAGCGGCAGGAAAGAAGAGATGAGGAAGAAAGCGAAGAGACTGATGGAGAAAAAGGCGGATGGCCTGGGGGTCATTGAAATCATTCTGATTATCGTTGTATTGATCGCCCTGGTTTTGATTTTTAAGAATCAAATCTCAGAATTAATTCGTAATATTGTAGATATGATTAATGAAAGAGTGAAGGGAATATAGATTGGCTTCAGAAATCGTCTTGCAGGGGGAGTTATCTTTGAAAATAAGAAATATGAATATGAAATCAGAGGGTGCCATTACGGTATTCCTGAGTCTGGTACTTCTACTCATTCTCTCCCTAGTGATGGCGATCCTTGAGTCTGCCAGAGTAAATACAGCAAAAATATTTGCAGAAAGAGCCTTAACAACTGCTATGGATTCTGTCTTGGCAGAGTTTTATGACCCTCTTATGGAGGAGTATCATCTACTGGCGCTGGAAGCAGGATATGGTAGCGGTATGATGAAAACGGAGGTAATGGAAGACAAGCTGAAAGAGTATATGTCTTACACCGTCACGCCAAATATTGAGCTATCTTACCCTACGAAGGGACTTGAGCTATATGATATTTCATTGTCTTCCCTATCGGTAACAGAGACTGCCGGACTGATGGATTATCAAGGACAACTGTTCTTAACCGAGGCTGTGGATTATATGAAATACAGGGAGCTGGGTGATGGGATGGAGCTTCTGCTTAATAAGATGTCCATGCTGAAGCAACCGGAGAAGGTGAGTATCCTCTATGAAGAAAAGCTTAAGGTTGAAGAGGAGCTGGTGGTTATCGATGAAGGCATCTTAAGACTGATGATGCTGTTCGATGGGATCAGTACGACAAAAAAAGGACTGAAGGTGAACAAGGAGGGAATGCTGCAGACAGTCCCCGATTATATCAAGAAGCTGTGCTATGGAGAAATAACAAAAGAGAAGACAGGGATTCATAATGACAGCATATTTGCGCATGTGAAGGAGCTCTATTATGATCCCGGTGTCTTATTCTCAGCAATAGATGAGGGCTTTCAAAGACTTGATGAGATTCTGGAAAGAATTCAAATACTGGAGGCCGGGATAGTAAATACCATACGAAGTATAGAAGGGGCTGAGATTACGCTGAAAGTACTGGAGGCTCGTCTGGCTTCCGTAGAAAAAGGGACAGAAGCCTATAAGGAAGCACAAGCTCAGGTGAAGGCCTGTAAGGAACATATCAATGATTTGCAGTCCCAACTTAATCAGAAGGAGATGGAGCGGACCACCTGTGAGTCTCAAAAGCTTCTCATAATAGAAGAGCTCAACCTCCACAGAAGTGAGAGCCTTTTACTGATACAGTCCATAGAGGCATTAATTCCTCAAGCAGAAGCCGTTATTGATGAGATTATACAAACCTCCGGGAAGGCGGATGAATTAATTAGGAATTATGAAGGGAGTCTGAAGGAGGCGCAGGAGGAGCTGGGAGAAGGGATCTTCGGCACGATGGAGGAAGGCTTACTGGATTTAAAGAGATATCAGAGTGGAAATATATTTGGATACGATTTTGACAGAATGAAGCAGATCCTGAAGCAGGATATAGAGATCCTCACTACAGTGGATGCGCACCTGGTAGAGGGTGGGACTGCACTGGATCGCAGAGATCTTAGCACAGCAAGGGAATGCTTCAGCAGTGCTGATAAAGCCCTGAGGTCCTATCGCACAGATGGGCTTACCCTTGATTACAGTAGTCTGACAATTCAAAAGGAGAGTGCTATGGATCCCTTGGGAGTGATCGGAGAGCTGGTAAGGGAGGGACTAAGCGGCCTGGTGGTAGATTCTTCGGAACTCTCTGATTTAGAGCTTACAAAAGATTTACTTCCCTCAGATATTGCGTCCTTATCCGGTGAGGAGGTAAGTGGCTTTGATTTCGGTTCCTTGTTCAAAAGCCTTGTTATCGGAGGTAAAAAATCTGGTTTGGAGGGTTTGTTTTCCGATTTCGGAGAGTATGACTTTGCTTCTATGCTAGGAGAGGCTGCCAATAAGGCAGCAGAGCATCTACTGTTCCAGGCTTACCTACAGGAGCATTTTTGCCATTTTCCGATGGAAGGGGAGGATATCTCTGGAAGAAAACCCTCAGCCCTGGCGTATGAGCAGGAGTATTTTCTAATGGGAAAAGCCTCGGACAAGGAGAATCTTAACGCTATTCTTACGCAGGTGATATTGATCCGCACAATACTTAACTTTACCAGTATTCTGGGGGATAAGGCTAAATGGAGCGAGGCAAAAGCCCTTGCCGTTGGTTTGGTAGGATTTACAGGACTCCCGATTCTGGTTTCCATTACTCAGACAGTACTGGTTGTACTATTGGCCTTTGCAGAAGCCTTAGTGGATACCTGCGCCCTGACTCTGGGAAAGGAGGTACCGATATTTAAGAAAAGAATCGGACTTACCTTTTATGAGCTTCTTTCCCTTCAGAGAGAATTTATCCATACGAAGGCGGCAGGCTATCCGGAGGAAACAGGTACTTTTACCTTATCCTATGGGGATTATCTGAAAATCTTTCTCTTTCTGAAGAAAAAAACGGAGCTTTCCTACCGCTGTCTGGATTTGATCCAGGAGAATATGAAGCTGCGATATGAGGACAGCTTTTCCATACAAAACTGCATCTTCGGCTTTTCGGTGGATGCTGAATTTAACATCAACACAAAGTTTATTTCCTTAAACTTTGTAAAAAAACTTCTTGCGAAGGATATCCGGGGATTTACTTATCGCATAGAGGCAGGCTACAGTTATTAAGACTTACATACCAACAAATACTGGGACCAGATGTGATTTATACGATTGAAACAATAGCACTATGGATTGACCTACACGGATGGTTCGGGATGTCCGCTCTTCTGTATTATCTAAGATCAACAATTACCCCAAATAAATCAATAATCTCTCTCCAGGAAATCATTTGCTTATAGGTGTAAGAAGAACGGACATCCCGGACCATCCATAACAAAACAGATAAAATAGGTATCGATAAAAGGTCGGATCAGATATGAGGGTTATACAAGAAATTAGCAGGGAGGATACCCGGAGGATATTCCGGGAGGACACACAGAAGGCTTCCCTTACGGTGGAAGCTGCTATTGTAATGCCGATCTTTCTTTTTTGCATCCTGATATTCCTATATTTTCTCCAGATCATTACGGTTCAGGAGCATATCCAGAATGCAATCACAAGCTCCGGCCTTACCTTGGCAAGGTATGCCTATGTCTATGAGGATTTTATAGGAGGAGAGGACTTCGCAGCCATTGATTTTACTCTGTTCGGGGATGGATATGAGCTGGATTTGTCTGATGCGGCCAAGGTAATTGCAGGGGAGAAGGTAATAAAGGGACTTCTGAAGAAAGAGCTGGATATCCCGCAAATAAACAACTCCTGCATACAGGGGGGCTTTAGGGAAATCAGTTTTTATAATAGCCGAATTTTAGAGGAGGACTGCATTGACCTGGTAGTCCGGTATCATATCAAATTCCCGATTTGGTTGTTTGGGCTAGAGAACCTAAGAATGATACAGAGGGTCAGGCTAAGAAAGTGGACGGGACATCAGGTAGCTGCTACCTATACGATTGTGAAAGAAGGCACCTCTGAAGGGGAGATCATGGTGTATATCACCGCTACAGGTACCGTTGTTCATAAGGATAGAAATTGCTCCCACTTAAGCATCACCATTGAGGAAGTCCATAGGCTACCGGAGGACCGTAGGAATAAAAACGGGGGAAGGTATTCTCCCTGTGAGCGTTGCTGCCGGGGTGGAGAAGCCTCATCCGGGGGAAGCCTTGGAACCTACTATATTACAGACGAGGGGGACCGCTATCATAGCAAAAGGGATTGCTCCGGACTAAAAAGATCAGTGAGGGAGGTACCTCTATCAGAGGTATCGGACAGACCATTTTGTAAGCGGTGCGGAGCATAGCTATTATGTGGGTATATCACGGTAACATAGAAGCGGCTTCATTGAGGAGCTAGGTAGCTAAGGAGGTAATTATGGCGGATCTGATCATAAAAGGAACTCTGGGTATTTTGCTGTTGATCACAGCCTTGCAGGATATACGATCTAAGAAAATAAGCTTATGGATCATAGCTGCTGGGGCAATCATCGTTTGTGCAGGAGCACCTTTTTCTCAAAGCATCCCTATCATAGACCGAGTCTTGGGGACTCTGGTGGGAATAGGGATTATGATTACCAGCAGGGCAACCGGAGGCAGAATCGGAATGGGGGATGGGTACCTGCTTTGTGTAACCGGCATCAGCTTAGGCTTCTGGGGTAACATGGAACTATTTGCAATTGCCTTATTTGCAGCTGCGATTGTAGCAATCCTCCTACTGACTCTTCGTCTGGCAGACCGTAAAAAAAGCATCCCGTTTGTTCCCTTTTTATTCATCTCTTACCTGATACACCTGATCAGTACGAAGGCTTGGCTGATTTCGTAATTAGAGTTGTTGAGCAGCAGGAAACAGAGAAGGAGGTACCGTGAGGAATTATAAAATCCGGGGAAGCTTTACAGTGGAAGCCACCATACTTCTTCCGATGATCGTATTTATGATCTATTCCATGGTGTTCCTGGGCTTCTACCTACATGACAGGAACAGACTGGAAGGAATTGTGGATGAGGTGCTTCAGAAGGGAGCCTTATCAGCGAAGCATGAGGCTGAGATTCATACCGGTAAGGTAGCGTATGAGAAGATAGGTAATCGAGGTGTATTCTATCTGCTCATTGGGGATACAAGGGAGCAGGAGAAGGAGATAGTGGATTATTTGAGGGAGACCTGTGAGCAGGGCTTTTTCCTTACGGAGATTACCGATATTCAGGTAGAGGTGAACAAGCATCAGATCAAGATCATTTTGGAGGGAGCGGTTGATGTACCAATGCAGAGCATCCGAGAGTTTTTTCATCCGGACCGCAGGATCATTGTAGAGGCAGAAAGAAGTATTCATGACCCTGCGGAGTTTATCCGTATCTCAGAAGTAGTTCTTGACACTGGAAGCAAAATAAAGGGTATGGAGCAGCTGAAGAATAGAATAGATAAAATATTGGGCAGATAGCATGGCTCCCTTCGTGGGAATCCCCATGGAGAGCAGCAGAGGATTGTTTTGTTGATGAACACCCTGTTTTCCGTACTATTTGCCGATGTTAAGCGGTATCATGGAGGTTGGGATGGTAATAGAGTACAGTAAGGACCTTTATCATAATTATTTGAGAATAAATGAGCATCCCTATGTTGAGGAAAACTCCTACTGTATCCGGATGCTGGGAGCAGAAGGATTATACAGACTTCTTAAGCCGGATTATAGGAGACTGGATGACCAGGTGTATTTATATTATGATATTACGGCAAAACAATCCATTCATAGCCTGTTGGTGAAATCAGCTCTGTCTAAGGCTTCCTTGCAGCAGATATTGGAAGAAGTGTTCGAAGCGATTGAGACAGCCTATGAATACCTACTGGATGAAAAGGACATCCTGATTAATCCCGAAACGATCTTTTATAATCTGAATTCGAATAAATATGAGGTCTGTTATCTGCCCGGATACGGTAAGGATGTGAACGACCAGCTGATAAGCTTCATGGAATACCTTATGAATAAAGTGGATTATAATGACAAGGAAGCGGTTCTCCTAATCTATGGCTTATATGCGGCGGGGAGAGAAGAGGGCTATGCCTTCGAGCATATGCTGCAAAGTCTACGGAATTCTACCCGCTTTCAACCGGAGATCGAAAGAGTGGGAGGTGATGGGGATCCAAAAAGATCCCTGGCAGCAGTGCAGCCACAAACAGAAGTAAAGCAGGTGGCTGGGAGGATGTTACCGGTCATGCCGGAATTGGATTTTAAAGAACAGGAAGCAATCTGCTATCCGGTGAAAACTTATCTGGGTACAATAGGCTGCTGCCTGGCAGCAGTATTGGTGTTACTCTTAAGCTTTAATACAAAGCTTTTATATAATTCTCTTGGGAATAGATTTGATTTCAGTAAGCTGTTTGCTATGCTATTGATCCTATTCTGTGCAGGAGGCTTTCTCATGAGAAAGCTATGGGATAAGAAAAACAGAATAACAAGGATGGTCACACGGAAGGAATATCATGATCCAAGACAGGAGATAGAGCTCGATACACCTCCATTATTAACGGGAAAATATGCCGGGTTTAGAAAACCCATAATGCATTTTGGGAGATGGAAGGAGCCAATAGCGAACGGGACTGGGGAGTTGAAAAGAAAAGAGGAGCTGCCTTCTGTCATAAGCTATGTGAAGGAGGCCCCCTGTGAGCAGGAGCAGCTGTGGAAGGGATATGAGGTTGATCAACAGAAACAGGAGATGGATGAGGAATCGAATGGTTCTACTTGTCTGTTAAACGCAGCAGAACCGGAATATGGTTGTATCCTAAAGCCCATGGAGAGAACCGGTTATGAGTCCATTCCGATTAAAAATTTCCCCTTTTTTATTGGAAAACTACGAAAAAATGTGGATTACTGCCTCGAGAAAGAGGTTGTCAGTAGATATCATGCGAAGATTACCAGAGAGGGAAATCGGTACTTCTTAACAGACTTAAATTCGACCAACGGAACCTTTCTGAACAGGGAAGCTCTTATGACCTATCAGCAGAAGGAGCTGAGACCAGGAGATGAAATATCCTTTGCCAATATCAGATACCTTTTTGTTAGTGAGCATACTCATACGATTGAGGAAGGAACCTTTCATAGCTCTGATTAACAGGATCAGTATCTTTTTCCAAGTTATTTTTTATAACCATACGAAGCGTTGTCATAAATCCCATTCTTTTTGAAGATTGGGATTTGTTTTTTTCCCATCCGCTAATTGAATCTTCGTTATTGAAAATAATGGCATGGGAGTGTTACAATGATGGTAAGCTCACGGTCTTCCTTACAGAAACAAAAGGCGATGGATCGGATGGATAGTACCGATGAGTGCTTAGGGTTGAGTGGATTTCAATGTTTGGATTGAACTAATTATAAAATAGATAGAAAAGAGGGATCGTCATGAAGCAGTATGTGATGGCACTGGACCAGGGAACGACCAGCTCCAGATGTATTATATTTGATAAAGCAGGCAGGATGATGAGTGTGGCACAGAAGGAATTCACACAGATTTATCCTAAGGCTGGCTGGGTGGAGCATGATCCGATGGAGATCTGGTCCACTCAATTCTCAGTTGCCACAGAGGCGATGGCGAAGCTAGGTATCACAGCGGAGGAGATTGCCGCCATTGGAATCACAAACCAAAGGGAGACCACTGTGGTCTGGAACAAGCATACCGGTCAGCCGGTCAGCAATGCGATTGTATGGCAATGCCGGAGGACTGCGGACATGGTTAAGGAATTGAAAGGCCGGGGTTTGGAGCCCTATATCAGACAGATTACGGGACTCATTCCGGATGCATATTTCTCCGGAACGAAGGTGACTTGGATTCTGGAGCATGTACCCGGAGCGAGGGAAGAGGCGGAGAAGGGGAATCTTCTGTTCGGAACTGTGGATACCTGGCTGATTTGGAATCTGACTAAGGGAAGGACCTTTGTCACGGATTATTCCAATGCATCGAGAACGATGCTGTTTGACATCAGGAAACTGGATTGGGATGGGAAGCTCCTTGAAGAGCTGAGAATACCACGGAGTATGCTGCCGGAGGTTAAGCCCTCCAGCTGTATCTATGGAATGACGGACCGAACCCTGTTCGGATCAGAGATACCGATCGGAGGAGCTGCCGGCGATCAGCAGGCTGCCCTGTTCGGACAATGCTGTTTTACCAAGGGGGAAGTGAAGAATACCTATGGAACAGGCTGCTTCCTGCTAATGAATACAGGAGATGAGGCGGTTAGCTCCAAGCATGGTCTTCTGACGACGATAGCTGCCTGCACCGATGATAAGGTTCAGTATGCCCTGGAGGGCAGTGTCTTCGTAGCCGGAGCGGCAGTACAATGGCTGAGGGATGAGCTGCAGCTAATCCGTACAGCAGCAGAGAGTGAGAAATATGCCACAGAGGTAGAGAATACGAACGGAGTTTATGTGGTTCCTGCCTTTGCCGGTTTAGGTGCTCCTTATTGGGATCAATATGCCAGGGGCGCAGTAATAGGGATTACCCGTGGCTGCAATCGGAATCATATCATTCGGGCCACCCTGGAGTCCATCGCTTATCAAACCTATGATGTTTTAAAGGCCATGGAGAATGATCTTGGAACCACCCTAAAATCGCTTAGGGTGGATGGTGGAGCCTGTGCGAATCGGTTCCTGATGCAATTCCAGGCAGATATTCTGCAGACCGGAGTGCTGAAGCCCGAATGCATCGAGACGACTGCCCTGGGGGCAGCATATCTGGCAGGACTGGCAACAGCCTTCTGGAAAGATAAGGATGAGATCAAGAAAAACTGGGCTCTGGCGGAGACCTTCCAGCCGTCAATGTCACAACAGAAGAAGGATCGTTTGGTTGAAGGCTGGCAGAAAGCCGTGACACGATCCTTTGCGTGGGAAGTATAGGGATATCAGATAGATAGGGACCAATCATGGAAAAGAACCAATCAAAGTCAGGAAAGATTCAAAGATAAAGTTAATCCCATATAAATTTGGCAAGAATAAAAGATATCTTCTGAGTGATATAACAAAGCTTATCGCAAGTCTTACACAAGACAAACGAGGGCTTGGTAGAAGACCTGTAGTGAATTGGATGAACCAAGTAATAGGACAGCATGAGCTAAGAAGTATGATCAAGGTAAGAAGCAGTAAATGGAATGATAAGATATGGATAAAGGGTGAATGGATGAGAATTATTGACGGGCTGATGTATCAAATGCGAATAAGGGATTTTATTATGCTGGATATTAAGATGAGCGGGGTTTATCTGTACTATCGGCCGGTTAATCTATTTGCTGACATCATGATAATGTTCCATGCTCCTTCCGGTGACGAGCTTACGGCACAGGAATACGAAAGGATCTTGGAGCATATTAAGAGTAAGTTTTTTGCCAATGGTTTTCAGGAGCTACATCTGTTAAGTCTGATCCTGACCGAGGATCCGGAACGAGCAAAGAAGTACTGTCTCGATCAGGATGATCATTGGATCCTCGACTTAATTTACAGGCGGCTCATGATCTATGAGAATCAGGTGCCGGACTATATGGGACTTAGAAAAGACCTGGAGGAGCTTTTGGAGAAGGAGGGCTTGATCACGGACATTGAGAGCTACCCTTATCCCGAGGGCAGTTCTGTGGGTTATGGGAGAACAGGACAGAGTCACCATAAAACCAGTTGGGTGACCTTGTTCAATACCAGCTTAATTACGATCAATATACTGATTCATTTTCTGGTTCATTATACAGGAATCTTCGGGAGTACCGAGTCAGTCTATGGCAGAGGCTCACTGAACTGGTATCAGGTGAAGGAGAAGGGGGAGTACTACCGCATCCTGACTGCAATGTTCCTGCACTCTGATTTGGAGCATTTGCTCAACAATATGCTGGTGGCATTCTTCGTAGGGGATAATCTTGAACGGGCTGTGGGGAAGTTGAAATATCTGTTGATTTATTTTGGTTCGGGAATGATTGCAGGGATTACTTCCATCAGTTATAATATGATTAAGGAAGATTATGTCTACTCCATCGGAGCCTCCGGAGCTATCTTCGGAATCGTTGGAGCAATGGCCTATATCATTATCGTGAATAAGGGAAGGCTGGAGGATCTAAGTGGACGGCAGATCATCTTATTTGCTGCCATCAGTCTCTATGGAGGCATTGCCAGTTCAAAAATCGATAATGCAGCGCATATCGGTGGTTTCCTGGGAGGCTTTCTGCTGGCCATCCTAATCTATCGGAGGAGAAAGACGAAAATTACTACACCTGTATAGGGCTTACAATTTGTTCCGGCTTAGTCCAAAGGCATGATTTCGTCAGAATGGAGGATAATATGAAGGTTAATATTTATTATGGTGGAAGAGGGCTGATTGAGGATCCCACACTTTATGTCATCAGTAAGCTGACAGCTGTTTTGGAGGAGCTCAGAGTCCACGTTACCAGATACAACCTTTATGAAGAAAAGAATACGATTGCAATGCTCCCGAAGACACTAAAGGAAGCGGATGGGATCATTCTGGCTGCTTCAGTGGAATGGTTTGGTATCGGGGGCTTGATGCAGCAGTTTCTAGATTCCTGCTGGCTATATGGCGATAAGGATAGGATTAGCAAATTATATATGCTACCGGTGGTGATGGCTACCACCTATGGCGAGAGGGATGCGGAGTTAACCTTAGTGAAGGCATGGGAAATGCTTGGAGGAATTCCTCCCTACAACGGAATTTGTGCTTATGTGGAGGATCACATTGATTTTGAGACGAACCCGGAATATACCAAGAGCATTGAAGATAAAGCAGAATCCTTCTACAGAATTATTAACCAGAAGCGCAGGATGTTGCCGGTGAGCAATGCTGCAGTGAAGCAAAATCTTCTGCATAGTAATACGATTGTACTGACTCCACAGGAAAGTGAGCAGCTGTCCATGTATGTTTCTGATGATGCTTACGTGAAGAAGCAGAAGGAGGATATTGAGGAGCTGACCCAGATGTATAAGGAGAAGCTGGACAGCGGTGACGGGGAGAACGGTCAGGAATTTATCAAGAACCTGAAGGATAATTTTCATCCCTTGGAGGACTTTGTAGCGTCCTATGCAATTACAATGACTGACACGAAGAAAACCCTGGTGGTAGAGATTAATAACAAGCACTTGAAATGCTATTACGGAGAAAAGCAGGATGCTGATGTGATTGCAAAGACAACCCACAATGTCATCAACCGGCTGGTGCTTGGAAGGATAACCTTCCAAGGAGCCTTCATGTCCAGTGAGCTAACTGCAAAGGGAAACTTCAAAACACTTCGTACCTTTGACCAGGTTTTTCAATTTAATATATTATAACCGGAGTTACAGTGGAAGCAGAATCGTGAAGCTGGTTAAGTCCTGATCGGAACTGACACTGATGGAGCCAAAATGTAATTCAAGAATCCTTTTTACGATCGCAAGACCCACACCGGTACCTCCCTTTTTATAGGTAACGAAGGGTACAAAGATCTTATCGATCTCATCCGCTGGAATCGGTATCCCATTATTGCTGATTTGGATGGAGAGCTTGGGAAGACTCTGTTCATCCCCGGGAAGGAATTTTAAGGCTACACGGATAAAGTTACCAGGAGAGGTTGCTTCGAAAGCATTTTTGATCAGATTGGAAAATACCTGCTTCAGCTTAATGGCATCACAGGAATAGGAATAGAAATATTCTTCACAATGATCCTCGCATTCCAGACTCAGGTCAATCTGCTGCTTCGCAGCTTGAGGCATGAAATGATTTACAGTATTGCCAAGCAGGATCAGCAAATTATGGTTCGCCTTATTCACTGTGTTACTGGTATTCAAAAGGGATGCATCGGCCATCATGACCTCCATATCCTGAACCAGGTCCTGCAGCTGATCCCAATATTTAAAATCCTTTGCTTCAGGATGCTTTGATTCTATGTATTGCAGGGTTCCCTTTATTAGGGAGAGAGGATTGCGCAGCTCGTGGATGAATATGGAGGTGGTACGTTTGTAGTCATCGGCAATATTCTGGATGACATCCTCCAGCATGGGATTTTCTTTGACCAGATTAACAAGTGAATCCTGATCTGTATCGGGAAACATAGTAATACCCCCTTTATAAACTCTTTGGTTAAAACGATAGTATCAAATTTTGGAAGATTATGCAATGTCAAGCGTAGTACAACAATCGACATTGGAGTAGCAGGATGAGGCCTGTAAAACAAGTACGGAGGTAAAAGATGAAAGAAAACTGTATTTTTTGCAAAATAATTAGAGGAGAGATACCCTCCAATACCCTCTATGAGGATGAAGACTTTAAGGTTATCCTGGATATTTCCCCGGCTGAAAAGGGACATGCCATACTCCTCCCAAAGATGCACAATGAGAATCTGTTTGAGCTTGAGGATGAGATTGCTGCAAAAGCGTTGGTGGTGGCTAAGAAGGTTGCCCTTGCCATGAGGGATGAGCTGGGCTTTGACGGAATGAATCTACTCCAGAATAATGGAGAAGCCGCAGGGCAGACCGTTTTCCATTTTCACCTGCATCTAATTCCCAGGCTTCAGGAGGATCAGGTTATGATGAAATGGACCCCGGGAAGATATGAGGACGGGGAAGCCGCAAGGCTGGCAGAGGCCATCGCTACACGAATAATGTAATTTACGAGAAAAATACTACCTTGCTGAATATGATAAAGGGCTATCCCGGAACAGGTCATCTGATACTAAGCCTGTCAAGGGATAGCCTTATTTATTACATAGCCTTATTATTAGGTAGCCTTTTCCTTTGTAGATCGGATTAGCATTCCTTGATTAATCCGATGATCGTTGTGATGGAGTGATTCAAATCGCTTTGATTCATTGCTTCCATATAGGTGCTCCGCTTCGTCATCACCTCATGAATCGCCTGCAGTAAGCTGGACACACTCAGCTCCTCCTCCTTGATCACATAGGAATAACCCTGACGCTCAAAGGATTCCGCATTCAGGATCTGATCACCACGGCTGGATTTTAAGGAAAGCGGGATCAGAATATTGGGTTTTCTGAGCGCAAGGAGCTCACAGATCGAATTCGCTCCTGCACGGGAAATAACCAGATCGGCGGCAGCGAATAAATCACTGAGTTCCTTTTTAATGTATTCAAATTGAACATAACCCTCCATATTTGACAGCTTCTGATCCAGGTTATCCTTCCCACAAAGGTGAATGATTTGATAATCCCGCAGAAGTGTCGGCAGGGCACCTCTGATTATCTCATTGATGATTCTGGAACCGGTGCTCCCCCCGATAATCAGTAGGATGGGTTTATTTGCAGTAAATCCGCAGAAATCAAGACCCTTCAATTTATTTCCCGAAAATAGCTCCTTCCGTATCGGAGTACCGGTCAGCACTGCCTTCTCCGGCGGAAGATACTTTAAGGTTTCAGGGAAATTTGCACAGACCTTTTTGGCGGCCGGTATTGCTAATTTGTTCGCCAGACCAGGTGTCATATCGGATTCATGTATAATTGCCGGGATCTTAAGCTTTTTGGCAGCCAGAACAACAGGAACCGTTACGAAGCCGCCCTTCGAGAAGACAACATCCGGCTTTAGATGCTTCAACAGCTTCTTAGCTTCAAAATATCCCTTCATTACTTTAAAAGGGTCTGAAAAATTCTTAGGATCAAAATATCTTCTGAGCTTACCAGAGGAGATTCCATAATAGGGGATTCCAAACTCCTCAATCAGCTTACGTTCTATTCCGTGATGGGACCCGATGTAATGGATGTCGTAGCCCTCCTCTTTCAGCCCCGGAAGTAAGGCAATGCAGGGTGTGACATGGCCGGCGGTTCCTCCGCCTGTTAAAACGATACGCTTCAATCGAGTGACCTCCATTTCTTTAACGCCTTGGCTAACTGGTCCGGACAGGAGGTTTTCTTAAAGCCGCAAAGGGTGCCCTCCAGCCGGCTGATGACATCATCCACCTTCATTCCGACCAAAAGTTTGGAAAGACCGGAGGCATTCCCGGCACAACCATTCTTAAAGCTGACGGATTTGATGGTATCATTTTCTTCATCTATCTCAAAGCTGATTTCGCTGCTACATACTCCGGAAGTCTTATATACCATGTTTGCTTATCCTCCTATGACCTTCGTTTGGTATATGATTGTAATCCACAATCGAGTACATTTTATCTCACCTAAGTGCTTTTTGCAAATGATTTATTTGTGAACAATGTCCTATGGTCATAAAGCCTCACAAAGCATCAGTAGAAGTATCATTATTTGGAGCAGCACAATTCTCTTTCTCTTTCTCTATCAACGATCGTTTTGCCAGAACAGTAGCCAGGGTATCTCCCAGCTGTGTAAATGTAACAGCCAGCATGGTAATCTCCTTCTCCGGGCAGTTCTTCACAATAGCACAGGCAATCGCCGTAATAAAGGATATCAGTTCACAGTCATCCATATATCTTCACCCCCAATAAATATATGCCGGACACTACTCTTATGTGAGATAAAGACCGACTCGGCCGGTATATGAAAAAACAGTTATAACGATATTTGATATTTACAATTCAAGGATATCATGTATAATTTACATAACATGGAATAATGCGGGATTAGGCCTGCTGACTGAAGGGAGAATGGAATGATTTGCCTTCAAGGTATTCGCAAACTTCTTAGTTCTAGTAGTAAATAAATATAATATTATAAGGGGGATTACTATGAAGAGTATCAGTACACCGTATAGGCCCGAGGAAGTGGGCTATGACCCGAGCAGGGTAGAAGCAGTTACAAAGCATTTTGAGGATATGGTGGCAAAGAAAAAGGTTCAATGTGCAAATTACTGTTTGGTAAGGGACGGCAAGGTATTTGCCTACAATGCGGTCGGTAAATTATCTTATCGGGAGGAGGATACAAGAGAAGCCTTCCCGGATATGATCATTCGAATTGCTTCCATAACGAAGCTATTCGCCGCAGTGGCAATCTGGCAGCTGGTGGAGGATGGAAAGCTTCGGGTCAACCAGAAGGTGGGCGAGATCATCGAGGAATTCAATGAGCCACCTTTCCAGGAGATTACGGTTGCACATCTTCTATCCCATACCTCCGGACTGCATCCTGATCCCGGATGCTTTCCAAATAAGTATTTCCAGTCACCCTGGCATTTTATCGAGAAAGAAAAGCCGGAGAACTGGATTGCAGAAGGCTTAAAGAGTGGAATGCGGATGAAGCCGGGAGAGGAATGGGCTTATTGCTCCTTTGGTTATGTAATTCTGGGAGAGATTATTACCAGAGTCAGCGGACAATTTGCCAATGAATATATCGTAGATCATATTGTGAAGCCCTGTGGGATGAAGGATACCGGGTTTGATGTAGCCACTAAGGAAGTAGTTTCCAGAGCCTGCATCGCAAATGAGGATGTGGAAAAGCTGGTGAAGAAGGTTCTGGAGGGGACCTATGAGGAGGATGAGGAAGACCGTTACTGGAAGAAGATACCGGGAACCGGCGGAGGCATGTACTCAACAGCATTTGATCTGTGCCGTTTCGGTACGATGCTTCAACAGGGCGGTTATATTGATGGGGTCCGAGTCATAGGAAGAAAAGCCATTGAGAAGATGACAACCTTATATACAACCCCTCAGATTAAGGACTACTGCTGGAATTCAGGAGGCGTTTCCCGTGAATATGGGCTGGGGCCTGATATGCGCTGTAATGATGCCAGTATCTATTCGAAAGGAACCTTTTTTCACGAAGGAGCAGGTGGCTGCAGCTTGATCATTGACCCGAAGGAGAAGCTGGTAGCAGCCTGGTTCATTCCATTCATCAATAATGTATGGTCTCCGGAGCCTCTGTATAATGCTGCAGCAGTTATGTGGTCGGGCCTTATATAAAATAACTCAAGCTGACTGAAAAAGGTTGCTCCAGTTTAGGGCGAACGGGCTTAATTTATTATTCCTGAGAACCCTTTGCGAGAAAGCTTTTAGGTCATTTGGCCCCGGTCACTATGTTTGTTTGGAGGAACTATGAATTACATTCGACATAAATTTGAGGTGATGAAGGCAGTTGCAATGGTTACCTATAAGGAGTGGAGTGCATATCGCACCCACTCCATGGTTTCTATCTTTGTGGGACCGGTATACTTTATTGTCCAGTATTTCATCTGGACTGCGGCTTATGGCGGCAAATCGGAGCTCAATGGGATGGAGCTGTCCCAGCTGATTACCTACTTCGGTGCCTCCACCTTAATCGGATATCTTACCATGGATTTTGCAGATTGGAATCTTCAGATGCTGATTCGGACAGGAAGATTTCTAACCTTTGCTTTACGGCCGATTCACCATAGGTTTTTTGCCTTTTCCCAGAAGCTCGGTCATAGGGTATTGGGGCTGATCTTTGAATTCATCCCCTGCTACATTATATTTACCCTGCTATTTCAGATCGATATGGTACCAAAGAATCTCGGATGGACTGTTCTCTCCGTGGCTCTTGCCTTTTTGATGAACTTTTATGTCCACTATATTCTGGGTATGACAGCCTTCTGGTTTACACAGTCCTCCGGTATTCGGAGGGTATTTGATTTGTTATCCAGTGTATTTTCAGGAGTATTCATACCATTGGTGTTCTTCCCCATGGCATTGCAGAGGCTATTGTTTTTTCTCCCCTTCCCCTATATGTCCTTTGTACCGGTCATGGTGTTTACCGGAGATTTTAAGCTGGCCGGGATCACGATGTCCATACCTGAAATCGTATGCATCCAGGGAGCTGCGGTATTGATTACGATCGTATTCAATGAACTCTTGTATCGCGCCTCCATGCGTAGGTTTAATGGGGTGGGAGCATAAGGTGATGCGGAGGGAGAGTATTTATTCTGCCATTTCATTATGGAAAGGGAATGATTCAAATGAAGCGTTATTTTAACATCTATAGAGAGTGTATCAAAGTGTCATTCCAGACGGCATCAACCTATCGTCTGAATTTCTTTCTGAATTGCATCATCATGCTTTTGGGAGATATCCTGTTTCCTTTGATTACACTGCTGATCTACGGCTCGGGGGCAGGCTTTGAGGGCTGGACTGTTTATGAAGTGCTTTTGATCCAATCGGTATTTACGATGTCCATGGCGATTGCAGATATGACCTTTCATGGCATCCTATGGGCGACCATGGGACATGTCAGAGAAGGTAATCTGGAGATGGTGCTGATACTACCTGTGGATACGATGTTCATTCTGATGGCCAGGACCTTTTCCATTGACGCGGTTGGTCTGTTCCTTGGCGGGTTGACCATCTTTATTGTGGCACTATTTCATGTAGCGGCGCCAACTCTGTTCATGTGGCTGCAGTTTGGAGCCTTATTCCTGGTGGGCTTGTTCGTCATGATGGGGATTGCACTGCTCATGGCGGCCACCTCCTTTCGATGGGTGGGGAATTCCAGGATTCCTGAGATATTTGATAGCATCCGTAGCTTTGGCAAGTATCCTCAAAGTGTCTTTCCGAAGGCCCTGGTCATGGTTACCTCCTTGGTGGTCCCGGTGGCTATGATAGGCTATTTTCCGGCAACTGCCTTATTAGGACAGGGAGAGCTGACGATGCTCCTAATCGTTATACCCTGTGTGATATTTCTTGCAGTCGGTATCGTTCTTTACCGCTTTATGGTACGACTGTATCAAGGGGTGGGAGGCTGATTACATAGGTGGGAATTATAGCAGATGATTGCGGAGCGCAGGACGGGGTTTCTCTGGGCGCTACCGATAACATAGAAGGAGAGGAATTACGCTGTCCTTTATCGACGGGGAGGATTTATGGGAAAGATTATTACAGTGGAAAACTTAACGAAGAAATACGAGACCTATAAACGAGGAAGCGGCTTTAAGGAAAGTGTGAAGACCCTGTTTCACCGAGAAAAGGTTCCGGTAGTCGCAGTTAATCAGGTGTCCTTTACGGTGGAGGAAGGTGATATCATCGGTATCCTTGGGCCGAATGGGGCTGGAAAGTCCACGACAATTAAGATGCTGACCGGTACACTGTATCCCACCGATGGTAAAATCTCGGTCATGGGCTACAATCCCACGAAAAATCGCAAAGCCTATGTGCAGCAGATTGGAGCTGTATTCGGCCAGAAATCTCAGTTAATCTGGGATATTCCGCCGGTGGACAGCTTCCGGATGAATAAAGCAATCTATGGAATCCCGGAGAAGGATTACAGTGAGAGACTTGCACTTATGTCTAAGCTCTTTGGTGTCGAGGATTATATCACACGGCCAACGAGAGTCCTATCCCTTGGGGAACGGATGAAATGCGAATTCATCATGGCCATGCTTCATCAACCGAAGGTTGTATTCCTGGATGAACCAACCATTGGTCTGGATGTGATTGCAAAGCAAAAAATCAGGGAATTTATCCATGAGATGAATAAGCGGGGAACCACGTTCATTCTTACCACCCATGACCTGGAGGATGTGGAGCAGCTAGCCAGAAATGTAGTGATCATCAACCATGGAGAGAAGGTTTTTGATGATTCCATTCAAAAGCTCAGAAAGGTACTGGGAGCGAAGAAGATTGTTCAGCTGACACTGCTGCGTCCAATCGAGCGTCTGGAGATTGAGGGGGCCGAGATTGTTGAGCAGGAAGGAGAACTGAATATCACTGTCAGTGTGGATCTTGAGGCTATTACCATCACGGATTTTATTACCAAGCTCTCTGAGAAATGTGCCTTCTCGGATATCTCCATCAAGGAGATGCCGATGGAGACCATTATCACCCATATTTATCAGAGCAAAGCGGAAACAGAAGAAGAGACAGAGAGTACTTCATAGGAAGAGCATACAGAGGAATTCTAAGGAAGAGTATATAGAGCAATTCTGAGAATGAGCGTGCAGAGTATACGAAATAATTCTAAAGAAGAATGTACAGAGAAACTCTAAGGAAGAGCATACAAAGGAATTCTGAGGAAGAGAATACAGTATAACTCTGAGGAAGAGAAAGTAGTTCAATGGATGAAAAGCTATGATCAGATTGTAATAATCAGCCGAATCGGGTACAATACGGTAAGAAAAGAAGAGCCGGAGGTATGGAATGAGAAAGATTGGAATTATCGGTGCGATGGAGGAAGAGGTAAATATCATCAAGGGTAAAATGCAGGGGGTGAAGATCCGACAGCTAGCCGGAATGGACTTTCATGAAGGCGTCATGAACAATAAACCGGTAGTGGTGGTGCACAGTGGTATTGGCAAGGTGAATGCAGCAGTTTGCACACAGATCCTGATTGATGTATTCCTCATCGATGCGGTGATTAATACAGGAGTGGCAGGCTCCTTAAGGAATGAGATTGATATTGCGGATCTCGTGCTCTCAACGGATGCCCTGCAGCATGATATGGATGCAACCGGCTTTGGATATGAAGCCGGAGTCATTCCCAGAATGGACTGTTCGATATTCCCGGCGGATCCGGAATTGGTAGGATTGGCGGAGGAGATTTGCAGGACAGAAATCAGTGGAATCAGTGTTCATACCGGAAGGGTTGTCAGTGGTGATCAATTTATCTCTGACCAAAAGAAAAAGGAGTGGCTGGTCTCCACCTTTGGCGGTTATTGTACTGAGATGGAGGGAGCTGCGATTGCTCATGCCGCATACCTTAACAGGGTCCCCTTCCTGATCATAAGAGCAATCTCTGATAAGGCTGACCATTCCGCAGAGATGTCATATGCTGAATTCGAGTCGCTGGCCATCCAAAGTACGGTAAAATTAGTAACAGGACTCATCAACCGTTACGAATAAAGCACAGGAGACCCTGGGACTTCACGAGCGAAGATCCCGGGGTTTATTATAGTAAGAATCACCATAGCGGAGCTAGCATTCTTTCCTTCAGCAAAGGGCGGCTCAAATATGTAATTATTACAAAAAATACTGTAATTCTTACCTTGAAGATTGAATCCGGCAAAAGTATAATAATGGAAAGGGTAACCATTTCATCAGAGTATCGTAAAAGTATCATTAAGCATATCTTTAAGAATATCATTAAGAGTATCAATCATGTATCAACAAGAGCTTCAATAAGAATTTCGATAAGCATATCAATCATAATATCAAAAGAATACCAATGAAGAATACCATTAGGAATTTAATAATAGTTCATAAAGAACAGCAATCAATCAGCAAGAAGAATATGATACAAAGAGCATCATAATAGAAAGAGAAGGTGAAGGGATTGGATAATCAAAAGAGAATTGCAGAAATGATACATAATATGGAGCAGATTATCGTGGGAAAAAGGGAGGTAATCGAGTATACTCTGATTGCGCTCCTGGGCAATGGGCATCTACTTCTGGAGGATGTTCCCGGAGTAGGAAAAACAACGCTGGCTAAGACGATTGCACAGACCATCAACTGTGGTTTTAACAGAATCCAGTTTACTCCTGATACCCTGCCCAGTGATATCACCGGATTGTCGATCTATCATATGCAGACAGGAAGGTTCGAGTATGCTAAGGGTGCGATTATGAGCAATATCATTCTGGCAGATGAGATTAACCGTACCTCACCGAAGACCCAGGCCAGCTTATTGGAAGCGATGGAGGAAAAGCAGGTTACAGTGGACGGTATTACCTATCCGTTATCTAAACCGTTCATGGTAATAGCAACACAGAATCCAATTGATTATCTTGGAACCTATAACCTACCGGAGGCCCAGCTGGACCGTTTTATGATGAAGATATCCATCGGTTATCCTCAGGCAGGAGATGAGAAGAGGATGGCGGACCGCTTCTTAAGCAATCAGCTGAACACAAAGCTGGAACCGGTTATGGATGGAGATACTGTTGTGGAGATGCAGAAGGAGGTAGAGCAGGTCAAGGTCAATCAGGACCTGGTTACCTTTATTACAAAAATCATTCAGGAGACCAGAAAGGACAGCAATATTACGCTGGGTGCAAGTCCTAGAGCAACGCTCGCTCTGCTTCGGGCCTCTCAAGCACAGGCTTATCTTCAGGGAAGAAATTTTTGTATTCCGGATGACATTATCAAGCTGGTGATTCCGGTCATTGCACATAGAATTATTCTGTCCCCTGAGGCCAGGCTGGCTCAGACTAAGGTGGATAAGGTGCTGAAGTCAATTTTAGCCAAAATCCCAGTACCGGTATTGAATGTCAGAGAAGGTGAAACGAAATAAGACTGGGCCTGTTGAAGCAAGCTTACCCTATGATGAGGCAGTGAATGCTTCCCAAGGAGATCAATCAACTGCAAGCAGTCCAAAAACTAGCCCTAATACGAAGCAAGGATGAAGCCATATGAAGATGAATCGTCTGTTTTGTGCTCTAGCAATCATAGGAAGTGGAGTATATGCCTCATATTTCGGAGGCAATGTCTCCTATGCGCTTTTTTATCTGAGTATTTTTATTCCAATCGTTTCGTTTTTATATACCCTGTATGTGTATTTCCGTTTTAAAATTTACCAATCAATGGGGAGCTACCTGGTCGTGAAGGGGGATTGGACGGAGTACTCCTTCGTGATAGCCAATGAGGATTACATCACCTTTAATAATGTGAAGGTAAATTTCCTTACGGATAAATCCAAGATTGAGGATACTACTCAAAGTACGGATTATAGTCTCCTTCCCGCAGAAAGCGAGAAGATGACGACGAAGATCAAATGTAATTATCGGGGAGAATACTACGTCGGTGTGGAATCTGTGGAAATAACGGATCTTTTATATCTGTTTAAGATTACTTACCCCCTTGGATCTAAGCTGAAGGCAATCGTGCTCCCCAGAGTAGTCCCCTTAGAACAGCTTGGGATAGCACCGCCCCAGGTGGATGTAAAGAACCCAATCCGTAATAGTAATTTTACCGAGGAGGAACTGGATACGGAGATCCGTAGGTATTATCCGGGGGATAACAGAAAGAGAATTCATTGGAAGGCCTCCGCTAGAATGAATGAGCTTTTGAGCAGAAAATATCAGCATAAGCCTAAGACAGAGATCGTTCTGTTCATGGATTTGATGAAAATAAAGGAAAATGATCTCCAGGTTGTCATCGCGGAGGACAAAATTATTGAGAGCATACTGGCAATCGTTAATTATTATTCCCTGAGAGGAGTACCATCCCAGATCATCTATGATATGGGGGGGAAGAAGAAGGTTTCGATTGCTTCGAAGGAAGAATTCAACGCCTTTTATAAAGCCTGTGTTACCATTCATTTTCATGCAGTAACTCCGGTCAATGAACTGGTCAGGGAGAGGCTGCTTCGATGTGATGAGGGACTTTTCTATGTTGTTGCCACTCATCTCTTGACCAAAGAGCTATATCTGGCGGCGCTTCAGGTGCTTGCAGGGGGCAACCGCCTTTGTATCCTATTTGTCAGTGATGATATCTCGGAGACAACAAAGGATATGATAAACAGCTTCCGCATGTCGGGTGCGGACCTGCATCAGATCATGTCAGAGGATGAGATCGGATCGGTTCTGACTGCAGAAGCAATATAACGACCAGCTCCTTGCGCTGGGTATATCATTGCATCAATTTTGGGAGGCGGCAAAATGTTTAAGGACAGGGATAAGTTGTACCAGATTTACCATACGATTTTAAGTATGGCTTTGGCCTGGGCACTTACAATTGCAATCAATCAATATTATCATCTGCGGGTACATATCCTAGTATGTGCTCTGTTCTCCCTGATACCCGCAGCACTGGTCTACCTGTTTGACGTTAACCGAAGAAATCCTGTCACCTACCTGATTATCATCAGCCTAATGCTGGCAACAGGCCTTCTGTTCTGGATACTACATATTAATCCGCTCAACTGGATCGACAACCTGGCCCATTGGGTATGGAGCTATGACGGTTCGAAGGAGCTGTATGAGACTTCCTATGCACATTTTGTTGCACTTGGAATCGGAGTGGTTGGAACGATCCTGTTTTATATTCTAATGAAATATGAATTGGCAAAAATCCTTTTATCCTTCCTGAGCTTAGGTGTTTTGCTTCTATTCAGCCTCCGCAAGATGGAGCTACATAAGATGGTGGTGGGCATTGGCATCTTCTATATGCTCTCAAATCTGGTGGAACAGGTAGGAAAGCTGAATAACAGAAGAGCAGGAAGACCTGAAAAAAAGGGAGGAATTCTATATCTGGCGCCGATATGCCTATTACTGGCAGTAATTTCTGTTTGGATGCCCTCAAAGCCGGAGCCAATACAGTGGAAGCTCGTGAAGAATATTTACTTCAGTCTAAGAGATAAGATTGATCACATGGTTACGGAATGGGAACTTTTCCGGGGCAAGGGACCTGCTGAATTCTCACTGGCTATGACCGGTTATTCTGATGAGGAGGCAAATCTCGGTGCAGGAGAATTAATCAGTAATGATAAGGTAGCTCTGAACGTAAGTGGTTACAGCGGAGATAATCCCTTATACCTCATCGGTTCTGTGAGTGACACCTACACCGGTAACAGCTGGAGGAAAAGCAGGGAGGGGGGTATTCCGGAGAAGCAAGAATACCTTCTGGATTATTATGAGCTACTACTGGGGCTTTCCAGAGTGGACTTAAAGACTCTGGAGGACTACCGGTTTGTGCAGCGAAGGATTGTAAAGGTTGAGTATGAGTTCATAAAGACAAAGACCTTCTTCTATCCGCTTAAGAGCAGCTGGTATAAGGTTTACGGTAATGTCTCCGATCCTGCAGATGAGCTGGCAAATATCATCTTTCCGAAGCCTGTCGGAGATGGTACTACCTATGAGTCGATCTTCTATGAGTTGAACCTAAAGGGCGAGGCCTTCCGTCAGATGCTGAGGGAGGCTGATCAGTTCTCCTATGCCACAGCGATGGGTCAACCGGATCAGGATAAGATAAATGAGATAGAGGCGGAGTATTTTTACCATTCCAGCGCAGCGAAAACCTATACGATGACTGATCTCTACTCTAGTCTGGATACCAGAGCAGAGTATATCAGGCAATACTATACTACACTTCCAGAGGCGCTCCCGAACAGAGTGAAGGAGCTGGCTCATGAGATCACAGGACATGAGGAGACGACCTACGATAAGCTGATGGCAATCGAGGAATACCTGAATACCTATACCTATAGTGTTACCCCGGGGGAGCTTCCTGAGGGGGAGGATTTTGTAGACTATTTTCTATTTAAGAACAAGCAGGGTTATTGTACTTCCTTTGCTTCCTCCATGGCCATCCTCGGAAGATGTATCGGAATTCCGACTCGATATGTGGAGGGCTTCCTCATGGATAGCTCTGATAAGGAAGGGTTCACCTATCAAATCCGGAACAGAAAGGCTCACGCCTGGACTGAAGCTTATATCGAAGGGATCGGTTGGATTCCCTTTGAAGCCACTCCGCCATTTTATGATTATCGTTACACTCAGTGGCAGGAGTATAATAAGAATAAAGAGACAACAAGTAACATCCCTATTCATATACCAGAACCCGTCATGCCTCAGCAGTTTTTGACAGATCCCCTGTATACTGCCAATGAGGAAAAGCTGCCGAACGCTATGGTCGGAGGAATTATCTTAGGTCTGACCATACTCACAGTACTTCTGCTGCTCCTTATCTATGATATCATTCTTAGGCTGAAATACAGGAAGAGCTTCCGGAAGGCGGATTATAGTAGGAAGATGTATCTACTGTTTTTAAGAATACTGGCGCTGCTAAATAGAGAGGGCTATACCCTGGGGATGCAGGATACGATTCTGACCTTATCTGATAGAATTAAGGATATCTATCTCTATGACAGGGTGAAGTTCCGTGATGTTGCAGAGGTGTTCATGAAGTACCGTTATGCAGAAGCAGTGGTTATAGAAGCAGAATATAAGAAGGTGGAGATATTCCATCAAGGTCTTCTGAATAAATACCGGGAAGAAACGGGCAGATTTAGAATACATTTAGAGGAGTTTATGTTCCTGACTAAGAAAAGCAACTGGTAGGAAAAAGGTGGAGCATTCATGATTTTTTGATACTAATCAGCTTAACTCCGGTATAGTAATGAGTAAGAATATCCTTATAAGCATAGCCCTCTCCGGCCATGGCATTTGCTCCATATTGGCTTAAGCCTATACCATGACCGACACCGGTGCAGATAATCCGGGCCTTACCGCTATAATCCTCGAGGTAGAAGTGATTGGAATTCAATCCAAGGACCTTGGCAAATTCCTCACCGGAGACGGTAAGGCTGCCAAGGTCAATTTTCGTTACATAACCGGTACTGTCACGTTCTGACACCTTAACCTCCTGAAAAAAGGAGTCTTCAGACAGTGTAATGTCCGGGTATTGCTTCTGAAGAGTTTCAATCAGCTCAGATACTTGTAGCTCCATAATTTTAAGATAGTTGATGGAGGTAACATCCTGCTTACTCTGTACACTGACCAGATAAGGGACCTCCACGCCCCAAGCCTCTGAGGCATTCCGGGTATACCCGGACCCGGTATCGAAGAATAGGGGAAGTATCAACTCATTGTCATAGATCAGTACCTCATCCTTTGTTCCATGAACGGAGTTTTCCAGCTTCGTAAAATAAGTAAGATAGTCCTCACTGCCCCAGTACTGCTTCATCTCTTCCAGACTGATAAAGGCGAGTCCCAGCTCTGAGGTGGTGAAGTCCTTCTTTCCGGGGTTATCCCGCTTCAGAAGAGAAATATTATAAAGGGCATAGGTGCGGGCAATTACTGCCTGCGCCTTTAACGCCTCCATTTGATAACCGGCGGGCATATTCGCGGCTACAACACCGATCAGATAATGATCAAGGTCCAAGGACTGCCTGCTAGTTCCCTTTTCGTAATATACATGAAAATCCATTGCCTCCATGGAGTAAATCGGGTTTGATGTATTTGAAAGCAAAAGCGTAAAAATAAAGGGAAGTAACAGAACCAGACAACATACAATTATGGCTTTCATAATAATTTTTTTCATAATACCTCCAAATGTTAATGCGATCATCCGGTTTACCCGGAGGAACAAGCAGTATAGGTCTATACATTATATTTATTTAATTTTAATAAAATACGGGAAAACTTAATTTGACTATCATGTCAGATAGCGATATGATAAGATAATCTTCTAAATAAGAACGTAAGGAAAGAAAGCAGTAAGGATAAGCTTAGGCAGGGTCTGAAGTTTCGCAATTACCAAATTGCAGGGATAGATTGAAAGGAGATTTACTAGTAATGCTTAAACTAATTAACATTGTAAAGGAATACCCAACCGGGGATTCCAAGGTGACGGCACTGCAGGGTGTCAATATCGAATTCAGGAAGAATGAATTTGTATCCATCTTGGGACCCTCCGGCTGCGGCAAGACGACTCTACTGAACTTAATCGGAGGTCTAGACAGCTATACCAGCGGTGACCTCATGATTGACGAGAAATCCACAAAGGATTTTAATGACAGGGATTGGGACGTATACCGAAACCGTTCCATCGGTTTTGTATTTCAAAGCTATAATCTGATTAACCATCAGGCGGTTTTGTCCAATGTTGAGTTGGCATTGACTTTATCCGGTGTTTCCAAATCGGAACGAAGAAAAAGAGCAATTGAGGCACTGGAGAAGGTGGGTCTGGGCGACCAGATACATAAGAAACCAAATCAACTGTCAGGAGGACAGATGCAGCGTGTGGCGATTGCCCGTGCGTTGGTTAATAATCCCGAAATCCTACTGGCGGATGAACCTACAGGAGCCTTGGACTCCGTTACCAGCATTCAGATTATGGAGATTTTAAGGGAGATTGCGAAGGATCGTCTGGTAATTATGGTAACCCATAATCCGGATATCGCTGAGAACTACTCCACCCGAATTATCAGATTACTGGACGGACAGGTGATCGATGATACGAATCCTTACCAGGCTGAAGCTGTTGATTCTGCTCAGAAGAAGAGCAAAAAAAGAGGCAGGAGGAAGAAGACCTCCATGTCCTTCCTTACGGCATTATCCTTGTCCTTAAATAACCTGATGACGAAGAAGACCAGAACCTTTATGACCTCCTTTGCCGGCTCCATAGGAATTATCGGCATTGCTCTGATTATGTCCCTATCCAACGGAGTTCAGGCTTATATTGACAGCGTTCAGGAGGATACCTTATCCAGTTATCCCTTGACGATCGAGCATATGTCAGTGGATTATGGTTCTCTGATTACTGCTATGATGGATACGAACAAGAGCAGCGGAGAGCATGACAAAAACAAGATATATTCCAACGATATCATGGGCGATATGCTGAACAGCATGGTAAAAGAGGTAACCGTTAATAATATGGAAGCCTTCAAAGCCTTTCTTGATCGTGAGGAAAGCACGCTAGCGGAATATGTCAGCGATATTCAGTATTCCTACAGTACACCAATGAATATCTATAAGGCCGATACCTCTAAGGGGATTGTTAAGGTAAATCCCAGTGTGGTGATGGATCAAATGGGCTTTGGCCAGATGGGCGGAACTCAGGAAGGTACGCCCTTTGCCGCCTCCCCCATGGCTACAACGGATGTCTGGATGCAGATGCTTGATAACCGGGAGCTTCTGGAGAAGCAGTATGATGTAATCTACGGACATATGCCGGAACGCTTCAACGAGGTTGTCCTGATTGTGGATGAGAATAATGAAGTGAGTGACTATACCTTGTATTCCCTTGGATTACTGGACCAGGGTAAGCTGAAGGAAATCATGGCAAATGTTATGGCGGGGAAGGAGTTTGCAACCGAGCAAAGCTCCTATACCTTTGAGGAATTGACCTCACTCACCTATAAGCTGTTGGTGAACTCCGATCTTTTTGAAAAAACGGATAAGGGCTGGAGAGACCGCTCGGAAGACGATGATTATATGAAGCAGAAGCTCGGGGAGTCAATTGATATTAAGGTAGTTGGTATTCTCAGACCCTCCGAGGAAAGCGTTATGAACGCTGCCTACGGTTCTATTGGATATACTGCTGATTTGATGACCTATCTGATCAATCAGGTGAATGAAAGTGAAATTGTAAAGGAACAGCTGGCAAAGCCGGAAGTTGATGTATTTACCGGTGTTCCCTTCCCGACCGAAGAGGATAAGGAGGCAGCAGAGCTTACGATGGATATGTTAAGTGCGTATCTCGTAACACTCCCTGCGGAACAACAGGCTCAATATACAGCTACCATCCAACAGCTGAAGGAGAGTGGCATGGGGGATGATGCTATAGCGGCTATGTTCGCCTCTGCCATGGGCAAGGAAAGCACCAATGCTACCTATGATGAAAACCTGACTATCCTGGGAGTATCCGATCTGAATAAACCAGCTCTCATAAATATCTATGCCAAGGATTTCGCAGCAAAGGATAAAATCACTGAGATTATCGCTGAATATAATGAAGGAGTCTCCGAGGAGAACAAAATCCAGTATACGGATTATGTTGGACTGATGATGTCCTCCATTAAGACCATTATCAATGCGATCAGCTATATCCTGATTGCATTCGTAGCGATCTCCTTAGTGGTATCCTCCATCATGATCGGAATCATTACCTATATCTCCGTACTGGAGAGGACGAAGGAAATCGGTATCCTGCGTGCCATCGGTGCTTCAAAGAAGGATATTTCCCGCGTATTTAACGCAGAGACCTTAATTGTTGGCTTTGTGGCAGGTGCAATCGGTATCGGAATTACCCTGTTATTGTGTATTCCGATCAATGCTATTATCAAGTCCATCACCGATATCGGAGGTCTTGCGAAGCTACCGGCAACAGGCGGAGTTGTTTTGGTAATTATCAGTATGCTGCTGACCTTTATTGCAGGTCTGATCCCGTCCAGGATTGCTGCGAAGAAGGATCCGGTGGTTGCCCTCAGAAGCGAATAGCATAGCTAGGGTAAGACGTCATACGGAGTCGTAAACAAATTTTATAGTCGGAAGATAAGCACAGGGGGTACCGGTACAACGGTACCCTCTTTTCGGTTAGATTCAAGGAATTTTACAGGGAAGGCTGTTATGCTTAGGGGGAGCATAGCCTCAGTTCAGGGGAGAATAGCCTCAGTAGAAAAATAGCTCCAGTAAAGGGGAGAAAAGCATCACAGGATAGGTTGACAGAATGGAAAAAATGATATATTATTACCTAATGTTCCATAAATCTTCAGAGAAAACCATAAAATAGAATAATAGGGGGACAATATGAAGAAGATTATTGCTGCACTTATGACGATGATGTTAATGGTATCCTTGATGCCGGTTTCTGTTGCGAATGCGGGGGTTTTAGAGTACAATGCAGAAAACCCGGGGGGTATAGCGGCCACTACGCTACAACCGAAGCTGACCTTAACTAAAGAGGATATATTTAAGGAGGAAGGCAGCTATGAGGTGAATTTTCCCGGAGAAGAAAAAGTTATTATTGTGCCGATAGAAATAAGTGCTAAAGGCGGTCTGTATGTTCAACTAGAAGAACTGGATACGAACTATTACAACCTTGAGACCACGCTATATAAGGATAAAGCTTGTACGGAGAAGGTTGGATATGCGATATTATTCAGTGGAGAAGTAACCAAATCAAAGGATATCACGGTAGACAAAAGCGGTACCTATTACTTAAAATTTGAATTGATGAGGAAACAAGATACCGGAGACATATCCTTCTTAACACAGCTGTTATTAATCAGCGGAGAGGATCAGGTATTAACAAAGGATAAAGCCATCTTCTCCTACCAGGATTATGATAAACCGGATGTTTTATATAAAATCGTTGTGGATTCCGCAGGCTTGCTTACAGTGAGCTTAGGTGCAGATTATGTATATGGCTTTAGTGGGAAGGTTCAGCTGCTGAACAAGGATAAAAAAGCTTTATCAGCATCAGAGAGTGTATATGCCCGCAAGACAGAGGATGGCGAATACGGTGATGTTGTAAAGACCTATGCTGTCAATAAAGGTACGTATTACGTTAAGGTGGATACCGGTAATAAGGCCTATGGCGTTATGTATAGCTTCACATCGGTCAAGGATACTGCCGGTGCTAAGAAGGATAAGGCAAAATCACTGAAGCTCGGAGGTTCTGCAATTAAGGGCTTATGTACCGTTACAGAGAAAACAACAAATGTTGATTGGTATAGCTTTAAGCTGACCAGTAACAAAAGTATTGTGATCACCGTATCCTCTAAGGTGAATGGTAAGCTTAAGTTTGAAATTCTTGATTCAAAAGGAAACACACTTTGGTATGGCAGCCGTACCATCTATGAGGGTGATGGGGATCTGGTACTGAAGTCAGACGGTAAATTTACTAAGGGAACCTATTATATTAAAATTTTTAAGAGCGATAATACGAGCTCAGGCTACTATACATTAAAAGTAAAATAGGAATCAACTTTGAAGGCACCCTATACTTCCGGTATGGTAATTCGGAAGTTTGGGGTGCCATTTATAATGCCTTTAAGAAGGAGCTATTTCTGTATTTTTATGTTAGGGCTGATATCTATCTCCTTGGCCTTACTTTGATCGAGGGCGCCCTTATTTATCCTGGTTACCTGATAGGTATATTTCCCATAGGTGACGGTATCCTTAATTGTTATTTTAGTCAGAGTGACATCTGCACCCTTCACAGCGACCTCGCCATTTTTTGAACCGGCCTTCTTAATTACGGTATACAGAATTCCGTCCTTCACAAAGCGTTGGGGCTGGTTGCTTCCGATCTCTAACACATGATAATCCATCCTGCTGCCGTAACGAAGGAAGGAATAGATATCCTCATCCCAGCTTAGCCAGAGGGCGGAGCTATAGGCAGCAAGGGTACCCTTTGGGACATAAATAGTTGCGTTGAAGGCAAGAAAGCCACCATCGTCATACCAATTCATGATGGCCTTAGGTGCTGATTTGCCTAGAAAGGTTATGCTCTTAATCGATTTCAATTCACCCAAATAACCAACAGCACCGGTGATGGATTTCGGAAAGCTGATTTCTTCTATTTTGTTTTTATAGGAAGCAGGGATCAAAGGCTTGCCGGAGTCCTCCGGATCGGCAAGTGCTTCGGTAACTGTATAGGTTTTTTTGTTATAGAGGATTGTTTCGGGTATACTTAATTTCTTCGTCGTAGAGGCCGGCTTAATTTGACTTAAGCTCACGGTTTTACGGGTAGCATCTGTAACCCGGAAGGTATAGATGCCATCTGTGATGAAGTGATCAGTAACCGTAATCTTAACTGCCTGATGTAACCCGGAGGTTCTTGTATATGCGATAGCATAGGCAGACCCAGCCTTTTTTGGGTTAACAACGCCCTGAGAGGAGATGCTGAATATGCTGGGTTCGGTGGAGAGCCAGAATACTGTTTCGTTGGAACCCTTGGAGAGTGTGCCCTTCAGTGTTTTGGTTTGGCTGGTATTTAAGGACAAACTGGAGCTATTTACCGTAAGCTTTGTTGATTTTACTACATTCTTCGCAGATACTATAGTGAACTTACTAGCAAGAGCCTTCTGATAGGCTGCTATGGAGGAGGAATTTACCTTCACCGTGCTACCATTCTTAATTGCAGCCGATAGCTTATTGATGGGCTTTTTGTTCAAAAAGGTTACTAGCTTAAAGCTATGTAGGGATTGCTTCCCCAGGGTCTTAATTGAGGAGGGAAGTATGATACTGCCTTCATTCTTCATAATATTAGCAAATGCGTTATCGGAAATCGTGGTAACCCCTTCTGGAACAGCTACAAAACGAAGGCTGCTTTCATTATTTTCATCGGTAATCATGTTTCCGGGAATGAGCTTACAGTTCTTAGACAAGAACAGCAGCTCAAGCTGCCGATCAAAGACGGAGGATTCCATCTCGGTAACAGTATCCGGTACAACAATCACAGTAGCTCCGATGCGTACCAGGCTAAACTTAGACAGCTTAGTAAGCTCATAGGTAAAGTCGTTATTCGTAAGCTCCTTCGGCAGCTTAAGATAGGGATGTTTCTTTTCGTTGGTAATGCCGATTAGCTGAACCTTACCCCGGCCATTTCTTGCAGAGGCTGTAACCTGATAAAGTAACCCGTCTCTAGAGAAAACACCATTTTCAATTTTGTCGGTCTCCTTAGTGATAATCGTGGGCCTCATGGGAAGATCCATTTCATACAGGTCACTGCCGTTATAATAGGACATGGTTTCTTCAATTATTCCACGGTATGCAGCCTCGGTACCCTCCGGAACGAGAAAGACAATGTCCGGATTCGTACTCCGGTTTGATAGGCTTACCCTAATACCTTGCGGTGCAGTGGTTCCTAGAAACTCCAGGGTTCTTACCTGGGGAAAAGCAAATAGGGGCTGTTCAACGATACCCCGAAAGCTGTCAGCAAAGATTAGCTTCTTAACGCTCTCATAAAATCTCTTATCAGCGGTGTTCTCATAATAATTCCAGTGAATATCAAGTGCTGCAACCGTATATTCTTGCTCCTGTATAAGCACTTTACCGGGGATGAGTAATTCCATCATGGTCGTTCTTATGGTGAGGCCGATCAGAGAGACCTCCCTCTTGTCCTCGTCCGTAATGATATATTGGTAGATGTCATCTGTATAGGTCATTTGTTTCTCTGTAGCCCAAGCCTTCTTAGGTAGGAACAGAACTGCTACCGCAAGAAGGATCAGCAGAGTCAGCATTTTTAAGGGCCGCTTCTTCTCGTCAGCAAATAGAATGCACAGGTTCATCATCATACTCCTTTCTTACGCAATCAAATTCTTATCTTAAATACTAGACGATCATTATGTCATTTTGGTTGCAAAAGGAAAGGTTGTATAGTTGTCATAAATTAGGTTGCGCATGAATATTGAGGTCTTGTCAGAAGATCTTCTTGTGTTAGGTAGATATAAAAGATGTAAATAGATAACCATCTAATATATGTGTTGACATCAATCGAACGTTATGTTAGACTATATTCAAATTCATAAACAAATAAGGGGATATTGCTATGGGGGAAAATAAGATAGGTTATCGTGAGATTCTGAAGCAGAAGGAGTATATGAAGACAGTTATCGCAGCGGTTATTAACCGATTTGGCGATTCCATTGACAGCATTGCCTTATCCTGGCTGGTTTATCAAATTACTCAGAGTGCTGCCTGGTCAGCAATCATCTATGGAGTTAACAGGGTGCCGACAATATTTCTGCAGCCCTTTGCCGGAGCGGCAGTGGAAGGCATGAATAAAAAGAGAATCATGATTATAACGGATGTGATACGCGGTATTTGTGTCGGAGTAGTAGCGACAGCTTACCTGTCAGGATTCATCAATCAATGGATCATCCTTGCTTGTACGGTGATCATATCCTCTGCGGAGGCCTTCCGAAACCCGGCATCCAGTTCCTTGCTGCCAAGGCTACTGGATAAGAGATTATATAGCTTTGGAATCTCATTAAATACCAGCTTGTGCAATATTATGGAGCTGATAGGCTTGGGCTTAGCCGGAGTGATTATATCCGTATTCTCTTTATCCGTAGCAATTTATATCGATATGATTACTTTCTTTCTGTCTGCGTTAATTATAGTTACGCTTAGAATTAAGGATGAGCATTTGACTCAAATTAAAGTAAATGTGAAGGAATATTTCGACAGTCTGAAGGGCGGAGTGCAATATCTGAAGGGTAACCTGTTTCTAAAATATATGATTTTTATTGCTCTTTTTCTTAATGCGATCTTAGTGCCTCTAAATAGCCTTCAAGCGCCGCTGGTCAGTGAAGTTCTTCATTCCAATGAGTTAATGCTGTCGGTGTTAGGACTTGGAATTACACTGGGAATGATTATTGGGGCGCTTCTTTATCCTTATATCAGTACTCGGATCAGCAGGCGTGCCATTCTATATCTCTGTGGGTATACGATAGCAGGGTATTACTTGAGCCTAGTGGCTGTCGGACAGCTGGTACAGCTAGCAGCACTGAAATACATCCTCGTAGCATTTGCTTCCTTCCTCCTTGGAACAGCAATAGCGATAGCGAATACCTTTGCAGGGGTAGAGTTTATGAAGGCGATCGAAGAAAGCTATATCGCCAGAGTCACATCCATTATGAATGCAGCCGTTGTTGCTGCTATGCCAATCGTATCCTTTCTCATTGGCGCACTCACCGGCATTGTATCTACCGGGGAGATCTTTTTGATCTTGGGAATCCTGGATATTATCATTTGTATGATACTATTTGGAAAGAAAAGAATTACAGCCCTGGAAGATGAGAAGAAGGAGGAGCTAGGAATTTATGAAGAACAGCATGACGATACAAAAGCATACTAATTTAGTGGATGAAGCCATTCTAATCCTTTATCAATGGGTGAATAAGGATGAGATGGAGCATATAAAGGAAGAGTATCGGGGGACCTATCAGGGTGATCCCGATGAATATCAAAAAATCTGGGATATTATCCTTGAAATATATCAGGCCGTTAAGGAAAAGCTGCAGCCTAAGAAGGACCGGATCGATTATTATTTTAAGTCACAGAATAACAACTTCTGCTTCAATGCATCCTTTGCTTTTCTCTGGGACTATCACAATACCGAGAATAAGCTCTTGCCCTATGAAGAGCGAGTTCAGGAGATGACGGAAGAGGACAGAATAAAGGCCTATGCCAGGACTGTCATTCTTGATGATGAGGACGAAGCCTCCGTGGAGGGGTTGCATACCTATGAGGATTTTCTGAAATTTCTGGATGGAGCTTCCTGTGGCAAGGAAGAAAAATGGGAGATACTGAAGATATTTCATAATCAGAAGGAGTTTTATGAAGAGGTGACTGCTATTTTGCAGGTAGTTGTCGATTTGCTGGAGCATAAGTACAGCAAACAGATTGCTGAACTGGAGCTGAAGTTCTATGACTACTGGGCAGAGATGCAGGAAAAAGAGGGCATCATTGAGCTGGTTCAGAAGAATCTCAAAATAATCTGGAAGGAGAATGAAATGGGAACGGTATTGCTCCCCATTATCTTTCGTCCAAACAGCGTGACCTTCTCTACCCTACCGGAAGCTCAGGGCATCGATGTTCTACGGATTGGTATATTATTGGATCGTCATTTTCACATCTCGGGAAACAAGAGGGAAGCAGAGGATATTGTGAATATCGGCAAGCTGCTAAGTGATATAAGCAAGGTTGATATTCTCAAGCTGACTGCTAAGAAGCCCTGCTATGGAAAAGAAATAGCGAACGAGTTAGGCCTGTCAACGGCAACCATATCCTATCATGTCAGCACATTGGTGAAGCTAGGCCTATTGAATACGGAGTTAAGCTCTAAACGGGTATATTACAGTTTGAATTATGAAAAGCTATCGGGATATCTGGAGAATATCAAGGATTACTTTATACAGGGATGATCATTTTTAGCTGCTTATTTTTGCTACATTCAAGGACCTAGGTCACAGTTACTACTGTGTGATAGGTCCTTTTTTTATTTGGTCATATTCAGGTCACATTCGTGATCTATATTTGATACATCGATAAACATTACAGCTGTAATATTAAAAATGAAACTTATGAAACAGATAATAGATAGGACACGGATGAGACAAAAGGATAGAGGCAGAATAATCAAAAGAAGGAACGAGGACCCTCTGTTTGCACCATACAGAAAATGAATTCGTTTCGCAAGTATTTAAATTTATCAAACAGGAAAGAGGTAAGGATATGAAATTAGCATGGAAGGAAATAAAGCAAAGCAAATCAAAATATTTATTGATAGAGAGTATACTGGTTCTGATGATATTTATGGTAATCTTTTTATCAGGATTGGCCAATGGACTTGGCTGGGCAATTAGTGCTTCGGTTGCAAAGACCGATGCGGAGTATTTTGTAATCAGTACGGATGCAGAAAAATTAATCTCCATATCCAATGTAGAAACAGAGGCGTTGGATCAGGTGGCTTCTCAAACCACAGACAAGGTAACAGGTCTGAGTATTAAAAGATCAAATCTCAACTCCCTCACAGAGGATAAGAAACTGGATGTTACCTACTTCTCTATTGATCCGGAGAGCTTCCTTTCCCCGGAGGTAACAGAAGGGGAGACAATCGCAGAGTCCTCAGCAGAGCATCCCCTTATATTGGATGATTCCTTTAAGGAACAAAAGATTGCCCTTGGTGATGTGTTAGAGGACTCCGTAACCGGCCTTTCTCTCACGGTAGTGGGATTTACTAAGGATGAAATCTATGGACACTCACCGGTTGGCTTTATCGGGACCGATAGCTTTACAGCACTCAATAAGGAGGTAAACTCCGCTTATATAGAAAAGTATAATGCCATCGCGGTGCAGGGCTCGGATATTGCAAATATTAATAGTAAGGGATTAGAAGTGTTGGATAAAGCAACAATTATTAATAACCTGCCGGGCTACGCAGCGGAGCAGCTGACGATTAAGATGATCCTTTGGGTATTGGTCATCATCTCTGCAGCAGTATTGGGTGTATTCTTCTATGTAATTACAATTCAGAAGCAAAGGCAGTTTGGTGTTCTCAAAGCCATAGGAACGAAGATGTCAGAGCTAACCCGGTATATCATGAGTCAGGTACTAATTCTCTCCTTGATTGGAGTAGCAATCGGTAATCTTCTCACGGTCGGTATGGCATCCCTCTTACCAAGCAGTATGCCCTTCTTTCTTAAGGTACCGATGGTGATTATCATATCCATTGTTTTTGTCCTCATCTCCTTGCTCACCAGCTTGGTATCCATAAGAAAAGTTGCAAAAGTAGATCCAATCGTTATAATAGGAGGTAATGAATAATGAAAAATGAATATGCATTGCAGTTAAATAATATATCAAAGACCTACCAGGATGGGGATCAGGAAAATTTAATCTTAAAAAATGTATCCCTGGAGGTAAAGCCCGGTGAATTCATCGCAATCATCGGTCCTTCCGGCTCCGGTAAAAGTACCTTTCTATCCATCGCTGGTGCATTGCTTACTCCCACAGAGGGCACGGTAGTGGTAGGGGGCTCCAAGCTTTTGAAGAAGCAAAGCAAGAGACTAGTTAAAATCCGTAGAGAAAAGATTGGATTTATATTTCAAAGCCATCATTTACTCCCCTTCCTAACCGCAAAGGAGCAGCTTACCTTTGTTCGTGATCGGAATAAGAAGAATGGAGGGTCTGCAATCAATGCAGAGGAAATGCTGGAGGATCTTGGATTGTCAGACTGTGCAGGGAAATACCCCGCGAAGATGTCCGGAGGCGAAAAACAACGGGTTGCAATAGCAAGGGCCTTTATGAATAATCCGGATGTGATTTTAGCAGATGAACCGACAGCAAGTCTGGATGGAATTAGAGGCAGACAGGTAGTGGAACTAATAAAAAAGGAAGTTAAGAAGCATAATAAGGCAGCCATTATGGTAACCCATGATGAGAGAGTGCTAGATCTGGTAGATGTCGTATATCGACTAGACAATTCTGAACTAAAAAAGGTAGTAAATTGATAGAGGGAAGGTAGGTGAGTGCATGTTCTCCATTCTCGTTGTTGAAGATGATGAAATACTGAATAAGATGATAGGTGCAAAGCTTCGTCAGGAGTCTTACCGTGTCTTTGCTGCATTTGACGGAGAACAGGCTTTGGACCTTCTGGATCAGGAGCACATCGATTTGATCATCAGTGATATTATGATGCCACATATGGATGGATATCAGCTAGCCAGGGAGCTTCGTGATGCTGCGTATACGATTCCCATTCTAATGATAACAGCTAAGAATCAAATCGAGGATATGGAAAAGGGATTTCGAGCCGGAACCGATGATTATATGATTAAACCCATCAGTATGAGAGAGCTGGTGCTTCGGGTGAAGGCCCTATTAAGAAGAGCACAAATAGCAAATGAAAGGAAGCTGGTAATTGGCAATACGCTTCTGGATTATAATGCGCTGACCGTTCAGATAAAGGAAGAAATCTATGAAATGCCTCCAAAGGAATTCTATTTACTTTTTAAGCTTCTGAGTAATCCGAATAAAATTTTTACAAGACAGGAATTAATGGATGAGATATGGGGAATGGATACTGAGGTGGAGGACCGGACCATAGATTCTCATATTAAGAAGCTTCGCAGAAAATTTGAGCATTGTAGCGATTTTGAAATTGTCACAATTCGTGGGCTGGGGTATAAATCAAAAATATAGGAAAGGATGGATAAACCCAATGGCAAAGAAAGCCGGTAAGAAAAGAATATCCCTACGTTTTAAGCTTGCATTGGCATCCATCCTAATCCTATGCATCTCCTGTGTTATTGCATACTTAATGGTATTTGTGGGGTTTTTCTACTTCTATGAGGGGCCGATCACCAGTACAGTTGCATTACTTTTATGCCTGGTTACCTGTGCCATAACAATGCTGTTAGGTGGCATTGCACTTTGGCATTCGGCTTCCTATGTAACGAATCCGATCGTTGAGATCAGCGAGGGAGTTCAAAGGGTAGCGGATGGGGACTTTACAGTACAGGTATCCTTCAATCAAAAACACAGAAAAAACCGGAAGCAATTATTTCCCGATGAGATCACGGTAATGGCAAGCAATTTCAACAAAATGACACGGGAATTGAATGGCATGGATTATATGCGTAAGGATTTTATGAGCAATGTCTCCCATGAAATCAAGACACCGGTTGCAGCGATCACAGGCTTCTCTGAGATGCTGCTGGACGGAGGTCTTGGGGAAGAGGAGCAGAAGGAATACCTTTCTTATATCTATCAGGAATCACAAAGGCTGTCTCGTATGAGTGAGAGCATGCTTCATATGTCGAGACTGGATCATCAGAATATCGTGGAGCAGAGTCAGGAGGTCCAGGTGGACGAACAAATACGCCGCTGTATTATCCTATTGGTAGAAAAATGGCCCGACAAAAAGCCACATTTTGAGCTTCAGCTTGAAAAATGCAGTATGATTAGTGACTATGATCTGCTCTTTCAATTGTGGACGAATCTCATTGATAATGCCATCAAATATTCAAAACAGAAGAGTACCATTTGGATTACAGCAAGGGTCGTTGAGCATTCGCTCTATTTCTCCGTTAAGGATGAGGGCATAGGGATATCGAAGGATAAAATCAGTAAAATATTTGATAAATTCTATCAGTGTGATGAATCCCACAAAAAGCAAGGCAATGGCTTAGGCCTATCCATAGTAAAGAGAATCATTGAATTGCTTGATGGTACGATTTCATGCGAAAGTGAGGAAGGGAAGGGAACAACCATGACGGTTATATTGCCGATAAAACCAGGGAGATAAGAGTTTCTCTTTAGAATCAATTATTCATGACGGAAGCCGTAACTTCTCCTATCTTTCACATATATTATAACAAGAATAATGATCAGTTCAGGGGATGGATATGAATCGTTCGAGTTCTGCCCCACAGGGAATATCCTATTTAGGTAATATGGTGATACATGTAGATAACGCAGTGATTGAGGAGGTTACAGCAACAACCGGAAGAACAGGCTATCTATTAATATCCTACGGAGTAAATGATGAAAACAATATGATATACATGCAAGAGATCAGATTAAATGTTGGGAATAGCACGATCATCATAGATGAAAGAGGAAGGCGACTTAACCTGTTTGACCTGAGAGAGGGGATGCGAATCGATGCAGATTTCTCTTCGGCAATGACAAGAAGTATTCCGCCGCAATCAAACGCCTACCGGATCGTAGTATTGCAGGAGCAGGAATCTACGATTACCACAACGGACCGGGTGGTGAGTGTAGATACGAGAAATAATTTTCTCCTCACCGGAAACCCCTATGATGTAAATGAACAGATGATTTTCACCATCTCAAATGAAACAGTGATTCGTAACCGAGAAGGAAGAAGCATTCCATTAAGAGCGATCCAGCCCGGTCAGCTGGTAAGGGTGGAGCATGCTACCTTCCAGACACTTAGTATACCGCCCCAATCTCCTGCCTACCAGGTGCAGGTCCTTTAAACGAACTAAAAAACTAACTAGATCCAATGAAAGTGAAATGATCGCAACTAAAACTAACTGATACCCCTTGTCTTGCAGGACTGACATCTGCGAGATAAGGGGTTATTTCTGCCTCTTTTTCTGAAGCATAAGCAAGTGCCTAGAATAGTATGGATTAGTTCATCATTAGGATTGAACTTTTAATAAAAAAATGACATAATTAACAGGAATGGAAATATCAGTATTACACTTGCAAAGCTTACCAATTGAAAGACTCCAATATAAGATCAGATGGATTGTTTTAGGAGACAAGTCTTGCTCTTTACATAACATAACTTTGGTGCCCTGTATCGGGACATGATGTTGAAAAAGGAAAGAGTCAACTTAGGTTTATCAAAAAGGAAGGAGTCAACTGCAGCTTTATTATTAGGGAAGAAATATCTGAAGGGTTGTCAAAAAGGAAAAGAAGAGGGGATTAGAATATGGGATTGATCAATTATACTTTTTTCTCCCAGGTATTGAGAGAACAGGTAAAGGTTTCGGTTGTGTTACCTACCTACAGCCGATGGAGCTCCAAGGGACCGATGGAGGATTTCTATCAGGTAAACAAAAAGTACAAAACCCTATATGTATTACACGGGGGCTCCGATGACTGTACCTTTTATTATCGTAATACCGGGATTGAGCGTTACGGTCAGGAGGGCGGCTTTGCTGTCGTTATGCCGGAAGTGAAGAATAGCTTCTATTGCAATATGAAATATGGACAAAACTATTTTGATTATATCTCAAAGGAATTACCCACAGTAATGGAGGCAGTGTTCCCACTTTCACAAAAAAGGGAGGATCGCTATGTGGTCGGGAATTCCATGGGCTCTCATGGAGCCATGAAGTGGGTCCTGAACTGTCCTGAATTTTTTCATGCGGCAGCAGGAATGTCCGGTGTAGGGGATGTGGCTGAGATGGGCTTCTTTCATGGCCGTGCAGTTGGACCTGCCTTGGAGGCCTTTGGAACGGAGGAGGAATACCTGGGCAGCAGAAATGACCTAAAAATGCTGGCAAAGGAAGTGGCAGAAGCCGATATCATCAAGCCTCGTTTATATAGTTGTTGTGGTACCGAGGACCCTTATTATGAAGGAACGCTCTTATTTAAGAAATATGCAGATGAAATAGGTCTTCCCCTTGTCTATGAAGACGGACCGGGCGGACATACCTGGGAATTTTGGGATCATTGGCTGAAGCGTATTATTGCTTGGATGGGAATTACGGAGCCAAAGAGAGAGGAGGAGAATTAAATGGGATTAATGCATTTTAGTTTTCTGCCACAGAGCCTGGGCTTTCATACCAATGTGTATATCATACTACCCCATGACAGCAGTAAAGAAAGAAAACCTTATCCGGTATTATATCTGCTGCACGGAGGAGCCGGAAATGCACAGGACTGGATCCGCTACTCCTGCATCGAGCGCTATGCCGAAGAAAACGAAATTACCGTAGTAATGCCTGAGGTTGGAAGCAGCAGCTTCTATGGAGATATGGTTCATGGCTATAAGTATTACACCTATCTAGCCGAGGAATTACCGATGGTGTTAAACTGCTTTCTTCCCATTTCAAACAAAAGGGAGGAACGGTTTGTTGCCGGGTTTTCCATGGGAGGCTATGGTGCATTTAAATGGGCCTTTGACCATCCGGAGTATTTCTCTGCAGCCGGTAACCTAAGTGGTATATCCTTCCTTGAGGAAATATTTGATGAGGAGAGAGGGGAATTTGCAAAGCATGCAAAAACAGACCCCAAAGGGATATGCAACCTGGTATGGGGCGGTTTTGAACAGCTGAAGGATACGAAGAACGATACCAGATATATGGTGACCCATGCGATAGAGAAGGGGGATGATTTGCCTCGACTGTACGCTGCCATCGGCAGGGAGGATTTTAGCTATGACTGCGCCCAGAATTATCTGGCATTTCTAAAGAGCAAGGGGATCGAGATCTTTTATGAGGAGATGGAAGGCGGCCATGAGTGGAAGGTGTGGGATGCGGCAATTCAACATTTTATTCCCTGGGCTTTAGGTAAAGGATGATTGCCTTAGGTAGCGATAGAGGGAAATGAGAGAGGACCGTAGCAGCTTAAGATAAATGCTGCACCGAAGGAAGGGAGAGAGGATGGATGGCTGATTTTAGGAATATGAACAGGCTCCTTCAGGAATTTGCTGATAAGACTGTACCTGGATGCGCCTGTACGATCATGAAAAACGGAGAAATTCTATACGAGGGGTATGCAGGCTATGCGGATATCGAGGGGAAGGAGCCGGTACATGCCGGGTCGATGTTTCGACAGGCTTCCACCACGAAGCTCTTTACTTATGCAATCCTTGGTATGCTTTATGAGGAGGGGAGGTTTTTATTGTCCG
>JAEYRK010000016.1 GCA_023435645.1 Bacillota bacterium
ATTGAGAAGGAACTGGGAAAGCTGCAGGTCGATCTTTCGGTTCTTAAAAGACCCTTCCAGACCTTAAGCTTCGGGGAGAGAACGAAGCTGATGCTTGCTGCGTTGTTTCTTAAAAAGAACCATTTCCTATTGATTGATGAACCTACCAACCATCTGGACATGGAAGGAAGGGATATCCTGGCTGAATACCTGCAATCGAAGAAGGGATTCCTTTTGGTATCCCATGATCGGGCGTTCCTGGATCAATGCATTGATCATGTGCTTTCGATCAACCGAGCAGACATCGAGGTGCAGAAGGGAAATTTCACCTCCTGGTATCAAAACAAAGAGAGAACCGATCAATATGAGCTGGAGAAAAATGAACAGTTAAAAAAGGATATTTCCCAGCTGACGGAGTCTGCCAGACGAACTGCGGGCTGGTCGGATCAGGTGGAGGCTTCCAAAATAGGAAATCATTCAGCAGACAGAGGCTTTATTGGCCATAAATCTGCGAAGATGATGAAGCGGGCGAAGGCCATTGAGAACCGGAGGCTTACAGCGATTGAAGAGAAAAAGGGACTCTTAAGGAATATTGAACAGGCGGAGCCATTAAGGATGAACGTACTGGATTTCTATAAGGATCGATTGATGGAAGCTGAGAATCTAAGTCTATCTTATGATGGAATAGAGATCGCAGGACAGATCAACTTCCTTCTATGCCGAGGGGACCGGATAGCGATTCGGGGCAGGAACGGTTCCGGCAAGTCCACTCTGTTTCAGCTCCTCCTGGGGAAGGAGATCGCATATACCGGTAAATATCTGGTAGCCTCCGGCTTGAAGATTTCTTATGTATCCCAGGACACCTCTTATCTGACGGGTAATCTGAAGGATTATGCCTATTACCACGGACTGGATGAGACGATCTTTAAGACAGTACTGCGGCAGCTGGACTTCTCCAGAAGCCAGCTTGAGAAGAATATGGAGGAGTTCAGCGCAGGGCAGAAAAAGAAGGTGCTATTGGCCAGAAGCTTGACAGAGCCCGCCCATGTATTCATATGGGATGAGCCTTTGAATTATATTGATGTGCTATCAAGAATACAGATAGAGGAGCTGATCCTTCACTATCAGCCCACATTACTTTTCGTTGAACATGACCGGGTATTCGCAGAGAGGGTTATGACAAAGGAGGTAATTCTTTCATAACATTAAGAAATTCAATGGATGAGAGAATGAGAAAGAATTCTTGCAGAAGGTAGAAAAGAACCCTTACGGAGTGAATTGACGGAATATGGAAATTGCTTTATAATGACAAATATCCATAAGCATACCATCAAATATATCATTGAGCTTCAGAGCTGACAAAATAAAGATACGAAGGAGATACCACATGATTAAAATTATTGTTTTCGATATTGGGAATGTCCTGGCCCCCTTTCTTTGGGAGGATTGCTTAAGAGACCATGGCCATCCGGAGGAGATGGTCATGAGGATTGGGAGGGCCACGGTGAAGCATCCTCTTTGGAAGGAGTTGGACCGCAGCGCAACTCTAGAAGAGGAACTGATTGAAGAGTTTATGGCCAATGATCCGGAGATTGCATCCGATATCAGGAAATTCCTATTATACAGTGACACAGCCGTTCAGGAGTATGATTACTCGGCAGACTTAATCAGAAGCTTAAAGGAGCATGGCTATCAGGTTTATCTGCTTTCCAATTATGGGGGCAGGAACTATCAATATGCCCTGGAGCATTTTGCATTTATTCGTCATGTGGATGGTGGAGTTATTTCCTATGAGGTGGGAAGTATTAAGCCGGAGCCGGAGATTTTTGTGGCACTGATTGAGAAATACGGCTTTCACCCGGAGGAAGCAGTATTTCTAGATGACCTAAAGACAAACATAGATGCTGCTGCACGGCACGGATTCCATACCATACAGTTTAGCGATCTAAATCAGGCACTGGAGGAAATGCGGAGCCTTGGAATCAGAATCTAAGTCACCTTGAACGATTACTGATGCAATAATGAGTAGCGGTCAAAGCTAAGGACATGAAAAATGCGGATTCCTTGGAATCCGCAAATAGATGTCTGGATCAGCTTAAGAGTTCTTCTTAGGCTTCTTTATGACTTCCGGTTCAGGCATAATGGGTTTTAAGGACGGCATTACACCGGTATCTGTCTTTTTCTTCTTTTTTACTTCCTTTTTGATATCTCTATTCCCCATAAATCTCACTCCTCTTATTTAATTTCAACGGATAACTATATTATAATGACTTAATATTAATTCGTCCAGTAGAAAATTAAAAGTAGGACAATTCTGAAATAATTACCAGTAGTACATATAGGTGGATTAGATTACAATTGATACTATAATTGGCAGCATATAAGGATAATTTTATAATTATCACAATATCAGGAGGTGAGGGAAGCACTTTTACAAATCAACTGAAATCGGTGCACATACCTACGGACCACATGAAGGAGAACATTATGATGAAAGGGATACTAAATAAGAAAAAACCAATCATACTGCTAGTTGCAGTTCTATTTATTCTGACCAATTTATCAAGCTCGATCGTATTCGCTGCAAAGCCGGTGGCAAAAGACAAGAAGTCACCTACTGCTCCTACAAAACTAAGAACGACGGAGGTTAGTTCATCCTCCATAACACTGAAATGGAATCCAAGTACGGATAATATAAAGGTTATGGGTTATTTAGTGTATATGAATGGTAAAGCCCACGGAAAAGTCTCCGATGTTACATATACGATTCAAAACCTAACAGCTAATACTACCTATAAATTCTATGTGAAAGCATATGATGCTGCAAATAATATATCAGGTCCCAGCAATACCCTAACCGTAACAACCAAAGCTCCGGTACCCACAGTAACACCGACCCCTATACCCATAGAGAATCCTAGCTCGGAGCCTACAGTAACACCGGGTCCTACACCCACAGAGGCTCCAAATTCGGAGCCTACAGTAACTCCAGACCCTGCACCCACTCCAAAGAAGCAGGTAATCGGTTATTATGCTGCCTGGGCTGCTTACTCCGGCTTTACACCTGATCAATTGGATGCCAGTCAGCTGACAATCATAAACTACGCGTTTGCTAATATCGGAAGTGATTTAAAGCTGACCTTGGGCTATCCTGATGTGGACCCTGCCAATATCAAAAAGCTGAATGCACTAAAGGAAAATCATCCGAAGCTAAAGACTGTGATTGCCGTCGGAGGCTGGTCCTGGTCCGGTAGGTTCTCAGATGTAGCCCTGACAGAAGCCTCCAGGAATACCTTTGCAGAAAGCAGTATTGAGTTCATGTTAAAATACGGCTTTGACGGAATTGATATTGATTGGGAATATCCGGTATCCGGTGGCTTATCGGGTAATACAAGGCGTCCGGAGGATAAGCAAAACTTTACACTGCTGATGCGTACCTTGAGAGAAAAGCTCGATGAAAGAGAAAAGCTGGATGGCAAGGACTATCTGCTGACCTTCGCAGGGGGCTCCGGAAGCGGGTACATCAGAAATGTTGAGCTTAATCTTCTTCAGAAGTATGTCGATTATGCCAATGTCATGACCTATGATATCCATGGCTCATGGGACCCATTTACTGATTTTAACGCACCTCTTTATGCCAATACCGATGTAAGCTCACAGTATCAATGGAGCGTTGATCAGAGTATCACAGCCTGGTTGAACTCCGGTTTTCCGAAGGAGAAGCTCGTGATGGGGGTTCCCTTCTACGGATATATCTATAAGGCTGTTGCGGATGTTAATCAAGGCTTATATCAAACCTATTCCGGTGGTGCTTCCATTAGCTATGGGAATATTGCAGGAAACTACATAAAGGATTCAACCTATAAGCGCTATTTCCATCAACAATCCATGGTACCTTGGTTATTCAACGGTAACACCTTTATCTCCTATGAGGATGAACAATCCATGGCATTGAAAGCAAAATATATTAAGGAGAATGACCTGGCTGGAGCAATGATCTGGGAACTGAGTCAGGATCCTAACAGAGTACTGCTCAATGCTCTAACCGATGAAATCAATATAAAATAAGTGTAGCAATCAGGGCTATCAACCATAGGATTTATGGTTGAAGGCCCTGGTTTTTGTTTTTCCCATTCATTTCACGCTTTGAATGAAATTTTGTAACCTGTGCATAATACATAGATAAATTAAGTCTAGGAGTATGTTGCATGAAGAATTACAGTTTGGGTATTGATATCGGATCAACAACAGTGAAGCTGGTGGTACTCGGGGAAGACGGAGGTCTTCTTTACAGCGATTATCGCAGGCATTTTTCAGATATGAAGGAAACCTTAATTACTCTGGTCAGGGAATGCTATAGGACCCTGGGAGAGATCCCTGTCAGAATCAGTATTACCGGTTCCGGCGGTCTCTCTGTCTCTGAATGGCTAGACCTCCCCTTTGTACAGGAGGTCATTGCATGCAACTATGCAGTGGAAGCATTTATCCCACAGACCGACATTGTTATAGAATTGGGTGGAGAGGATGCGAAGCTTACTTATTTGAAGGGGGTTGTGGAACAGCGGATGAACAGCAGCTGCGCCGGGGGGACAGGAGCCTTCATCGATCAGATGGCGGTCCTGCTCCATACAGAGGCAGCCGGGCTGAACGAACTGGCTAAGGGATATCAGGTCATATATCCAATTGCCTCCCGTTGCGGAGTATTTGCCAAGACGGATATCCAACCCTTAATCAATGAAGGAGCCAGGAAGGAGGATATTGCTGCCTCCATCTTCCAGGCTGTGGTGAATCAAACCATAGGTGGCTTGGCTTGTGGGAAGCCAATCCGTGGCAGGGTTGCCTTTCTGGGCGGACCCCTTTACTTTCTATCAGAATTAAGAAAACGCTTTATGGAAAGCTTACATTTGGAGGAGGGCGAAGCCATCTGTCCGGAGAATTCCCAGCTGTTTGCCGCAATTGGAGCAGCCCTGTCAGCAAAGCAGAAGGAAGCAATCTCACTTGCTAAGCTAAATGAGAGGGTAGCTATGATTTCTGATCTGAGAGAGGAAGAAATCAACCGACTGGACCCCTTATTTCGGAATGAGGAGGAGTATCAGCAGTTTCTAGAAAGACATAAGCGGGCAAGTGTACGAAGAGATCAGCTTAGCCGGTATCAGGGAAGGGTCTACTTAGGGATTGATGCCGGTTCCACCACCACGAAGGTTGCTGCCATCGGCGAGGAGGGTGAGCTTTTGTATTCCTATTATGGCGGAAACGAAGGAAACCCCTTAGGAAAACTGGTTGAAATAATAAAGGAGCTGTATCGGGAGCTTCCTGATAGAGCCCGGCTTACAAGAACAGTGGTCACCGGATATGGGGAAGCACTGATGAAAGCTGCATTACATGCAGATTATGGTGAGATCGAGACCATTGCTCATTATAAGGCTGCCAAATTCTTCTCCCCTGAGGTGGATTTTATTCTAGATATCGGGGGGCAGGATATGAAATGTCTAAGGATGAAGGACGGGGCAATCGACAGCATCCTTCTGAATGAAGCCTGCTCCTCTGGCTGCGGTTCCTTTCTGGAGGGCTTCGCAAGCTCACTTCATATGAGAATTGAGGAGTTTGCCGGAGAAGCCCTATATGCCCAGGCCCCCGTAGATCTTGGTACAAAATGCACTGTATTCATGAACTCCAAGGTAAAGCAGGCTCAGAAGGAGGGGGCAGGGATTTCAGATCTATCCGCTGGCTTATCCTACTCCGTCATTAAGAATGCCCTATATAAGGTGATTAAGCTTCGGGATAAGAAGGAACTGGGGAAGCACATTCTTGTCCAAGGCGGAACCTTCTATAACAATGCTGTTCTTCGATGCTTCGAGAAGATTACAGGAAGGGAAGCGATACGGCCTGATATCGCAGGGCTCATGGGTGCATTTGGAGCAGCCTTGATCGCCAGGGAACGGTATCACGAGGAGAGAGAAGCCAGCGACTCTGGGCAAGCTTCTGACTTTATGCAATCATCTGATATAAGGCAAGCTTTTGACCTGAGGCAAGCATCCTCTTTGCTATCCCCGGATGATCTACAGGATTTCCATATGACCTCTAGCAACCGCCGCTGTGACAAATGTACGAATCAATGTCTCCTTACGGTGAACAGCTTTACATCCGGGGAGCGCTTTATCACCGGTAACCGCTGTGAAGGAGGCTTAGGAATTGAGAAGCAGAAGAAGGACCAGCTGCCTAATCTCAATCACTTCAAATACACAAGGACCTTCCGCTATGAGCCACTGAAGGAGGCTGAGGCTCCCCGTGGCACCATCGGAATTCCCAGAGTGCTGAATATGTATGAAAATTATCCCTTCTGGTTCACCTTGCTTACCAAGCTGGGCTTCCGTGTGGTCCTATCCTCCCCCTCAGGGAAGAAGCTTTTTGAGAAGGGACTGGAGACCATTCCTTCCGAATCGGTCTGCTATCCGGCGAAGCTTAGCCATGGACATATCATGGATCTGATTGACAAAGGCATCAGGACGATCTTTTATCCCTGTGTGGTTTATGAGAAGAAGGAATTTAAGGAGGCCAGCAACCATTATAATTGTCCGATTGTCATCTCCTATCCGGAGGTGATCCGCAATAATGTGGAGGAGCTTAAGAGATATCAGGTCAAGGTGATTGCGCCCTTCTTATCATTAGAGGACCCAAAGATTCTGACGGAAAGGATTAGAGAGGAATTTAAGGACTACCGGGTCACTTATCAGGAGGCAAGGAAAGCTGTAGCGATGGCCTGCAGGGAAAGGGAGCAATATAAGAAGGATATCCGTACCAAGGGTGAGGAGACTCTATCGTATCTTAGAGCCAACCATCAAAAAGGGATTGTATTATGTGGGAAGCCCTATCATGTAGATCCGGAGATCAATCATGGGATATCTGAGCTGATTGTTTCCTATGGACTGGCTGTTCTGACAGAGGACAGTATTTCCCATCTGTCCGGGCTGAAGCAGAAGCTTCGAGTCGTGGATCAATGGACCTATAATTCAAGACTGTACCGGGCTGCTTCACTGGTCGCACAGGAGCCCTGCCTTGAGCTGGTACAGCTGAATTCCTTCGGCTGCGGACTGGATGCGGTCACCTCTGACCAGATTGCCGAGCTGCTTGCATCAGGAGGTAAGCTCTACACCATGCTTAAGATTGATGAGGGCAATCATCTGGGAGCAGCTAAGATAAGACTTCGTTCCCTGATCGCTGCGATGGAGGAACGTAGGAAGACCGAGAGGAAGGAAGCCGGACAGCGGGAGATATTCAAAAAACCGGAGTTCACGAAGGATATGAGGCTGACTCATACCATTCTTGCACCTCAGATGGCACCGATCCAATTTGAATTAATTCGTGAGGCTGCCCGCTCCTGTGGTTATCAATTGGAGATACTGCCTGCCTTCGACTGTACCGCTGTGGAGGAAGGCTTACAATATGTGAACAATGATGCCTGCTACCCGGCGATCCTTATGGTGGGGCAGGTTGTGAAGGCCTTAAAGTCAGGGCAATATGACCCTGATAGAACCTCGGTCATTCTTACGCAGAGCGGCGGGGGATGTCGTGCGACGAATTACCTTGCCCTACTGGAATTAGGACTACAGCAAGCCGGTTTTCCTCAGGTTCCGATTATTTCTGTTAATGCGGCAGGTCTTGGAAAGCAGCCTGGCTTTACCTACTCCCTGGGACTGATCAACCGATGCATTATGGCAATGGTATACGGGGATATCTTTATGAAGGTACTCAACAGGACCAGACCCTATGAGCGGTTTCCCGGCTCCGCACAGCTGTTATATGAGAAGTGGAAGGAGAAGGCGAAGGAGAACATCAGAGACACCGGCAAACGGGACTTTGAGAGAAATGTGAGGGGTATCATAAAAGAATTTGACCGACTGGAGCTGACGGAGGTGAAAAAGCCCAGAGTTGGAGTAGTGGGAGAAATCTTAGTGAAATACCACCCAACAGCGAATAACGATATCATCAGTATCCTGGAGGAAGGAGGAGCAGAGGCAATTGTACCTGATCTTATGGATTATATCTTATATTCTACTTACAATGCACGATTCCGCTTCCGATATCTTGCCGGGTCGAAACTGAATAAGGAGGTCAGTGATTTTGCAGCCTATTATATTCATCGGTTCCGAAAGAGGTTAAGTAAGGAGCTGGAGCAAAGCAAACGCTTTCATCCTCCCACGCCGATTGAGGAGCTGGCGCGGATGGCTTCCGGGGTTCTGTCCTTAGGAAACCAGACCGGTGAGGGCTGGCTGGTAACAGCGGAGATGCTGGAGCTGATTGAGCAGGGAACGGATAATATTATCTGTGTCCAGCCCCTGGCATGTCTTCCGAATCATGTGGCAGGGAAGGGGATGTTCAAGCCGATTAAGGAGAGATACCCGGCTGCAAATATAATCCCAATCGATTATGACCCCGGTATTTCCAGTGTAAATCAATTGAATCGTATTAAGCTGATGCTTTCGGTTGCCTTTAAAAAGATCAAGGAATAATGAAGGAAGGTTTCCGGCTTGTCTGAATATGGACTTCGTAGGAACAACTTCAATTAATAAGGTGAAATGTTAACCCCCTGCTTTTGCTCTTGTTATTGGGAAAAGTATGGCATATAATGGTGTTAGCATTTCACTTTTATTATGTCGGGGAACGGACATACTGGTTCCTAAAGCTGCCTTGATCAAGCGTAAGTATTCTATGGAAGCTTTGAAAGCTTTTATCAATAGCTTTTAATGATATAATTCTATCCAGTAGCATTGAAATATCAATCAAGGGTTACTGTGATAGACCAACACGAAAGGTAGGTAATTATGAAACGCATCATGATGACTATGATTCTCTTGGTATTTCTGGGGACACTTGCTGCCTGCTCCAAAAAGGATGGAAAGGATTTGCACTCTGATAAGAAGAGTAGCGGCCTAGCTGTAGTGGAATCCGGGAATGAAGATGAAGCCAACGGTTCAGAAGCAAGCCACCAGGACAAATCAGGAGAAGAATCTGGAGCTGCAGCTTCAGAGGCAACGGAAGCAGGATCAGCTGCGGTTATTCCTGCAGGAAGTGAGTCAGCTACTACGGATCTGATAGACTTAAGTGAGGAATT
>JAEYRK010000043.1 GCA_023435645.1 Bacillota bacterium
GTCCCTCCACGAAGGTGGATTCATGTCCAAGCAGGCTGAGCCATTTCGTAATTTCCTTACCGCCTCCATGCACGATGATGGGCTTCATACCCACCAGCTTTAGGAGGGCGACATCCTTGATCACATTAGTCTGCAGACTCTCATTGGTCATGGCACTACCACCATATTTGACAACTACCTTCTTATTATTAAACTTCTGTATGTAGGGAAGGGCTTCAATCAGGGTCTGCGCCTTCAATAAGATCTGTTCCATATGCTTCATAATGGGTTGGGTTCCTTTCTTGCTGTTGATTTATTATTCGCTTTATGAACGGTAATCGGCATTGATCTTGACATAGTCATAGGAGAAGTCACAGCCCCAGGCAGTGGCGGTGGCAGATCCCATCTTAACATCGGCAATTGCCTTCACTTCCTTCGCAGATAGAAGCTTTGTTGCTAATTCCTCGGAATAATCGGTTGCCATACCATTCTCCACCAGCTTCAGTTTACCGTCAATGCTTTCAATAGAAAGGTCCACTGTATCAGGATCAAAGGTGACACCGGAGTAGCCCATGGCACACAGAATACGTCCCCAATTGGCATCATTACCGAATAATGCGGTCTTTACCAGGTTGGAGGTAATGATGGATTTGCTTAAGGTGACAGCCTCCTCCTTTGAGGCGGCACCAGTTACTGTAACCTCCAGTAGCTTTGTAGCGCCCTCCCCATCAGCAGCCATCAGCTTAGCCAGCTTGCTTGTTACTATATTTAGGGCTTTGCAGAAGTTATCATAGTTCTCATCCATCTCAATGATCTCCGGATTACCTGCCAGACCATTCGCCAACAATAGCAGTGAGTCATTTGTTGAGGTATCACGATCCACAGAAATCATATTGAAGGTATTCTTCACATCCTCGGAGAGTGCAGCCTGAAGCAGCTCCTTGGTAATGGCCAGATCCGTGGTGACTACGCCTAGAAAGGTCGCCATATTGGGGTGTATCATACCGGAACCCTTCGCCATTCCGCCGATTCTTACCTCTTTATCACCTACCATAAAGCTGACTGCACATTCCTTGGGGTATGTATCCGTAGTCATAATGGATTCCGCAGCCAGGCTCCCTGCCTCGAGGGTATCGGATAGCTCACCGACGATTTCATGAATGCCCGCTGTAATCACCTCAATCGGAAGCTGCTTTCCTATGACACCGGTAGAAGCGGTATATACTGCTTCAGTCGGTATATGAAGTGCAGCAGCAACCTCCTGTGCCATAATGAAATTGTTCTCATCCCCCAGCTTGCCGGTACAGGCATTCGCCACACCACTGTTTAAGATAACGGCCTGCACATAGTCACTTTCCTTGGTAACCTTCATATCCCATTTCACCGGCGCTGCTTTTACCACATTGGTGGTAAAGGTTCCTGCTCCCTTTGCCGGCACCGATGAAACGATCAGCGCCAGATCCTTCCTCTTCTTCTTTATTCCTGCATAAATACCTGCTGCCTGATATCCCTTTGCAGCTGTTACGCCTCCCGTTATCTCCTTCATATTCTGCTCCCTTCTGCTTTAAGCTCCACCCATGCTGATCCTGTCGACTTTACTTCCTATCCACCAGACTGTATGTATAGAGATTCATATCATCTCGTTTTAACCATCCTAAGCTGCTCCAGAAATCATTCCCCAGCGAATTATTCCTTAAGGCTATCAGCGAAACCTTGGTGATATGTTCCTCCCTCAGGGTAGAGATCACCTGCCTAACCAGTGCTTCGCCTATCCCTCTTCTCCTGTAAGCTTCATTCACACAGGCATGATAGATTTGCCCCCTCCTGCCATCATGGCCGCTTAGGATTGTGCCGACGATTTGGTCATCCTCAATTGCCACAAAATTAGAAGTCGGATTACGATGCAGGAATCTTCCTATTCCTTCCTTAGAATCATCTAGCTCATTAAGACCAAGCCCCGTAGTATTCATCCATAACCGGCAGATATCCTCATAATCATCCATTGTCAGAAGTCTGATCACCGAAACCCTCCTTTTCTTCTTACCTGTTTCTTTATGAAAAATATATAGCCCAGGGAGAATTTTTTATAATTATACATTGAAATTAAATTTTATGCAATATCTAAAATAATTTTTTTATATTTATTCCTTCTTCCATTAGCTTTTCATATATACTGGCAATCGGAAAACCTACTACATTATAATAATCTCCAGCTATTTCCCTGATATGGATACCAAATTTACCTTGGATTGCATATGCACCAGCCTTATCCATCGGTTCCCCTGTGGCAATATAATCCTCAATCTGCTGGGGAGTTAGGGCTTGGACCGCAACCTTCGTACCTACTGCAAAGCCAATGCTTCTGTCAGTGCTTCCCTTCCTTATGATTATATGGACTCCGGTAAATACCTCATGGACTGAATCCGAAAGCATGGTAAGCATTCTGAAAGCATCCTCTTTATCCACAGGCTTTCCCAGGGCATGTCCGTCATAAAAAACCATGGTATCTGCTCCGATGAGGATCAAATCTCCCATGTCACGGTCCAGGGTTTTAGCCACAGCCTGAACCTTCTTCCTGGCCAGTGCTTTCACCATCTCAGCCGGTTCAGTATCCTCTACAATCTCCTCCACATTGGCAGGTAGCGTCTCAAAGGGAATGTCCATCATCCTCATGATCTCCTTACGACGGGGTGATTCTGATGCAAGTATGATTTTATACATGCTATATACCTTCCTTCCTAACCTATTTCAATTCGTTTGATGTACAGTCTGCAGCCTACTTCCACAACTATTCTTCCTATTTTGTCTTTTTATCTTATCTTCCTATCTAATCTACCTATTTCATCTTCCTATCTTGTCTACCTGCAGACCTACTTATGATAAAAGCTGATTGATCTTTTCTTACTAATAATACCCAGTATCTTTATTATAAATCTTGGAAGCAAACTGTAAAGGGGGCAGGTAATATTTCTTGTTTTCTTGAAATATTTTGTATTTTTATACTTTTTCGCTTTTCACTATTGCATATTAATAAGTTTTGTTGTATATTTAATCAAACAATGGAATTTACACCGTTCTATTAAGGAGGTTGTGGTATGAAAGAAAAGGTTATACTTGCTTATTCCGGTGGTCTGGATACCACCGCAATCATTCCTTGGCTTAAGGAGAATTATGATTATGAAGTAATCTGTGTCTGTATTGATGTCGGACAGGGGAATGAGCTGGAGGGCTTGGAGGAGAGAGCAAAGCTTTCCGGAGCTACAAAGCTATATATCGAAGATGTAGTGGATGAATTTGTCACAGATTATGTGATGCCCTGCGTAAAGGCCGGTGCTGTCTATG
>JAEYRK010000086.1 GCA_023435645.1 Bacillota bacterium
CTCCGTTACAAGGGGCATCCTTGGGTTGGCTGTTGTACATTGGTCTTCAAATGCCCGTTCAGCCAGAAGATCCAAGTCCTGCATAAACCTTTCCTCAGAAATTCCACACTCCCTGATGGTCATGGGCATATCCAGCTTCTGCATCAGTCCCTTGATATTTAGGATCAGACCCGATATGCCTTCCTCCGTATCCGTACAAGGAAGCCTGAGATATTTTGCGATTTCTGCATACTTCTCATCTGCAACATAATGCTCATACTTCGGAAATGCTGTAAATTTCGTTGGCCTGGACGCATTATACCTGATTACATGAGGAAGCAGAATTGCATTGGCCCTGCCGTGAGGAATGTGGAACTCTCCGCCCAGCTTGTGGGCAAGGCTGTGGTTAATACCCAGAAAGGCATTGGTGAAGGCCATCCCTGCGATACAGGAGGCATTATGCATCTTCTCCCTTGCCTCTCTATCGTTACCATTCCTATATACCCTCGGCAAATACTCAAATACCAGCTGGATGGCTTTCATCGCCAGGGCATCTGTGTAATCGGAGGACATCACCGAGACATAGGCTTCGATTGCATGGGTTAGGACATCCATACCGGTATCGGCAGTAACCTTAGGGGGAACGGATTGAACAAATTCCGGATCAATGATTGCCACATCCGGTGTTAGCTCATAGTCAGCCAGTGGGTACTTAATATCCTTAGCCGGATCTGTGATTACAGTGAAGGAGGTTACCTCTGACCCTGTTCCTGAGGTAGTCGGTATGGCAACCAGCTTAGCCCGGTTTCCTAAGGGCGGAAATTTGAACACCCTTTTTCGGATATCCATAAACTTCATCCGAAGATCATCAAAGTCGATCTCCGGATGCTCATAAAACAGCCAAATTGCCTTTGCTGCATCAATGACGGACCCCCCTCCGATGGCAATGATCACATCGGGCCGAAAGGCCTGCGCGATTTTCGCTCCCTCAAGGATCGTATCCACAGTAGGGTCAGGTTGTACTCTGTCAAATACCTCGGAGTGGACATAATCTCCAATATTTCTCTTTCTCAGGTGGTAGAGCACCTTCTCCACATATCCCAGCTTTACCATTATCTCATCCGATACAATCAAGGCTCTTGAAATACCGGGCATTTTGGACAGGTATTGAACAGAGCCTGGCTGAAAATAGATCTTTTCGGGTATTTTAAACCATTGCATATTGTACCTTCTTCTTGCAACTCGTTTTTTATTGATCAAATTCACTGCTGATACATTCGCTGTCGTGCTATTTCTCCCGAAGGATCCACAGCCAAGGGTCAGTGACGGCATATTTGTATTATACAGATCGCCGATGGCTCCCTGGCTGGAGGGCTGATTTACAATGATACGCCCGGTGTTCAGCTGCTCTGCATATGCATTAATGATATTCTCATCATTTGAATGGATAACAGCTGAGTGTCCGGAGCCTCCGAAGTTGACCATTTCAACCGCCCTGCGAATACCCTCCTCAGAATTCTTCACTTGATAGCAGGCAAGGATGGGGCAGAGCTTTTCCCTGGACAGAGGATATGCATCCCCCACCCCTTCCAATGGTACTATCAGGATTTTTGTGTCCGCAGGCACCTCAAGCTCTGCCATTTTCGCTATGGTATAGGCTGACTGCCCGACGATCCGGGGGTTCATTCCCTTCTTCTCATCAACCGCCAGCCCCTCCAGCTTCTTCTTCTCCTCCTCCTTAAGAAAATAACAGCCAAGCTTCGTCATGTAACCCACTACCGAATCGTAGATTTCCTGATCGATAATGACTGCCTGCTCCGAGGCACAGATCATTCCGTTATCAAAGGTCTTGGATAAGATCAGATCCGTGACAGCTCGTTTGATATCAGCACTCTTCTCAATATAACAGGGTACATTTCCCGGACCTACACCTAAGGCAGGTTTTCCCGCACTATAGGCAGCCTTCACCATGGAGGATCCGCCGGTTGCCAGAATTAGTGAGATCCCGTCATTTTTCATTAAGGCCTGTGTCGCTTCAAGGGAAGGCTCCTCAATCCATTGGATGCAGTCTGCGGGTGCTCCTGCCTGTACCGCAGCCTCCCGTACGATCCGTGCCGCTTCTACGCTGCACCGTTGGGAATTGGGATGGAATGCAAAGATAATCGCATTACGGGTCTTTAAAGCAATAATGCACTTAAACAGTGTGGTTGAGGTAGGATTCGTGACCGGAGTAATCCCTGCGATTACTCCTACCGGCTCGGCAACATCAAAATAATCCTCCTCTTCATTTTCATCAATTACTCCCACCGTTTTCTGATATTTGATGCTATGGTACACATATTCGGTGGCAAACATATTCTTAATGATCTTATCCTCATATACGCCGCGGCCGGTCTCCTCAACAGCCATTTTTGCCAGCTTCATATGATTGGCCAAACCGGATAGGGCCATTTCCTTTACGATACGATCCACTTGCTCCTGATTTAGCATAATCATTTCCTGCAGTGCTATTTTGCCCTTCTCTACCAGCTGCTCAATTGCGTCTGCTACAGAACTGCTTACTTCTTTCTTATCTTCCATATTAATCTCCTGCCTTATCATACAATGTTCAAGATTACTATGTACGAAATTATGCTGTAATATTACGGATATTCAAAAAAACACCAAGAAAACAGCTACTTCCTTGCTCCTTTCTTTATGCTTTGCTACAGCCCTTGCATATTGTCCGCTCATCTGGACAATAACAATAGATAGGATTCCTGTTACAGCTACTAATACAGTTCTAATGATTCTCCTATATAGTATTCGACTGGAGGTGATTACCGTGCGAATTTTACTTGCAGAGGACGAAAGAGACCTCAATCGTATCATCACACAAAAGCTGACTTCGGATGGTTACAGCGTGGATAGTTGTTTTGACGGTCTGGAGGCCATCGATATCCTAGCCTATACAGATTATGATGCCATTATACTTGATATCATGATGCCCAAAGCGGACGGGTATGCCGTACTTCAAGATTTGCGCAGCAAGGGAAAAGCTACACCAGTATTATTCCTAACGGCTAAGGATGCTGTTGCAGATCGGGTAAGGGGTCTTGACAGTGGTGCGAATGATTATCTTGTGAAGCCGTTCTCCTTTGAAGAGCTATCAGCAAGAATACGTGTCATGACGAGAACAGTATTTGGTATGTCTAACAATCTTCTTACTGTGAGTGATCTCACACTGGATTGTGCCAAGCAGATAGTGAAGCGTGCCGAGAAGGAAATCCTATTATCCGCCAAGGAGTATGCTCTTCTGGAGTATCTCATGCATAATAAAGGAATCATTCTCTCCCGGGAGAAAATCGAGGACCATATATGGAACTTTGATTACGAGGGAGGAACCAATGTCGTTGATGTGTATATCAGCTATCTGCGTAAGAAAATCGATGAGGGCCATGAAGAAAAGCTGATTCACACCATTCGTGGCAGGGGCTATGTTCTGAGGGGGGATTCCGATCAATGAAGCATCTCTCCATTCGCATTAAAATAACGCTCTGGTTCGCTATCGCACTCATCGTAGTAGTCTCCCTCACCTATACGGTCATTCTGTCAGTCAGCAATCAGGTATTTCAAAAGATCATCAGAGACAACCTGATTGAAACGGTGGAAAATAATATTGATGAGGTGGAATACTTCAGTGAGCTTGAAGAGGAGGACCTGCTGGATGATGTCGATCATTTCATGTACTATGGCAATGGCTTTCTGGAGATTGACGATGATTTCCTAGATGCTGTCAATCAGGTCTATACTGCCTTGTATGACAGCCAACTTACTCTATTATATGGTGAAAATCCGGTCGCGAGGGGTATTGCTTCTGTAGGACTAAAGGATTCCGTAATTCAGACCACCTCCGTCGGCGGTGTTACTTATTATATATTTGATAGGGCTTTGACACGGAGCGGCCTGGAAGGTCTATGGCTGAGAGGAGTTGTTGCAGAAACACAGGGCAAGGAGGAAATGTCCTCTATCTCCCGCCTCTCCCTTATTCTCCTTCCCATTCTCGTTCTATTTGCGATAATTGGCGGTTATCTGATTGCCCGAAAGACACTGAAGCCCATCAAGCAGATCTCAGAAGCAGCCTTCCAAATCGGCAAGGGCGATGACTTAAAAAAAAGGATTGAGCTCGGTGATGGTTCGGACGAGCTCCACCAGCTGGCGGACAATTTCAATGAGATGTTTGTAAGGCTGGAGCGTTCCTTTGAAAAGGAGCAGCAATTCACCTCAGATGCTTCCCATGAATTGAGAACTCCCATGTCAGTAATCATGGCACAGTGTGAGTACTCCTTGGAGAAGCCTCGAACAGCAGAAGAATATGAAGCCGCCCTCTCTGTTATTCAGAGGCAGGGACGAAAAATGTCCGGACTCATCAATGACATGCTGGATTTCACAAGACTTGATATGAAAACAGACCGCTATTCCCTGGAACAGTTTAATTTGTCAGAAAGTGTTACCTCACTCTGCTCTGATATGGCTCTCATCCGTGAGAACAATATCGAGCTGACCTATGATCAGATTGAGCAAAACATCCTGTATACAGGAAACAAGGCGCTTCTTGTCCGGGCGCTGACGAATTTGATCTCCAATGCCTTTCGGTATGGGAAAGAAAATGGCCATATCCATGTATCGCTGCAAAAATCAGGAGCATCGGTCCTCCTCTCGGTTCAGGATGATGGTGAGGGAATTGCAGAGGATGAGAAAGAAAAGGTATTTCGTCGCTTTTATCAGGGGGATAATTCCAGAGGTGGTATCGGCACCGGCCTTGGATTATCCATGGCAGAGGAGATCGCACGCTTTCATGGAGGCAGCATCTTACTTGAAAGCCAAGTGGGTCAGGGCAGTACCTTTACAATTGTGCTCCCCATCTGATTGAATACTAAGTTTTCTTTCTATTCATTACAAAATAAAAATATTTTCGTTTTAATGTTGCTCTAATGAATCAATGCTACACTACAGATATAGTCAAGAAAGGAGTGTATTATATATGATATTTAAGAAACTTTTTGGTACCCCGCTAAAGGCAACCCTATCAATCATGAGTCTTGCTGCTATCGTCGCCCTTCTTGGCACAGGAACGGTATATGCAACAAGCGCAATTGCCAAAAATTCATCCATAGGAGCAGAGAATGCAAAAAACTTTTCCTTTGCTGATGCAGGAATTGATCCGTTCAATGCGACGGCTGTTAAAACAGAGTTTGATTATGAACAGGGGCAATTTGTATATGAGGTAGAGTTTATTGCTGACGGCAAAGAGTACGAATACTGGATTAAGGCTTCCGATGGCACAGTAGTAAAGAAAGAAATTGAGATAGTAGCCTTGGAGCAAACGGATACTACGTCTTCTTCACAGATTACTCTGGAGGAAGCGAAGAGAGCCGCACTGAGTGATGCAGGATTGACCATGGATGCAGTTACTTTTACTACTGCCGAGCTTGATAAAGAGGATGGCATTTCCGTATATGACATCGAGTTTATTGCGAAAAATGTTGAATACGAATATGAGATCAATGCCAATACCGGCGCTATCTTCAGCAAGAGCCAGGAAGCAGTTGAAACAAAGAATGCACAGCAGCCGGAGGCTTCCACAACGAAGCAAGCCACCACATCAAAACAAGGCAGTACTGACAGCAGAACCGGTTCTGACAGCGAACAAAAGGCTACTAAGCCGGCACAGGGCAAGCAGGAAACAGCTGCAAATCAGATCACTCTTGACGCAGCAAAAGCTAAGGCTCTTGCCAATGCTGGTGTCGACGCATCAAGTGTGACTTATACAGAGGCGAAGCTTGATTACGAGGACGGTATGGCAGTGTATGAGATTGAATTCTACACCTCAACCCATGAGTACGAATATGAAATCAACGCTGTCACCGGAGCAGTACAGGACAAAAGCGTAGAGAAGCTTCAGAGTAGCAAAGGAAAAGGACAGGATAAGACTGGTGATGACAAAGCAACAAGTAGCTCCGGCACTTACATTGGAATTGACAAGGCTAAGTCCATTGCAGTTAATCATGCCGGACTCTCAGGATCCGATGTCGCTTTCTCAAAAGCCAAGCTCGATAAAGATGATGGTAACACAGTTTATGAGATTGAGTTCTATCAGGACGGGATCGAATACGAGTATGAGATAGATGCATCCTCCGGTAATATCCTCGAGTATGAAACTGAAGAGGCTGACTGAAGATTGACAAATGCCCCCACCAAATAGAAAGCTTGTTTTGAGCGCTTCTTTTATCGAAGAATGGTATGAAATTATAAGTGGAGAGCTGCTTCATGGCCAAAGAAACCCTGGAGCAGCTCTCCTTTTTATTTAACTTTTAAGGTGATTACAGTAAAGTCCGCTTCGCAACTAAGATCTATGGTCTTAAATTAAGCTTTTCACACAAATTATATTATGTCCAATCACCTATCACTAAAAACCAAAGTTATCTATTTCGCTGAAGCTTTTTCTTGAGGTAATATGCCCCACCTGCAGAAAGAGTTGCTCCCATAGCATAAATTGCACCAAAGGACTCCACACCGGTCTTCGGAGCAGTAGTTGCAGCAGCTGCATCAGCACTGAAAACCAAGTTTTCCATCAAAGCATCGTTCTGCCATACATCCTTTAAATCACCATTGGTATGTAGGGTGCAGTTTCTTTTTCCATCGGAACAGGCATTTACCTGTAAGGAGAATTTAACTGAACCACCTTCCGTGGTTGCATAAGGAACCTTAAACTCTGTGTTATATCCATCCTCGGTCTTTAATACCTTTACTTCTGATGCATAGGTACCATCATAATTCTCTGCAACAGCATATGCCTGAACCAGGTTACCCTTAGCTTCCACTCTGAGCTCAACGCTGTCCTTCTCCCATACGTTGCCATTCGCATCATCAAGTGCACTGTCTTTCACTTCAACAAAAATATAAAACGCCTCACTATCATATACTGCCCAGGCGGTAGCTGCGGTTCCATCCGCTGATCCATCAGTAACCTCCGTCATGGCCATCTCCTGTCCACCGGCATAAACATCGTCCTTTACACCATCAACAGTAGCTGTACCTTTTCCTGCATTCCAGTAAGCATTTGCATCTGCATATGCTGTTGCTGTCATTGCAAATGCCATAACCATAGTTAAACCCAATACAAAAAGCTTTCTTTTCATTTTACTATCCTCTCTTTCTATTATTTTTATTCTTTATTACTATTGCTTTCGTAATGTTTATTATGCTCTTCTTAAGCGGACGTGCTATCTATATATTATATAGCTGCAGTGGTTGATTTAGACTTTGATCTTCTCAAGATGGTCAACAATATGCCATTCTCTCATAGGATCAAAAGTATACTATGCCAGCTACGAAAAGCAGCCCCTAAGGGCTGCATTTCTGACACTTTGTTTATGAATCGTATTGCCTGACAGTATCATCGACTACAATGACTATTGAATGAGTTCTATAGGTATTTGAATAACTACTTAAAAGAGAACTATGTTCTCTTCTAAATAACTTTTCAAATCCTTAACATCAATAACACTTTGCTTCATCGTGTCACGTTCACGGATTGTTACAGTTTCATCTTCAAGTGTACTATTGTCAACCGTGACGGCAAAGGGTATCCCTATGGCATCCCCTCTACGATAGCGCTTTCCGATATTTCCGGAATCATCATAGGATACCATAAAATATTTTCTTAACTCTTGATATATCTCCCTTGCTTTGGTTGAATGGCTCTTCTTGATTAACGGGAGAATATTTACCTTAATAGGAGCAAGAAAGGGTTTTATTCTTAATACCTGCCTGGTATCCCCTCCTTCTAACTCTTCTATCATAAGAGCTTCAAATAATATCGCCAAAAATAAACGGTCAAGTCCATAGGTTGACTCAATGACATAGGGGATATATTTTTCATTCGTATTCGCATCAAAGTACTCCATACTTCTTTTTGAAAATTCCTGATGTCTTTGCAGGTCAAAGTCTGTTCTATTATGGGTTCCGTTAATTTCCCCCCAGCCAAACGGGAAGAGATATTCAATATCACATGCAGCTTTTGCATAATGGGCTAATTTATCGTGATCATGAAAGCGTAAATGCCCCTGATCAAGTCCAATGAACTGAAAGAAATCAATTCCATAGCTCTTAAAGTATTCATACAAGGTGTCATCTTCTCCCTTCTTGCAGAAGGTTTGATATTCCATTTGCTCAAATTCAATTGTTCGGAACGTAAAATTGCCGGGTGTAATTTCGTTTCTGAAGGCCTTACCAATCTGTCCAATGCTAAACGGAAGCTTGGTTCTCATCGTACGAAGTACTTGATTAAAGTTCACATACTCTCCTTGCGCATTTTCCGGTCGTAAATAGATGGTATTCGCAGCATCTTGCGTTACACCACGTTGTGTAGCAAACATGAGATTGAATTGACGAATATCCGTAAAATTTGATTTGCCGCATTTGGGGCAGGGAACCTTATTCAAGCGGATATATTCCAGCATTTCATCTTGAGACATCCCATCGGCATTCACAGAGGCATCAAACTGATTGATTAGGTTATCTGCCCTGTGCCTTGTTTTACATTCCTTACAATCCAGAAGAGGGTCTGTAAAGCTATCTAAATGTCCACTTGCCTTCCATACAGTAGGATTCATTAGGATATCTGAATCTAGTTCATAGCTGTTATCCCTCATTTGAATAAAATAGTAGCGCCATGCATCCTTGAAATTATTTTTCAATCTCGTTCCCAGGGGACCGTAATCCCAAGTGTTTGCTAAACCGCCGTATAGCTCACTCCCCTGAAAAATAAACCCATACTGATTGCAGTATGCCATCATTTCCTCCATTGATAAGCTACTCATTTGATCTTCCTCCTTATTTGTTTTTTATTGTAATAAAAAAGCCCGCTCTAAGCTATATGCTTAGGGCGAACTTATTTGTTAAGTCCGTGGTACCACCTAAATTCAGCAAGAATATAAACTATTCTTCTCTGCTCTCTGCCAGCACGAGATTACTCTTTATGCTGCTTCCTTGATAACGGGGGAAAGCCCGGTGTAATCTACTAGGATATGGTCCTTTCAATTCACGGCTCCAAGGTGCCTTTTATATTTTCGTTATAAAGATTTTCACCCTTCATCTTCTCTCTGAAATAACGTCAATATATACTCTTCCTTCTCATTGCCTTTCTTATATTGTTATATACATTAACCTACTGGGTTCACGCCATAAAATCAGAAAGCTCCGAAGCTCCTTCATTGTAGTTTTTATTGAATTCATATAGACTTTGCTCCCTTTTACTTTTTTATATAAAAATGCAAAGTCTAATTAGACTTAATTTACTATAAACCAATTATACACTCCCATATATAGGAATTCAATGGGAAGTATGCAATTCCTTATCCTATCGCTGAATAAAGACATGTCTTTTATAGTTTAAAATTTTTCGCCTTGTTCTTAGCATGCATTATGTCATTTTTATTACCCTATTCTTCAAAGTTAGTAAATCTTATAAATATTCCTGCTCAATCTCCTTGACCCGCTGATATAAGAATTCGTTGGCCGGTACGTATATCCTATGCTTTTTCGCCATTTCAATTACAGTTCCTGCAAACAATTCTACCTCTGAAGGTTTTCGATTAATGCGGTCCTGCCCCATAGAGGGTGTCCCCTCTGGATTAAGTGTCCCGATAATATCAAGATACTGATTTAAATCGGTCTCAGACAGCTTAATACCTTCTGCATTTGCAATGGCAATCACCTCACGCATAGCAGCAATCATTGTACGATTGGGCTCTCCAGAGGCCAGAACACCGGCATAATTGGTATCATAAACCATACAGGTCTGATTAACTCCAACATTTAACATAAACTTACTCCATAAGCGATACAGGATATCTTCCTCCACCACATAGGGTACTTTTGTCTTGTCAAAGTAGGAAATTACACGATCCAGTTTATTTTTTTGATTTTTATCCACAATACCAAGATGTAATTTCCCCATTTGGGAATATTGCAGCTTATGATCAAACTTCATTGCATCCATACCTTGCGCTATGGTATAGATTACCTTCTCCATACCATAATGCCTTCCGATTATTTTCTCACTGGATATTCCATTCAGTAGAGACAGAATGATGGTATCCGGTCCTATGCATCTCTTCATGGAAATAAGAGCTTCTTCCAATCCTGTATACTTCACAGCAACAATCAGCAAATCAACCGGTTCTGCTTCACTGTCCTTAGTCAAATGAAACTTCAGATCAACGCCATTGCAATTAAAAATTTGATTCTCATACTTCTTGAGACGGCTATCCTCCATAATAAAATCAACTGCTTCTATCCCTAGGTGCTTGACAATATGGGATCCATACAATAATCCCAAGGCACCCATTCCAATGATACTTACTTTTGTAATTTCACTTTTGCTCATAATTCCTCCTGTTTACTGCATCATACATGTAACATGACTCCCCGATTAGGGAGCTATGATAAGGATAACCTTATTTTAGATTACATTCAAGATAAGATTGTTATCCAAATTCAGTAAAATCAAGCAATGGCTTACATTGACTTCTTAAGCTTTCATTCCCTTATTAAAAATAAGCTATAGCCTAGACATATCAATCCAATATAGATTGCTTTCATTCTTTAGTAACACCTTTCTACTACTGCTAATCGCTTTAATCTCAACACTCAAATAAGCCGGAATCATTTAATCTTCCGATGTGCTTAAGCAAAATGGATGCCCTTCCGGGTCAAACATCACTGTGGAATCCTCATAATACTGTACTTCAGATTTTTTTGCACCACATGTTATTGCATGGCGAACTGATTCCTCTAAGTCCTTTACTTTAAAATCAATATGTGCCATTTGCTGTTGTTCTCCAGCTCTCCAAGGCCATACTGGTGGAATATAATCATCTAGCTCTTGAAAGGCCAATATCCAGCCTTGTGGGGAGCGCAACCCGGCCCATCCTCCACCTGACAGGATTTTCTCCCAACCAAGAAGGTTCACATAAAAGTCTGCCAATTTATCTGCATTTTTACAGTCATACGCAAATCCTGCGATCGCTTCAATCATGATATCATTCCTCTTTCTTTTATATAAAAATGGGTTCAATCTAAATAAATCACCTTTATTCTCAGCATCTTTTTTTGTCAACAATTTTAAATCCAAGCCTTATGTACATTGTTAAAGTATCGTTTGTTTTGTACGGATCATGCTATTATGTAACTCCACAAAAACCTGTGATATCTCTTATCATATCATAACATCTATTCTACGCAAGATATAAGCTTAAATCTCTCGCTAATATACTTTGACATTAGTGATAAGGGCTTGCTTTGTCGAAATTTCATGCTTACTTTCACAAACTATTATTAGGTACTCTGCCTAATTAATAAAAATTGTCTTTATCAGGATTGTTTGGATACAGATTCTGTATTTACCGGATTGGCAAATGAGACGTTCGATAGTATAATATCTAGGTAACGGATGAGAGGGAAGAACTACTCCTGCAAATTATAGAAATACTAAACTAAATATACGAATAGTATCTACTTGATTTATCATAAAGAAATCATTATTCTATATTAGAGGTTGTATTCAAATGTTATGATAGACGGTTTACCAGTATGATCTGTAGCTTAAATAGGAGGTTTTATTATGAGTAATACGTATGAGATTTCACCAAATATTTATTGGGTAGGAGGCAATGACAGAAGAATAGAGCGCTTTGAGAACATGTTTCCGCTGCCAAATGGAGTAGCTTATAACTCATATCTGATGATTGATGAGAAGACAGCCCTGCTTGATACAGTCGATTCTGCTATAAGTGCAGAATATATGGAGAATATAACGCATGTACTGAATGGCAGGCAGCTTGATTATCTCGTAATCAACCATATGGAGCCTGATCACTGTGCAAACATTGAAGAGATTCTTCGTCGCTATCCGAATGTCAAAGTGATCGGCAATCAAAAGACATTCCAGTTCTTCAGACAATATTACACCACGGACATGTCAGAAAACTGCTTGGAGGTGAAAGAGGGAAACGAAATTTCTCTTGGAACACATACCCTGCGCTTTTATATGGCACCAATGGTTCATTGGCCTGAGGTTATGGTTACCTATGAAAGCACTCAGGGCATACTATTCTCCGCTGATGCCTTTGGAGCATTCGGAGCTATGGCAGGTAATATATTTGCAGACGAACTCGATTACAACAGCAGTTATCTGGATGAAGCCAGACGTTATTATACCAATATCGTTGGGCGATATGGCAATCAGGTACAGGCTTTATTTAAGAAGCTAGCGGGCATAGAGATTAACATGATCTGTTCCCTACATGGCCATATTTGGCGAGGAGATATGATTTCATATATCTTAGACAAGTATGACAAATGGAGCAAATATATACCCGAAAAAAAGGGTGTTGTTCTGGCTTATGCCTCAATGTATGGTAATACCGAAAATGCTGTTAATGCTCTGGCTTCAAAGCTAGCCAAAAGAGGTGTGAAGGATATGAGGATCTATGATGTGTCTAAGACTCATCCTTCCTACATTATCTCTGACATATTCAAATATAGTAATGTAGTATTTGCATCACCAACCTATAACCTACAATTATATTTCCCAATGGACGCGCTGATAAAGGAGCTTTCGGTCCTTAACATCACTAACCGCAATGTATCCTTAATCGGTAACCATACCTGGGCCTCAGCAGCACTTAAGCATATGACCGAGTTGATCAATAGCATGAAGAACATGGAGATTGTAGGAACACCGATTGATATCAAATCATCACTTAGAGAAGACCGGGAGCGTGAGCTTGATGATCTGGCTGATGCTATCTACCAGTCATTGCAGGATTAAGCGCTTCCTATGTATTGCTGAATGTATCTAAATAATACCACTCTGATGGTGTGAACCTAATTCTCACCATCAAGGTGGTATTTTATAAGTAAACGGTAACTACTGACTACACCCTAATGGTTTGTTATCCAAACTCCGACGCCTTCGTCCCCCCTGTAGCTTGTATAGATTGGAATATTGGGCATATTGGTTATATATGTATTTGTTGTACTAGACTCAAGCTTTAGAATAAGATTTGTATTCCGAAGATCCAAAAAATCCTTAGCGATAATTTCCTGCAGGTAGGCTTCATACTCTTTGATTGTAATTGATCCTTCTGGACGATGGATCACTAACGTCATATCTGAACTTAATTTGCAATTAATACGTCCGTCATAATAACGGAAGCCTATTATTTGATAAATCGATCCTATACCCTCTTCCCTATTCCCGATAATTCTCATACTAACCTCCTATGATGTATTTTAAAGCAACACAGCTCCTGCGAGTTCAACATATATCATGGGAGCTTACCGCTACTTTTCTTTCGTGTATTTCTATATTATATTCTAGTATTAGTCATAGTTCAATCCTTTTCAGCTTTTTAGACAATATCTGACTTTATACTTAACCACATTGTTTCGTCTTATTATCCATTCCAATTATCATGTTATACCTTATATATAATTACCAGTTATCTGTGTACGCCGATTATTAATGTGTATCTTTACACTTTATTAAAAGGTGTGCAATTTCTTAAGAAAGCTATTAAGTTAACCGGAAGATTATATTTTAAAATACTTTTCTTAACTGATTTTCTAAATCGTCTAACGCGCCGTATTCCTGATCAAGTAGGGGTGCTATACTAGCTAATTCTGGATTATTTTATCAGCTGTTATCTTTTACAAGCGTAATCAAGGTGTAATCTATAAATGTAATCAATTCTTTTATCCGTAAAGTAAATTATGATATTAATTTTAATAGGAGGGATACAATAATTACATATATGCATTCAAAATCTAGCAAAATAACATGTTCGGTTTAGGAGGTGTGGTTTGAATACAGAGATACTGAAAAGTATAATTTTCAATATTGGTTTACTTGTCTTGATTGCACAGGTACTAGCTAGAATCGGCTTTGTAAAAAAATATATATTACATGACAGGCACAATCTGAAAGAACAGG
>JAEYRK010000051.1 GCA_023435645.1 Bacillota bacterium
GAGGCAGCCCCCAAGGCAGTTGAGAATTTTACTACTCATGCGAAGGAAGGCTATTATGATGGTTTGACCTTTCACCGGATTATTGAGGATTTCATGATTCAGGGTGGAGACCCCACCGGAACCGGAAAGGGAGGAGAAAGCATCTGGGGAAAAGATTTCGACGATGAATTCTCTGCAGACCTTCAACCCTATCGTGGTGCCTTATGTATGGCCAATTCCGGTCCTGATACAAACGGAAGCCAGTTCTTCCTTGTTCAGACCACACAGACCTATGACAAGAATATATTAAGCCAGCTGGAACAGGCTTATGGGATAAAATATAATAACAAAGCTGTTGAGACCTATGCTACCACCGGTGGAACTCCCTGGCTCTATAAAGCCCATACGGTATTTGGTCAGGTGTTTGACGGATATGAGGTCCTCGATGCCGTAGCGAAGGTAGAGAAAGCGGATGCAGAAGATGGGATACCGTCTGTTCCAGTCGTAATCGATACAATTAGAATATATGAATATACCGGGGAATAACCGGATTTGGTTTTGGGATGCCACAGGATGTGGCATCCCTTTTTTGTGCATTAACGAAAGACACGCTTTTATAAGACTTAAGTACGCCGCATCATACAATACTGGATAGAGAAGCCTGGTGTTACTCATCGTACCGTAGGTTTACCCTCTGTTGATGAGCAGTAATGTAGTCATCATTTATGGTATTTATTTGTAAAATTTACGAAATACTATTTGACATTACCTCAAAAATTAATTATACTCTTTAAAACATACTAACCCGATATGAAATAAAGGTCTACAATTAGGGCGTATAAGAAGCAGGGAGGTAATACATGGAGATCACTACGCTATGCATCCACGGAACTGATGACAATACCCATAATACAGGGTCATTAACCATACCGATTTACCAGACAGCCACCTTCGTTCATCCGGGGGTCGGACAGAGCACCGGATATGATTATTCCAGAGTACAGAATCCGACCAGAGAACAGCTGGAGCATATCATGACGAAGCTGGAGGGAGGGGTCGATGCACTGGCATTCTCCTCCGGAATGGCTGCAGTGACTGCTATGATGGAGCTCTTTCAGATCGGTGATCACATTCTTGCTGCCGAGGATTTGTATGGGGGCTCTATTCGGCTGTTTGAATCTATATCAAAGAAGAATGGAATCTCAATTGATTTTCTGAATATGTCGGATCTAACCTTATTAGAGCAGAGGATTAGGAAGGAAACGAAGGCAATCTTCATAGAGACTCCCTCCAATCCGATGATGCAGGTGATTGATATTAGGGCAGTAGCCGAGCTGGCAAAGACGTATGGCTTGCTCTTGATTGTTGATAATACCTTTCTGACCCCATATTTTCAGAATCCCTTAGCCCTGGGTGCTGATATCGTCATACATAGCGGTACGAAATATCTTTCCGGACATAATGATACTCTGGCAGGGTTTCTGGTAACCAGCTCAAGGGAGCTATCGGAGAAGCTGCGTTACATCTATAAGACAATCGGAGCCTGTCTGGCACCCTTTGACAGCTGGCTTCTAATTAGGGGGATTAAGACCCTGGCAATTAGAATGGAACGACAGCAGGAGAATGCGATGCAGCTTGCGCAATTTCTGACCGAACATCCGAAGGTAAGGAAGGTATATTATCCGGGTCTTTCCACCCATCCGGATATAGAAATCAGCCGTAGACAGGCAAGAGGGTTCGGAGCGATGATTTCCTTTGAGGTAGATACGGAAACGACTGCTGTAAGGCTCTTGGAGAGAGTGAAGCTCCTACTCTATGCCGAAAGTCTGGGGGGAGTGGAAACCCTAATTACCTATCCCATGCTTCAGACCCATGCGGATGTCCCTGCCACAGAACGGGAAGCGAAAGGAATCAACGGAAGATTACTGCGTCTATCCGTTGGCCTAGAGGATCTTGGTGATCTTAAGGAGGATCTGCTACAAGCATTTGAAGAAGAAAGCGGTAGGAGGGAGCAGGCATGAGCTATTGTTTTGACGAAATAATTGATCGCAGAGGCACCTGGTCGATCAAGCACGACTTTGCTGTCGAGAGAGGAAAACCGGAGGATTTACTTCCGCTCTGGGTTGCTGATATGGATTTTAAGACCGCGCCGGCCATAACGGAAGCATTGTCACAGGCAGTAAGCCATGGTATCTTCGGTTATTCTGAGAGTAAACAGGAGTACTTTGATGCAGTATTTCTCTGGTATAGAGACCGGTTTGGCTGGGAGGTAAAGAGGGAGTGGCTCGTAAAGACTCCTGGCGTGGTCTATGCCATTGCTTGTGCTGTACGGGCTTTCACCAAGGAGGGAGAAGCGGTATTAATTCAGAAGCCGGTATATTACCCCTTTGCTGATACCATACAAGGAAATCGGCGGAAGCTGGTTAATAATCCGCTGGTGTATCAGGATGGAGCTTATGGCATTGATTATGCGGATATGGAGGAGAAGATTATCCGAAACCATGTGAAGCTGTTTATTCTGTGCAGCCCCCATAATCCCGTAGGAAGGGTATGGACGGAGGAGGAATTAATCCGTATGGGAGAGATCTGCAGGAGACATGGGGTCATCGTTGTTTCTGATGAGATCCACTCCGACTTCATCTATCCTGGTTATCAACACCGTGTATTCTCAAACCTGAAGGAGAAATTCTTAGATAACTCCATTATATGTACCTCACCGAGTAAAACCTTTAATCTGGCAGGCCTTCAAATTTCTAATATCTTCATTGCGGATCGCAAGCTCCGCCATAGATTCCGTGAGGAGATGCTCGCCAGTGGCTATAGTCAGCTCAATACAATGGGAATGGTTGCCTGCAAGGCAGCCTATGAACAAGGCGGTCCCTGGTTGGAGGAGTTGAAGGACTATCTGGCAGGTAACGTGGCATTCATCAGAGGGTTTCTTCAGGAGCGGCTACCACAGATTAAACTGGTGGAGCCCCAGGGAACCTATCTGGTTTGGTTGGATTGCAGCGCACTGGGACTTTCTGAGCAGGAATTGGAGAAGCTGTTAGTTGACGGGGCAAAGCTATGGCTGGATGCAGGGACCATGTTTGGAAAAGAGGGCAGTGGTTTCCAGAGAATAAATATTGCCTGTCCGAGAGCCCTTCTTGAAAGGGCGATGCTGCAGCTGGAAGAGGCAGTGAAGCAGTGGGGGACGGAGTGATTCGATCGCTTTTACAGATAATCCAGCTAATTCGCCTGATCGGATGCAATATCATGAAATGGAAGTTGACAGATATAGTATGATGATGTAAACTTATAGCGTAAAATAAATATCAAACCTCACTATTTTTGGTGAGGTAGAGGAGCGGTATCTATTAGTCCATAGGGGAGCTTGAGCAGCGCTGAAGCTATGGAGAAGGAGATTCCGCCGAAGCTTATAATATGCTCAATATTATTTGCTGGGCCTGCAGTGAAGAACTGCAGGACTGTCTCATTAAACTACCCGGTTTAATGAGTTGTGCTATCTCAACCAGGGAAGTAGAGGACTCAGAGCAAATGAGCTAAACCTGAGGTTTCCTCAGGTTTTTTCGTGTATTAAAATAAGTGGGATAAACCACCATTGATAGACAGGAATGCCCAACTGGATGAGAACAAACAAGGGAGTTATTAGTACCCAAATAACGGGAAGGTAAGTCTTCCCACAATACGGGAAGAAAATCTTCCAAAGAACAGGAAGACAATCTTCCCAAAGTAAGGGAAGAAAACCTTCCCACAATACGGGAAGATGGCATTTTCCCACATATTTAAGAGGAGGATTGTTTATGAGAAAGAAGTTAGTTTCATTGTTGGTCATTGCTGTTACGGTAATGATGCTGGCTGCAGGTTGCGGCACCAAGGAAGAGAAGCCTGAGAATAATGGGAAGCAAGACAAATCGGCTCAGACAGAGACAGGGAAGAGTACGGAAACAGGGACAGATGTAGAAGTGAAGAAGGACACCTTTAAGGTTGGTCTTGAGGCTGCTTACCCTCCCTTCAACTGGACACAGCTGGATGATTCCAACGGTGCTGTTCCGATTGATGGTTCCAAGGAGTTTGCAGGCGGCTATGATGTAGAGATTGCGAAGCAGATCGCAGATGGCTTAGGAAAAGAGCTGGTCATTGTAAAGACGGAATGGGATGGTCTTTTACCTTCATTATTATCCGGCAAGATTGATGCCATTATCGCAGGTATGTCACCGACCGAGGATCGTAAGAAATCCATTGATTTCTCAGATAATTATTATGAATCTGAGCTGGTTATGGTGGTCAAGAAAGGTGGAGCTTATGAAAACGCTTCCTCCATTCAGGATTTCTCCGGAGCTAAGGTTACAGCTCAGCTGAATACCTTCCATTATACCGTAATCGATCAGATTCAAGGTGTTAAGCAGGAGACAGCAATGGACAATTTCCCTGCAATGAGAGTTGCGCTGGAAGCCGGAGCTATTGACGGTTATGTATCTGAAAGACCGGAGGGTGTCAGTGCTTCAGCAGCAAATGCTAATTTTGCCATGGTTGTATTTACAGATGGTTTCCAAACGACACCGGACGATACTGCTGTTGCAGTTGGTTTACAAAAGGGCAGTGATCTGACCTCTAAGGTAAATGAGGTACTTGCAGGCATTTCTAAGGAAAAGCGTGTAGAGATCATGGATAATGCGATTAAAAATCAGCCAGCAGCTGAATAAATCAGATCGGATTCATTGAGAGACTGTCCCTAATGGTAACATGATTTATGATGGGATAGTCTCTTTCTCTTGTTCATAACAGGAAAGAAGGCTATAAGTGATTAGATCATGAATGAGATTTTTTGGCGGGTTACTTGAGTTATCCCGTGTTCAGTAAAGTAAGGAAAGGTTTGGTGCATATATGAAATGGGAAGTATTTGAACGAATAATTGTAGATTATTGGCCTTCGTTCCTTCGGGGAGCAGGAGTAACGCTATTACTTTCAATCATTGGTACAATCATGGGCTCCATCATTGGCCTGCTGATTGGAGTGGTTAGAACAATACCGAAGCCTAAGAATTGGATCAATCGCTTCCTGCTGAAGCTGCTAAATGCAATTTTAACAGTCTATATTGAGGTGTTTAGAGGAACACCGATGATAGTACAGGCAATGGTAATCTACTATGGTTCGCTGATGGTATTTGGTATTAACATGGACAAAATGTTTGCCGGTCTCTTCATAGTATCCATTAATACCGGTGCCTATACCGCAGAAATCGTCCGTGGAGGTATTATCTCCATCGACAAGGGACAGTTCGAGGCTGCCCATGCAATCGGTATGAATCATATCAAAACCATGCGGTACGTTGTACTTCCCCAGGTAATCCGGAATATTCTGCCTGCCATTGGCAATGAATTTGTAATCAATATTAAGGATACCTCCGTACTGAATGTAATCGCCGTAACAGAGCTGTATTATGCCACAAAAACGGTCACCGGTATCATGTTTACATTCTTTGAACCCTTCCTGGTAGCCTGCGCCGTCTATCTGGCGATGACGCTCAGTGTAACAAGAATCCTAAGATTTATCGAAAAGAGGCTGGATGGACCGGATAACTTTAATATTATACCGGGCAACCAGATGCAGGTAGCCAGACCCGAGGATATGGTAAAGCATGCGACGGGAATGGAGCAATAAGGGAAGGAGGAGTTCAGCCATGAGACGTAATCAGAACCAAGAGGAACATAAGGATAGTGAAGAGAAGGATTATGAATTTATCATAGAAGTACAGCACCTGAGCAAATCCTTTGGCAAGAATGAAATACTGAAGGATATTGATTTTAATGTGAAGAAGGGCGAAGTGGTATGTATCATTGGTGCCTCCGGCTCCGGTAAATCCACACTGCTACGGTGTATCAACCTCTTAGAGCAGCCCAGTGGCGGAGAGATAATCTATAAGGGAAATAGTATCACTGATTCCAAGCATAATGTGTATGAATATCGGACCAAGCTGGGCATGGTATTCCAGCAGTTTAACCTGTTCAATAATCACAATGTACTTAGTAACTGTATGATCGGTCAGCTCAAGGTATTGAAGAGATCCAAGAAGGAGGCGGAGAAGATTGCCTTAAAATATCTGAAGGTCGTTGGAATGGACCAGTATATCAATGCAAAGCCTAGGCAGCTATCCGGTGGTCAGAAGCAGAGAGTGGCAATCGCCAGAGCTCTTTCCATGGAACCGGATGTCCTGCTCTTTGACGAACCGACCTCGGCACTGGATCCGGAGATGGTTGGAGAAGTACTGAATGTCATGAAGGAGCTGGCGAGGAGTGGACTGACGATGCTGGTGGTTACCCACGAAATGGGCTTTGCGCAGGAGGTATCAGACCGCGTTGTATTCATGGATAAGGGAGTCATCGCAGAGGAAGGAACTCCGGAGCAGATATTCAATCAACCGACGCAGGACCGAACTAGGGAATTCCTAAAAAGAATTCTGAGAGAGGATCCAAAATAGATAGAGAAATCGGATAACAGCAGGGAAACCTGCAATACTACCGCCGGACAGGAAGCGAGGTATCCCTTGTAGCTGTACGGTGGTTTTTTAAAGATAAGGGGGTATGATATTACTGATAATAGGGTTTGTTTTTGCTGACCATTATAGTATAATTAATGTAATTTTACTATAATCAGGTAGAATCCGTGAAAGCATGGAGGACATGGAATGAAAATCAATGAAATTACAATCAAAGGGCTTCAGAAGCTGTATCAGGACAGAGCCGCATCTGTGAAGGAGATTGTAGAGGAATATATGGCACGTATCCAAGAGGTGGATCGGGGGGAGAAGGGCTTAAACAGTGTTATCGAGGTAAATCCCGATGCCATAGCAATCGCAGAGGAGCTGGACTCCTTGGGAAATAGAGAAGGTAAGCTGCTCTATGGAGTTCCCGTTCTATTGAAGGATAATATCGCAACAGCGGACCGCATGCATACCTCAGCCGGATCGGTGGCTCTGGCGGATTCCTATGCAGGCTATGATGCAGACCTGGTACAGGCCTTAAGAAGGAATGGCGCAGTCATACTTGGGAAAACAAATATGACTGAATTTGCGAATTATATGACTAAGAATATGCCCAACGGCTATAGCTCCCGGGGCGGGCAGGTAATATCACCTTATCAGAGGGAGCTGGACCCAACCGGCTCCAGCACCGGCTCGGCAGTCGCTGTGGCGGCTAATCTATGTACAGCCTCCATAGGCTCCGATACCTGTAATTCCATCGTAGCACCGGGATTGGTGCATGGAATCGTTGGTCTGCGCCCCTCCACGGGGGTAATAAGCCAGAGGGGAATCATTCCGATCAGCTTCACCTTGGATACGGCAGGACCCTTTACCCGGACTGTGGAGGATTGTGCGATTATGTTCGCAGGACTTACGGATACACCGGTGGTAAAGGACGAAGAGATCAGCCTTAAGGGCATGGTCATAGGCTATAATGATTGGGATTCAGGAGAGCTGGAGGAGAAGGTAGCTGTAAGAACGGAAGAGTCCATTCGAGAGCTGGAACGAAGGGGTGCCAGGATCAAAAGGTTACAGCTTCCCGAGACACCATATATCGAAGATTTAATGAAGTATGAGTTCAAATATGCGATGAATCAATATCTGAAGACCTTACCGCCGGAATATCAGATGAAGTCCTTAAGGGATATCATAGATTATAATAACCGCCATGCAGCGTTTGCTCTAAAATATGGCCAGTACCATTTGCAGGAGGCTGAGGAGAATACCTCAGGGAAAATGGACGAGGCAGTTTATCAGGAGATACTAAAGGACAGGCTGGAAAGTATGAGGAGGATCAGGGAGCAGCTGCAGGATTTGGATCTCTGCATTATGCTCTGCTATAATAACATTACACAGTATACGGAGCTTCCCATGATTACTGTCCCCACCGGCTTATATGAGGATGGGACGCCCTCCGGAGTATCCATGACAGCATTAAAGGATCATCAACTGATTCGTAATGCCTATGGGATTGAGAAAGCGATTGGAAAAAGGATAGAACCGGACTTGTAATAGAATTCCTTTCTTGTTTATCTGTAATAATCATGATAGAATGACAGTAGTAACAGATAATACTTAATATTACTTAATGAAAAGGAGAAGCTGCTATGTACGAGATGAAACCGGAGTATTACTCAGGCATTGACTTTATTGATGAAGAGCATACCAAGCTATTTTCAATAGCAAATAAGGCATATGAAGTATTAACGAATGAATTTATCCCGGATAAATATGATTATATCCTAGAGGTAATCAATGAATTGAAGGATTATACACAATATCATTTTGACCATGAGGAGAGCTATATGATGAGCATCGGCTATAAGAGACTCCTCTCCCAGAAGGTTGCTCATGATGACTTTGTTGCGAAGCTTGGTGAATACAATGCGGACACGATCGATGAGAATCAGAAGGAATCCCTGCTGGAGCTGGTGGATTTCTTAAATAACTGGCTTGTGGAGCATATCTTTAAAAAGGATAAATTAATCGCAGAGCAATTATAAATAATAAACAACCCCCCATAATCTGAACCTTATGGGGGGTACTTACATATTCTGATTAAGTAATAATGTTTCCTCATACAACCCTAATAGGGTATACTCTGGCTAAGCAGTCGATTGGGAAATCTCTGCGAAGGCCTTGTAGTAATCGTAGTATTTCCCATCACAGGCGGAGAATAGATACCTGGCAAGGATATTCTTTATCTTATAGCCGGAGTCGGTCAGCTCCTTCACATGGGGCATAAAGTCCTCCAGGGATGGATTACTGTATTCTACCTTAAGCACAAAGGACAGATAGACCGCATTCTTATCCTTTTCCCATAGCTTTGGATGCTGATCCGAGGTAGGAACAGCAAGACCGGTCTCAATGGAACTCTTTTCAAAATTGTATAATAGGATGCTTTGATATTGATCCTTGATATAAATGGACCAGGCATCAGTATCATCAATGGAGAACCGGTAGATATTACTATAATCCGGATCCTCCTTCTGGTACTGATGGAGACTGAGCCGATTAAATTCCTTGATACAGTCCATTTTTCTATTGATATAATTCTTGGCCAGGTAGAGCTCCCTTAATTTATGATCCAGATCCTCATCCAGAGTAGTTAAGGTATCTGCCAGCTCATGAGGTGACAGCTTAGGAAGCTTTCTCATGTCCTGCAAGGACATTCTCAAACAGCGATAATGAGCCAGGTCTGAGATGGTATAGATGGAGCTTGGGTTGTAGCTTCTGTAGTTATTGGCTTCATTCCGAGGCATTTGGATCAGTCCTTCACTTTCCCAATAGCGGAGTGTGGATTTTGGGATGCCCAATAATTCCGATATCTCACCGATAGTAAATGAATTCTTCATGATCTGTACCTCCTGGAAGCATATTTATAATAACCGTTTCAGATAATCCTTCTGGGTGATGCTAAAATGTAGTGAATTCGATAGCTCCTTTTCCAGTTCAAAGCCCACACTCTCGAAGGCTTTGATGGATCTTAGGTTTTCGGGACTGATGACGGCCTTGACACGCTGCAGCCTCCACTGGAAGAATGCAATGTTCAAGCCCTGGTGAATGGTGCTCTTGCCCAATCCCTGCCCCCATCGCTCCTGTTCACCGATTACAATCACCATCTCGGCCTCATTCAATCTGCGAATGAGCTTTAGAAAGCCAATCGGTTTGTTTTCGTCGGTGCGGATCAGAAAGAAGCTTCCGTTCCTGTTAAACAGCTGGGTCATAATCATCATACTGACCTTGTTCACTGCGTGCCTGATCTCCGAAGCAATATCGGCAGCCTCATTGAGATAACGGGTTACTTCCTCATTTTCCATCCAATTCATAATAATCAATGCATCGTTGCGGGTTACTTCCTGCTTAAGACTTACCTGTAATGCTCTCATTATATCATATCCTTTCCAATATAATAAAAGCCTTTCATAGATACTAAGAATTACATGACTATGACGGTTCTTTTCAATGTAAACACATACCAGGTAATTATAAAGGTTAAAGTAACTTGAATGTCAATACAGGAAAGTATAATTAATCAAGAAGTATATGGGTATATGGGTATATGGGTATAAGGGTATATAATCCGCGAAGGAGGCAAAAAGCAAAACTATGGAGGAAGCAGAATTAAAGCGTAGAATCAGACAATTAAAAAGCCTGGAACAGAAGCTTTTGTATGGAGAGAATTCTACTCCCGGCAACAGCAAGAAGCATGGACCTTCTATGGGGAAAATCCCATTACTCTGGGATGAGTACTTTGATCTAAGCGGGAAGGGACAAAGGAAGGTTAGATATTCCTTAAAGGAGCTACTTTCCCTGGATAGGGAAGCCTATAGGAGTGTAGTCAACGAATTTCTCTTTCAGGTGTACTACCGGAGCTGTCAGGATAAGGGATTAGCGAATTATAATTTATATGATCCCGAGCTGTTGAGGCAGCTGGGACTTCCTTATGATGCAGACGACTGCGCCGTAAAGAAGCGCTTCCGGGAACTGGCGAAGCAATACCATCCGGATGCAGGAGGAGAGGGCGAGGAGTTCATAAGGCTAATGGAGCTATATCAAAGCATGAAGAAGACCAATGAATGACCTTGCTTCATTGGGTTAGAAAATATTATTAAAGAATGAAGTATTATCCTTTCTTGGGTCAAGCTTCGACATTTTTTGATTAAAATGTGCTTGCAAGTTTTTGATTATCGGCTATAATGATATTTGTTATGCCCTCTGGAGGCAGAGCGAAACAAATCATACACTAACATAATGAGAAAAAAGGTAATTGTGAAACTTCAAACATGTTTTCCTGCATACAACAAACACACAATTACCGAGAGTTGAAAGGAGAATTACATTGACCTCACATTCGGGACCCAAAGCGCTTACGGAATACATATTGTATCAAAGCAAGCACAAAGCAAACAAAACCTTCTATATCCTGCTGGTACAAGGAATCCTGGCCGGTATGTACGTTGCCATTGGAGCAATCGGCTCCCTTAAGGTGGCCGCCGGTATCTCTGATCCGGGCCTTGGAAGCTTCTTAGGAGCACTTGTATTCCCTGTCGGAATTATCGCCATCCTACTAATGCAGGCTGAGCTATTTACCAGCGATAGTATGGTAATGATAGCGGTATTTGCCGGACGTACCAGGATTACGAAGATTATTCGGATATTAGTTCTAATTCTGATTGCAAACCTGATTGGAGCAATCTTTATGGCCTACATGACCGGTGCTTCAGGAATATTTGATGCCAAGACAATGGAGCTGGTAATTGGGAAGGCTGTTCATAAGGTAGAGATGCCAATCCCTACACTGCTAGCCAGTAGCATCCTATGTAATATCATTGTTTGTACCGGAGTCTGTCTTTCCTACAGCTGCAAGGAGGAGATCAGTAAGCTGGTGGTTGTATGGTTGGCGATTACGGTCTTCGTTCTTACCTCTTCAGAGCACGTTGTAGCGAATATGTACTACCTGTTTGTGGCATATTTTAATGGTGCAGAGATAACCCTGGCTCAGATATTTAAGAATCTCTCCATTGCAGCCATCGGTAACTTCATCGGCGGAGGACTCATCGTATCCGGTGCCAATTACCTTCTGGCATATCGTGATATTGATAAAAACATGAAGCAGTAAGTGTTATAAGGCGATTTTTATTGAAGGAAAA
>JAEYRK010000067.1 GCA_023435645.1 Bacillota bacterium
AATGTGTCATTTTCCTATAGCTCAGAGCCCTGTATCACTAATATCAGCTTTGGAATTATGAAGGGAGAAAGCCTCGGAATCATTGGCTCCACCGGTTCCGGTAAAACGACCCTGATCAATCTTTTGATGCGATTTTATGACGTAACTGAGGGAGCCATCCTGGTGAATGGGAAGGATATCCGCAGCCTGAACAAGCAGGAGCTCAGAAGGCACTTTGGCGTAGTGTTTCAGAATGATGTTCTGTTCGCAGATTGTATCTACGAGAATATCAGTATCGGTAGGGACCTACCGGTGGAGCGGATTAGAGAAGCCACTGAGGATGCCCAGGCGGCCGGCTTTATCTCGGAGCTTGAGGAGGAGCTGGACTATAAGCTCTCCATCAAGGGAAGCAATTTAAGTGGGGGACAGAAGCAGCGGCTTTTGGTATCCAGAGCCCTGGCAGGAGAACCGGAGATTCTAGTTCTCGATGATTCCTCCAGTGCCCTGGATTATAAGACAGACTCCCTGCTTCGGAAAGCTATCCGGGAGCATTATCATAATACCACCAGCATTGTAATAGCGCAGAGAATCAGCTCTGTGATGCAGCTGAAGCATATTTTGGTAATAGATGAAGGGCAGATGGTCGGCTACGGAACTCATGAGGAGCTGCTTTCGGTCTGTGAGGTTTATCAGGAAATCTACCAGTCCCAGATGATGTCCTAAACCAGCATAAACTTGACGCGCAATTAATGTACTGGATCACCAGAATGATTCAATGCAATAACTAAACCTATAGTGGAGGAGGTGCCCCATGCCAGCAAATCCAAGTCAGAATGTCGGAAAGATGAAAATGAGTGAGAAGACGGATAAGCCAAGGGATACCAGGTATGTACTAAAACGTCTGTGGCATTACATCTATCATTATAAATGGCTGTTAGCGCTTGCAATATTATTAACCATTGTAAGTAATCTGCTGGCGCTCATCGGTCCGATGCTTTCAGGCTATGCCATTGATGCCATACAGCCCGGCAAGGGTGTGGTGATCTTTCGGACGGTGTTTTATTATGCCGCCTGGATGATTATCTTCTATATCGTATCCTCCGTATTATCCTATCTGTTATCCGTCCTTATGATTAGGCTCAGTCAGAGGATTATCCGCAAAATGCGGGAGGATGTATTTTCAAAGCTGGTAGAGCTACCGGTCAGCTTCTTTGACCGAAATCAGGCAGGAGATATCATCAGCAGAATTTCCTATGACATTGATGTGATCAATACTTCTCTGTCCACAGATACGGTTCAGATTTTTGCCAGTGTAATCACTGTCCTCGGATCCCTGATTATGATGATTGTCATTTCACCTATTCTGGTACTAATTATGCTGGTGACAATTCCTCTTTCCATCCAATATACCCGCTACATGGCGAAGAAGGTCAAACCACTGTTTCGGAGACGATCTGCCAAGCTGGGTGAAATGAACGGCTTTGTAGAGGAAATGGTATCGGGACAGAAGACCATTAAGGCTTATGCAGCGGAGACATCTATTATGAACCGTTTTGAACGGATCAATGAAGAGACGGTGGAGGCATATTATCAGGCGGATTACTACGGAAGTATGACCGGACCCACAGTGAACTTTATTAATAATCTGTCCCTATCCCTGATTACAGCCTTCGGTGCCATCCTCTATCTGAGGCAGTTTATGACATTGGGCAATATCTCCTCCTTCGTACAGTACAGCCGTAAGTTCTCCGGACCAATCAACGAGGCTGCCAATATCATCAGTGAGCTTCAGTCCGCCTTGGCGGCAGCAGAGCGTGTATTTAAGCTGATGGATGAAAAGCCGGAGGTTCCTGACCGGGAGGCTGCGAAGGAGCTTACCGAGGTGAACGGTGAGGTAGAGCTTCAGGGTGTATCCTTTGGCTATCTACCGGAGAAGACCATAATTAAGAACCTATTTCTCCATGCGAAGCCCGGCAGTCTGACAGCGATCGTCGGTCCAACCGGTGCGGGTAAAACTACGATCATTAATCTATTGATGCGCTTCTATGATGTGTGGGAGGGGGAGATCCTGGTAGACGGCTATGAAACCAGGGATCTGACCAGAAGCAGCTTAAGGAAGGCCTTTGCCATGGTACTACAGGATACCTGGCTGTTTGCCGGAACCATCTTTGACAATATCGCCTACGGGAAGGAAAACGCAACGATGGAAGAGGTGGTGGAAGCAGCTAAGCTGGCGGGGATGCACTCCTACATCAAGCGATTGCCCCAGGGCTATGAAACCATCGTTAACGAGGAGGGTATGAATATCTCCAAGGGACAGAAGCAGCTCCTGACCATTGCCCGAGCCATGCTGCTGGATGCTAAAATGTTAATTCTGGATGAAGCCACCTCCAATGTGGATACGAGAACAGAGATCAAGATTCAGAAAGCGATGCGGAGGCTGATGGAGCAGAAGACCTGCTTTGTGATTGCCCACCGTCTCTCTACGATACAGGGGGCGGACAATATTCTGGTCATCGATCAGGGAAATGTGGTGGAGCAGGGTACCCATACCGAGCTGATGGAGAAGAAGGGTTTTTATTATAAGCTGTATCACTCACAATTTGAATAGACCTTAGAATCGTCTTTAGAATAAACTTTTGAATTAATTTTAGAATAAACATAGAAATAACATTAGAATATTGTCTTTTGGCTGTAATATGTCATAACGTTTGTCCTGTTTTAGAATACACAACTTACTAAATATGGTATATCATATTACTAAGTTCATTAAGATAAAGTAACCATGGACTTTCCGCTTGAACAATAATACGATTGCTTCACTTAGGAGGGCAGGACAAACGATGAGAAAATTTAGATGGATCGATGCATTCGTTATTTTAGTCACATGTATATTAATACTTCCGGATGGAAGTTTGATGAAGCTACCGATAGCGAAAGCTGCTGCTGACCCTGCAGCGACGATTACAAAGAAGACTCTGTATGTGGGAGATAGTAGTTACACTGTGCAGTTCAAGAACCTGGCAGCAGGTTCGAAGGTCTCCTACAAATCAAGCAGCTCCTCTATAGCAGCGGTAACCTCGAAGGGTGTGATAAAGCCAGTCTCCAAGGGAACCGCTAAAATCACCTATACCATCACCCAGAAGGGTACTAGTTATAAAGGAACTATAACAGTAACCGTGAAGGATCCCTATGTAAAGATCCATGAAAGTAGCTCAGGGTTTCAGACAGGAAAAACCTATACTTTGACAGCGAAAAGCTACGGACTCAAGAAGCCTTCCTTGGTATGGACCTCCTCTGACACTAAGTGCGCAACCATCGGCAAAACCAGCGGTAAGATGACTGCAAGGACTGCCGGGAAGGTTACCATCACAGTTAAGGATACCGTAAGCGGGAAGAAGAATAGCATCACAATCACCATCGGAGCAGCTACAGCTCCGACAGCGAAACCTACACCTACACCAACTCCAAAGCCTACCGCAGTACCGACACCTAAACCAGTGACTCAGACACCTGTTCCGGCTGAGAGCGTAACGGAAGGCACGATTACCTATGTGTCTGTATTTAAGACAGGGTTTGAGGATGGAAACTCCGGTTTTACGAGAAGAGGTGGAGAGACTGTGGAGGTTTCTGATAAAGCTGCATATTCCGGTTCCTATGGACTGCTGACAACGAATCGTAGCAGCTCCTGGAACGGACCTTCCGTTGATTTTAGTGGTATTCTACAGGCAGGGAAAACCTATCAGGTAACTGCACGGGTAAAATATTCCGGTACGGAGCCCTCCCAACAGATTCAATGCACCATTGACAAGAATAGTGGAAGCTATATCCAAGTCGGCAGTGTTAATGCTGTGAAAAATACCTGGACGAAGTTTGATACGAAATTGATTGTTCCTGCGGATATGAATAGTATAAAGCTTTATTTTGAAGCTCCTTCGAATACGGCTGATCTCTATCTAGATGATGTAAATGTTTCAGAAATTACCTTTCATACGGATAGCCTAATGAAATTACCAAGCCTTGCAGAAGTCTATCAGGATTATTTTGATATGGGTATTGCCGTAACGGATCCCGAGCTTTATTCCGAACCGAATAAGACCCTGATCTTAAGCCAGTTTGGCACCTTCACGATGGGGAATGAGATGAAGCCTGATGCACTGCTAGACTATCAAACCAGCAGCGCAGACCCGAAGAAGTATAACCTAAGTCCTGCCATCAGGACCGCCAATCTTGAACGATATCTCCAATATGCGAAGGATCATGGCATGAAGGTAAGATTCCATACACTGGTTTGGCACAGTCAGACGCCCCGTTGGTTCTTTACCGAGAACTTCTCCAGAGATGCGAAAGCCCCGCTGGTAACGAAAGAGATTCTGCTGAAGAGAATGGAGAATTATATCCGTCAGGTCATGGAGTGTACCAGTAAGTATCCCGATGTTATCTATGCCTGGGATGTTGTCAACGAAGCAGTAGAACCGAACCATAACCAGAAGAATGGATATCGTGTATCGGATAGTTTGTGGTATCAGATAGCTGGGGAAGAATTCGTCGAGAAAGCCTTCGAATATGCGAGAAAGTATTCCTATGATGATGCCAAATTATATTATAATGATTACAACACTTATGAAACCAGCAGAACCAACGCAATCTATCAGATAGCTTCAAAGCTGAAGGACAAAGGATTGATCGACGGTATCGGAATGCAGTCCCATATATTAATGAACTATCCGTCCTTAAGCAGCTATGAAACAGCATTAAGAAAATTCGCCAGTCTGGGACTTGAAATCAATGTTACAGAGCTGGATATGCATAATACCCAGAATACGGACGCTGCCTTTCAGCAGCAGGCAGAGCGATATGCAGAATTGTTTAAATTATTAGTGAAGCTAAAGAAAGAGGGAATCCCTATCACCAATGTAACCTTCTGGGGAATCAGTGATGCCCATACCTGGCTGACCTCACTCCATAAAGTAACCAGCTATCCTCTGCTGTTTGATGGGGATTTCAATCCTAAGCTTGCCTTCTATAAGATACTGGAAGCAGTAAAGTAAGAAGATTATTTGATAAATAGATTAATAGATTATAGGATTAATAAACTATCAGATTAATTGATTATAGAGTATTAGTTAGGATTAATTCTTTATATAGTCGATCAGTTATGAATCCCGCCTGATTAGAGACCTTCAGGCGGGATTTTTCATAAGCGTTATTTGATAATACCCAGTTTTACGGTTTTACATCCGCAATCACAGTTCAGAGACCTCTGCCTGAACCTCTGCCGGTGCATCCACAGGTATGATTGCCGGGATCAGTTCCAGAAGATTTTCCACTATTTTGGAGGCGTCCCTGACAAAGCCGGGACACAGTGTTTTAGTCAGATTATGCTCCACTGCAAATTTATGTCCGCTCTCTGTACTAATATCACAGCTAAGGATATCCCTGCAAAGGATGGAACCGTAAAGCTCCTTGAATTTCCTTATAAAATCCTGCGACAGACGATAGCATTTGTCCTTTGCTTCATGATCCTCCGCCAGGTACTTGCCTTCCTTCAGTCCAATCAGCATAAGGGCTCCGGTTACGGCACCGCAGGTATCCCCCATTCTGGCAATCCCGCCACCGAAAGGGCTGGCAATTTTCAGAGCAGCTTCCCTATTCAGTCCCAGCTGCTCACTATAGGTGGCAAAGACGGCCTGACTACAATTAAAGCCCTCATTGAAACACTTCACTGCTTCCTCACATCTGCTGTTAATCATAATAACCCTCCCTCAGATAATAATATACAGAATACCTTCATACTTTTATGTATAGAAGATGTTATATCATATGTTTATGGCAAATACTAGAAGAATATTTCGCTAGTATTCGAGGGTACATGTTAAGGCCAATTATGTTTGGTGACCGTACAAGGAAATAGTAAAGAAGGAATCATACGGCGGTGAGTATTATTACCTATATAACGGACATGGTGACGTCATCCAGATAGTTGACAGAAACGGCAATGTGGCTAATAATTATAAGTATGATGACTGGAGAAATATAGAAGAAAGTAATGAGACTATCAGTAACCCGTTCAAATATACAGGATAGGTTTATGACGAAGAAACAGGGCTATTATCTTAGGGCGAGATATTATGATCCGAAGCTGGGAAGGTTTATCAATGAGGATACATATGAAGGGCAGATAAATAATCCTCTTACTCTGAATGTGTATACATACTGTATTAATAATCCGATGATTTATCATGATCCAAGTGGACATGAAAATAAATATATTGGTGGTGAAGCAGGAGGAGGTGGAGTTGATCCGGTATCGTTAGGATATATTCTACTGGAAGGTGTTAAAGGGATTGGTAAAGGGATTTTTAAATTCTTAGGTATTGGTGTTGCTACATATCCAGTGTATGCAACAGTTGAAAATATTACGTCATCGGAAAATAAAAATGACACAAAGGGAGCGAGTGAGACCGAATTTACTGAAGACCCAAAGGATTTTTAATCCAGAAGAACTAATACCTAAGGAATATAACAATGGTAAAATCATAAAATGGCATGACCCTAAAACGGGTAAATCTATATATGAATGGAATGCAGATCCTAAAATAAAATGAGGTGACAATATTGACATTTAATAAAAATACAATACATAAAATACAAGACTTATACTTACATGATGCTGAAATTACTAATGTCTCCTGCGATTATAATATGCACAGAATAGAAGTACCTATAAAGTTTTGTGAGTGTAATAATGAGTATATTGAAGCTATAATTATATGCGAAGGAGTACAGTATATAGATTTTAGCTTTTATGAGCCATGGGGAGCAGGTATATATGTAAGTGAACTTAGTGCTAATGACGGTAATGATATTATCGATAGACTTGTTGAATATCAAACTAATAACGAAAGCTTTTGCTTAAGCATATTACTAAATTCAGGAGACAGAATGAATATATTGACTACTAAAGTTATTTATACAGAAAGGTAGAACATAACTTGTTCAATAACTAGTTTACTATAAAACTTATTCTTGACAAAAACAAATCAACTTGCTATACTTACGCTCAATATAGCAAAAGCGATGATAAGAAGAAGTAAGAGTGATTTCCTCCTACAGAAAGCTACCGGTTGATGAGAGGTGCAGGCAGGGGCATTCCGAATACGTCTTTGAGCTTCACACCGAACAGAGTAATCTTAGTAAGCTGTGACGGACCCTTGCACCCGTTATTGTGCTAGAGTATAACCGACTATACTTTATCTATGGTAAATAACCTTAGAATGGAAGTTAAAACGGCGTACTCAAAAAGGTTGACTGTGCGAGCAGTCGATAAATATGAGGTGGTACCGCGAGAATATTCCCGCCCTCTGAGTAATCAGAGGGCGGTTTTTGCGTGTAAGCAAAAGTGAGCTAAGTACAAACACCTCACAGAACCGAAAGAACGCTCTGAGTTCTTTCGGTTGTGAATGCAGATCCCGAT
>JAEYRK010000072.1 GCA_023435645.1 Bacillota bacterium
TATCTCCTCTCCCTGTGTAGCCCTCTGCTTCTCACTTTGAACAATCACAGTATTGCTGCCCATCCCCTGCATGATTCCACGCACGGTATATTCCCTATGATTGAGGCTGATTGTGAGGCCTACTGCATTTTCAGAATGAAAGAGCTGATATGCTGTATGAAGGTCAATAACACAGCCTGTAGCATCCCCCTTGGACAGATATCCGCCGTACAGCATGGATTTGGGGTATACCTTTGTCATATTTCCTGACACCGTGATTAGTCCAATACTTACGGAAGAATTGGTAACTTGATTGCTAATTATGATGTCCTCCTCTCTTTGCCAAAGAGTAACCTCCGGTATATTTAGATTCTCCTTAGAAATCATCTCTTCAACAATATGGTCTATCTCCTGCTCTCTTAGGATGGGCTCTTTATACCTTATACTGACCGCACCATGATAATCTGATATGTATGAGTAGTTAATGATCGCAACAGTCCAAGTACTGATACCGAAGATCAGAATCGTAAGCTTCCCTATTTGCTTCTTGTATTTCCTAAGTAATTCAAACTTATGTTTCATGGCATGCTCCTATTTCATATCAATTCGAATCCGATCTCCGACATTAATATATTTATTACTGTCAGTGATTACTTGGCTTTTCGCTGATAATGCTCCCTCCACGGCCACTGTCTTGCTTCCCTTGTCCAGTATAGTGACATTGACCCGCTCAGCGGTTAATTGAGTCCCCAGTATGTCCTCCTTCTCCTGTGGTACAAGAACGTAGGCTCCATAGTTGTCCTCCCGAATAGCCAGTATGGGAATACATAGATCAAATTGCTCGGACTGGGTGGTTATCTTAAACTCTGCTTTCTCACCTAATAGATAGCTGCTATCCGGCATTTTCGCAAGTATTTCAGACATGCCCTCCTCTGTCATTGACAGTTTTTCTATCTCTGCTTCAATATCCGTCTTTTTACCTGCCAGGCTGATGTTAACTATAGCCCCTGTTGTTACGTTTGCTGCTTCGTCTCTGCCAAAGGCTGCTCTAAATACATATTCTCCAAAGCCCAGCTTTATCATCTCTTCTCCTGTGGTCGTCCTGCCTGCCTCCACCCCAATAAAGGTAACAACACCTTTATTCGGAGACCTCACTTCTCCGGAGTCATTCAGAAGTATCCTTAGCTCCTCCAGCTCTTGTTTTTTCGTATTCAGATCAATCGTATGGCCTTGTAGAACCAGTTCCGATAGTTCCTTGCTATTCTGATCATTGGGTGCGGCTTCTTCCACTTGATTGATTTCCACAATCTGCTTCGCAATTCTGACTGCCTCCTTAGCAGCTTCTACGGCTTGTTTTTTACCCTCCAAAGCATCCTCATAATCATAGCTTCCATCCTCCATGCTTTTGATGATATTCTTAAGCTCATCATTTTCTGCCTGTAGTTCTTTTCTTTCCAAGTCAAATTCATTTACTAATAAATCATAATCCTCCTGTGCTCTCGTTAGCTCCAGCGTCTTATTTTTGATCTCCTGCTCTTTTCCCTTCTGCTGATCACCATAAATGAATTGAAACAGATTTTTCTCCTGCTCCTCATGCTCAGCTCCCGCTTCTATTGATGTGTGAAATTGCATGAGGTATTCTTTTAATCGCTTGTCATTCCTTCTGAGTCTTTTCAGCTCACCGCTTTCGTCTTCTAAAGCAGCCTCCATAGCTTCGATTTGCCGTTCATATTCCTCAAGGATATTGAAATATGAGTTTAAGGCACTTTGATATTTCTCATTCATTGTTCTTCTGTTCAGCTCGGTATTAACCAAAGGATCGGAGCTGCTTAGGATACTTTGCAGCTCGCCCTGATAAGTATATAAGCGCTCTTCGTATTGCAGGATAATATTCTGCAGATTCCGCAGATAGTACCCTCCTCCCATCACTGCCGATGCTGTCCTATAGATCGCATCCTTATGCTTCTCATAAGCCTCGTCCCCGCCATAGAAGGCTTCAAATAGATCCTCCTGTGCTTGATAGATCCCTAACTTATCTTTACTTATTACTGCCTCCTTATAATTAGTAATCAGTAGTTCGATTTTGAATTTGGTCTCTCCCGCCTGTTCTAACGCTGTGTTCGCATCATCCACTACTCTTTGCGCAAGCATGAGTTGTTTTTCCTGGGCGCTTAATACGCGCTCATAGCTTTTCTTAGCAGTCTCATATTCCTTCTTTTTATTGCTAAGGAGCTTTTCCTTGGTGCTGCTTATACTATGATCGTAATCCTTCTGCGCCTCCTCTAGCCTCTTATTCGCCAGCTCCAAATTTTCCTTGGCCTGCTTTCGGGCTATGATTGCAGACTGGGAGGTCTTACTTTCAGATGGCTGCTGCCTTAAGCGTTCCCCAGCCATTAAGAGCTCAATTTTCTTGATCTCATTTTCGATGGAAGTATATTTGTCTTGTAAATCCTCCATACTGTAAGAATATAAAGCCGTACCAAGGTCTACCTCTTCTCCTGTCCTTACATAGATATCCTTGATACGATATCCCGGTAATACCATAAGGCGCTGCTCCTCCTCCGGAATAATCTCCCCCATGCCTGTGATAGCGTATACCAATCTATTTCTTTGCGGATTACTTACTGTGACTCTTGCTACAGTAAAGGATGCCACCGCCCTGGATACAAAGGTAAATACAAGCATAAAGACAAAAAATACTATTAGTAATTTACCTGCTGCATGGGGGGCAGTGATTTTGGTTTTTTTAATTTCAGACTTTAACATGGATTTTATATTCATCATATCTCATCACCTAAAGGCCCTTTACTCTTTTATTCCTGATACCATAATTCCCTGTTCCAGATATTTCTGTCCATATAGAAATAGCAGTAGCGCCGGTAGTAGCATAATGACCGAACCCACCAGTGATATGCCTGCCTTTGCACTCGAAATATTAGGTAGATACAGAGTTAATGGCCACCGGCTTGCTGTTTTAATGTAGTTCAGCGGCTGCTCAATCGCATTCCAAAGCTCTAGGAAACCCAGTATCATTGCCGAGATAATTCCTCCCCGGCCCATAGGAACTCCAATATTCCAAAATATTCTCCATTCCCCTGCTCCGTCAATGCTGGCTGCCTCAAATAAGGATTTGGGAATCGCCTTAAAAAATTTAACCATGATAAATACAGGAAAGGTGGAGAAGGCTGCCGGCAAAACAATTGATAAGTGGTTATCCAGTAAGTGGAGCTTATCCAGCACCAGATAGTTGGATACCATCGTTACCTGAAAAGGCATTATCATCAATATGATATACATGGTAAAAATAGCCTTCTTCCCTCTGAAATCAAATTTGGCAAAGCTCCAGGCAGCCGGAACGCCAATGATCAGTTGCCCCAGCAGAGAAGGGAACACCTGCTTACAGGAGTTCCAAAACACCACAAAAAACCTCGGTGTATCAAGCAGCAGCTCCACATAGGAACGAAAGGTTGGATAGCTCGGAAGTAAAGGCCAGGATACCTCTCCAGAGGTATTATTTAGTACCGCCGAAAAATTCTCCGCAAATTCACCGGGACCGATAAAGGAACCGGTAATAACAAACCACAGCGGCAGGATTGTAATCAGCGATAATACAAATAGAAAAAGTATATTCAGTTTTCTTTTTAAGCTCAAAAGGATACTCATTCTTCCTCACCTAATTTTCTGTCCAGCCCTTGCAATATCAGAATAATTACTATAATAATCAATGCTACCATCACTGCTGCCGAACACATTTTTTGAATATCGAGCCTTGTAAACCAGTTATTAAAGAGATGCTGAAGCATATAAATGCTATCATCTCTTGGATAGGTCCCGGCAATCAAATATGCCTCACGAAACACCTTAAAGGTGTTTAATAAGGAGAGTACCGAAACAATAAAGATTGTAGGAAGGAGCCCCGGTAAGGTAATATACCAAAATTTCTTCCAGGCATTTGCTCCGTCCACAGAGGCAGCCTCATACAAAGACGTAGATATCCCGTCAATTCCGGTAATCCAAAGCACAATGTCATACCCCATATTCTTCCACAGATAGCTTACTACTAGGATTGGAAATGCCTTTGTGCTCATCCAATCAAAGCCCTCGATATTAAGTCTTGAAAGCAGCACATTCAAAAGTCCGCTCTGATGAAAGACTACCTTCCATAAAAATACCACGGATGCTACAGGAATGGCCATGGGGATAAGAAATGAGGTCTTAAAAAAACTTCTGTATTTTTTCAGACTACTGATCATTACCGATACAATTAAGGATAGCAGTAATAAGATAGGAACACATACAGCAATAAATCGTACGGTATTTTTCACAGCCATTTGGAAGGCTTTGTTTTGTAGCACACCTATGTAATTATCCACTCCAACAAATTTACCACTCATTGCTTCAAAGAAGGATCTTCTGATTACATCACCAAAGGGTATTAATACAAAAAGGATGACTCCTAGGAAGCTTGGGGCTAAAAAGGCCCATGCTTTCATACTTTTCTTCATTGTTGCTTCCTTCCATCGTCTGCACAGACTTAAGCAGGAGATTTCCCCCACTTATTCTGACAGGTATAAATTAATGCTGGATACAGCATTTTCCGCTGCTTGCTCTGCTGTAATATCACCTCTTAGATATCTTTCTGCCTCATCCAGTATCATATCAACCATGGTCAAATCATTCGTCATCGGTTGCTCCGCCGCAGAGATGACTTCATAGATATCTTTTCTGGACTTCTCATTCGGATAAGAGGCACTAATAGAATATTCCCCATCACCAACACTAAAACCGTAACCCTGCTTGCCAATCTGAATCCATTCCTCCATAGCAGCTTGATTCACCGGGAAACCGTCCAGCAGATCCAGTCTTTGGATCTCCAAAGAAAATAGGAATTGTATAAATTCTAAAGCAAGCTCCTTCTGCTTGCCGGCACTGTTTAATCCAACCAAGCCACTTGACTTATACGAATTATTGATTGCTCGATAGGATCCCTGCCATACTTGAACCGCTTCTATGGGTATGGCAAAATCACTTATTCCACCCAATTCTTCTATACCGGATTGTATTTTTTTCCTATGTACATCCATCGAGGAGGCGATCCAATATCCCATTACTCTCCCTTTCACTGAATTCATATAATCGATTTCTACCTCGTCAGAAGCATCAATAGCGTCTGAAAGTACCTGAATCGTCTCAAGAAAGCTCTGTAAGGCTGCTTGATCAATTTCACTGTTCTGATTTAACAGCTGATCGAAACCGGTCATCAAAAACCAGGCTGTCAACGCCCTGTAGTTACTTGCTTTTAATAACGGTAGCTCTGTGCTGTTACGGGCATACTCTGCCAGCTCCTGAAGAGAATTTGCAGCATTTACTGCAGCTTGCGATCCATATATGATAGGAAGTTTAAAGCGAATTGGCATCGTATATACCTTACCATCAGAAACGTAAGGGTCTATGATATTGGGCAAGAGCTCCCCCGCATCCTTCATTAGGGTGAAAGCACTTCCCATATCCTCAAGAACTCCCTTTTCTATATAAGATTCTATTGGCAAACCATCCAGCACTAATATATCTGCACCTCTTCCAGCAAGAAGCTCTGTATTCAGGGCATTAATATGATCCTTTAGGGTTATTGTCTCCTCCGGGTTTTTTATTCCGTAGGTATACTTCACCTTACTATCTAAATTAGCAACTCTAAAATTAATCTTAACCTCCGGATGACTTTCCTGAAATACAGTAATAGCCTGGCGGATCGTTGGATTATCCTCTATTGAGAATATGGAAAGCTCAATCGGAGGTACAGAACTGGCATTTTCGTCATAGAAAATGTGCTTTATGCTGATCTCCGTATTATCCATATTTGTCAATACGATATAGTAGTCCTCCTCTGTTCCCAGGACAAAATTTCTAAGTGTTTTAGAAGGCATGCCTAAGCTACTCTGGCTGCCGTCAATTATGGTCTCCCATATGGTGCCACTCTCCTGAATCAGGTGAATGCCACTTGTATTACTGAAATGAATTGTTCCATTATCTAATTCTAATCTTCCCTCTTCAAACAGTTCGATTTCTACCGGACGCGGGGTCCCCTCTTCCTTCGTCTCCATATTAATGGATAAAATTTCTTTGTCAGTTTGATCCGTGTAATATAGAAGATTCCCTTCCGCCGCCAGCATACAGGAACCTCCACAGCTATATTCACCAACCACGGACTGCCCATCGGGAGAATATACTTCAACTACCTTCCATGGGTAGGAGGCAGTGATCATACCATTTTCCAACACTCTCAGTACCTTCGGGAAATAGGGTATGTTTTCCCATTCTTCATAATTGTCCTCAAATCTCTTGATATCTACCTTTTCAAATTCTCCTGCATCAGATAATCGATATAGAGCACTACGATACTCGGATATCGTAAACCCTAACAGATATTGCTTCCCATCTTCACCATAAAACACCTCATTCATTATGAAGTTATTAGAAGCTACATTGTTGAATTTCTGCAAGGCTTCTCCATCCGCTTTATTCCAGTTCCCATCCTTATACAAATACTTTTCATAGACGCCATTATTGTATGCATATAGCTCGATATCTCCACTGGGTGAAGCCGTGAGAGATATAATTTCTAAAGCATCGACACCCTGAGGAAACGCTATTTCCTCTTCGACATATCTTCCCTTCGCTAACTCTCCCTCTAGGGTCTTGTCGGTATCCTTGACTTTCTTATCCTTAGCGCTGCAGCCTGCCACTGTGAGTAAAAGCAAAATGGCAACCATGATCATCCCTACTATCCTCTTCATAATCAATTCCTCCATGCTCATCTCTTTGATTCCTCTTGGAAAATCTACTTTCCTTATACATACTTTTACTATAAAACACGGATATCTAAATAATCTCTAACAATATCAGGTATAATTTGAGATTTATTAGAGATTTTCATGCTATTGTGTTATAATTATGGTAGGTTCGCTAATTCTAGGGAATTATTCGGAGGAGTTCTATGAAGCTTTTACTGATTGAGGATGATAAGGATCTGTGTACAGCTCTTAGTGTTACTCTTAAAAAAGAAGCTTTTGATGTAGATATCATGATGAGTGGGGAGGATGCGATTTATTATGCCTCTTCGGCATCCTATGATGTTATTATATTGGACCGAATGCTTCCTTTATTAGATGGCTTATCCATTCTGCAGCTTCTTCGTAAAAATAATATTACGACCCCGGTAATCATGGTTACTGCTATGAGTGGTATTCATGATAGAATTGACGGATTAGATGCAGGAGCAGATGATTATCTGATCAAGCCCTTTGATACAGGTGAGCTTCTGGCAAGAATTCGTGCATTAATAAGGCGCCCCAGAGTAATCAATCATACCCGAACTCTTGAATTCTCTAACTTCACTCTAAATATTGACCTACATACCCTAACTACCGAATATAAAACCGTGACCTTATCAAATAAGGAAACGAAGTTATTGGAATTCCTGATGATGAATAAGGGTCAAATCCTCACCAGAGAACAAATCATTGCAAGAGTCTGGGGGCTTGATGCCTTTATTGAGGACGGTAACTTAGACAATTATATTTATTTTGGCCGCCGTCGTCTCAAAGCTGCCAACTGCAGGGCACAAATCAAAACGATTCATTCTGTGGGCTATCAGCTTGTGGAAACATCCTAGCATAGGGGGAGACTATGTATAGATCCTTACGCAATAAGTTGGTTTTGTTATATACGGTATCCACCGGATTTATTCTGATTATCGTCATGATAATCCTTTTCCTAGTAAATGAGAAGGAGCTGAAAGAAAAGGGATTGGAGACTTTTACCAATCATGGAAGCACAATAATCAACAAGCTTCAAGCCGAGAATACAGTGAAGCATAGTTGGCTTGCCCAATTAGAAGTAAGAAACAATCTAATCATACAGATTAAGGACAATGGCAGACCCCTCTCCTTTAAGGGTGTATGGCAACCCCCTACGGACCGAGACCTGTTAATGAAGCAGCTTATAGATCTTGCTTTAGAGGATGGAATTGATATCGATAAAAATCCTATCTACTTCAATGAAGCCAAAAGTAGTGTTTATACCATAAAGGGCGATAACAGCGATATCTATTATGGACTTACTGTAATCCTACCGACAGCTAGCGGTTGGAGAAGTCTTTTATTACTTCAATTCTTACCAAATTATCACTCCTCCATGATTTATCAAAGAATACAATATTCCCTCTTAGGCCTAGCAGGAATTATCTCATTATTCCTGGTAAGTCTATGTTTTGTATCAAAAATGCTAAAGCCCTTAGAAGAAAGCAATCGTAGACAGACCTCCTTTATCGCCGCAGCCTCCCATGAGCTGCGTTCTCCTCTGTCCGTCATTATGGCAAATAATGCAGCACTCGCAAACGCCTCCTCGGAAGCTCACATATTTCAGGAAGGAATTGATCAGGAATGCAAACGCATGGCCCGCTTAATCGACGATATGCTTCTACTGGCATGTATGGATACAAAGACCTGGCAGATTAAGAGCGAGCCTATTGAAATCGATACCCTATTGGTTGAAACCTACGAAGTCTTCCTACCTCTGTTCAGACAGAACCAACTTAGTCTCCTACTTGACCTTCAAGAGGAGGAGTTGCCTATGATCTATGGGGATAAGGATCGCCTAAAGCAAATACTGGCTATCCTGTTGGATAATGCTTTATCCTATACCCCACCTGAAAAAAAGGTGATCCTACGTGGAATTTCTTCCAATGGTCACCTTCAGATTGAAGTAGAGGATCAGGGCATCGGTATTACCGATATCGATAAAAAGCGCGTATTTGACCGCTTTTACCGGGCAGACAAATCTCGAAATGATAAGAAACATTTCGGACT